>JBCCDG010000167.1:0-8213 GCA_039030915.1 Pseudomonadota bacterium | reverse complement strand
TGAAGGCGCTGATCCTGCCTTCCATCACCCTCGGGCTCTACCAGATGACGCTGATCATGCGCCTCGTGCGATCCGAGATGCTGGAGGTGCTTCGGCAGGACTATATCCGCTTTGCCCGCGCCCGCGGACTTTCCGAGCGCGCGGTGAATTTCGGCCATGCCCTCAAGAACACGCTCCTGCCGGTGATCACGGTGACGGGCCTGCAGCTCGGCTCGATCATCGCGTTCGCCATCATCACCGAGACCGTGTTTCAATGGCCTGGCGTCGGGCTCCTCTTCATCAACGCGGTGCAGTTCGTCGACATTCCTGTGATGGCCGCGTACCTCATGATCATCTCGGTCATGTTCGTGGCCATCAACCTGATCGTCGATCTCGTCTATGTAGCAATTGACCCTCGTCTGCGCGTCGATCGCGCGGCGGCGGCGCGCTGAGGGAAGGACCGGCATGAGTACTCTCGCCCGCGCCTGGGACAGCGACCTTGCCCATTCCTTCCGCAGCTCGACGGTCACGGTGATCGCCGCGATCATGGTGCTCGTCCTCTCGCTGGGCGCCATCCTCGCGCCTCTGATCGCGCCTCACAATCCGTTCGACCCATCGACGCTCAACCTCATGAACGGCTTCTCCGCACCGATGGAGCCCAACGTCTTCACCGGCGAGGTCTTCTGGCTCGGCACGGACGACCAGGGGCGGGACGTCTTCTCCGCGATCCTATACGGACTGCGCATCTCGCTCTTCGTCGGCGTCGCTGCCGTGGTGCTCGCGATGATCATCGGGATCACGTTGGGCCTGCTCGCAGGCTATCTCGGCGGCTGGCTCGAGACGATCATCATGCGCCTCGCGGATGTGCAGCTCACCTTCCCCTCCATCCTCGTTGCCATGCTCATCTTCGGCGTGGCGCAAGGGATCGTGGCGCCCGAGCATCGGGAGGAGATGGCGATCTGGGTGCTGATCATCAGCATCGGTCTCTCGGACTGGGTGCAGTTCGCCCGCGTCGTGCGCTCATCCACGCTGGTAGAGAAGCAGCGGGAATACGTCGCGGCTGCCCGCCTCATCGGCCGATCCTCGCTCGGCATCATGTTCCGCCATGTGCTGCCCAATGCTCTCTCTCCGGTGCTGGTCATCGCCACGATAGGCTTGGCGCTCGCGATCATCACCGAAGCGACGCTCAGCTTCCTCGGCGTCGGCGCACCGCCGACGCAGCCCTCGCTCGGCACGCTCATCCGCATCGGCCAGGGCTTCCTCTTCTCCGGCGAGTGGTGGATCCTGTTCTTCCCGGCCGTCACGCTCCTGGTCCTGGCGCTCAGCGTGAACCTGCTCGGCGACTGGCTGCGCACCGCCCTCAACCCGAGGCTCCGCTGATGGCCGCCTCCCCGAAATCGGTGCTGCAGATCGAGGACCTGGTGGTCGAGATCCCGACGCGACGCGGGGTGCTGCGACCAGTGAACGGCGTCAGCCTCAGCATCGCGGCAGGCGAGGTGCTGGGGGTCGTGGGAGAATCCGGAGCGGGCAAATCCATGATGGGCTCGGCGGTCATCGGCCTCTTCGAGCCGCCGACGCGCATCGCCAGCGGCACGATCCGGCTCGCCGGGGAACGGCTCGATCTCATGACGTCGTCGCAGCTTCGCGCCGTGCGGGGGCGGGAGATCGGAATGGTCTTTCAGGACCCGCTGACCTCGCTCAACCCGCTCATCCGGATCGGCGACCAGTTGACCGAGACCATCCGCGCCAATCTGCGCGTGGGCCAGCGGGAGGCGGAGCGCCGGGCGCTCGATGCGCTGATCGAAGTGGGTATTCCGGGCGCGGAGGATCGTCTTCGCAGCTATCCGCACGAGTTCTCGGGCGGCATGCGTCAACGCGTGGTCATCGCCCTTGCGCTCTGCGCCGAGCCCAAGCTGATTATTGCCGACGAGCCCACGACGGCCCTCGACGTCAGCGTACAGGCCCAGATCATCGCGCTCCTCAAGCGCCTGTGCCGCGAGCGAGGCACCGCCGTGATGCTGATCACCCATGACATGGGCGTCATCGCCGAGGCGGCGGACCGTGTAGCCGTGCTCTACGCCGGCCGAATGGCCGAGATCGGGCGGGTCGACGAGGTCGTCGGCAAACCGATGCACCCCTATACCGAGGGCCTCATGGCATCGACGCCGATGGCGACCGCGCCCGGCGAACGCCTGGCCCAGATCCCCGGCGCGATGCCGCGGCTGGACGCGATCCCCACGGGCTGCGCCTTCCATCCGCGCTGTCCCCTTGCCGAGGCGGGCTGTCTCCTCGACCCGCCGCCCACGATCCAGGGCTGCGGGGGCCGCGCCGCCTGCTGGGTGCGCGCCCGCGAGAAGCGCATGGAAGAGATGGCATGAGCGAGACAGTCGTCATTGCGGAGGACGCCTCACAGACGCTGGCGGACGCCGCACCGCGCGTCGTCGTCAAGAACCTCGTCCGCCGGTTCGATGTCTCCAAGCCATGGCTCAACCGGGTGCTGGAGGGCGGCAAGAAGGCGATCCTGACCGCGGTCAACGACGTCTCCTTCGAGATCGCGGACCGGGGGGTCTATGCGCTGGTCGGCGAGTCCGGCTCGGGCAAGTCGACCATCGGCAAGATCGCGGTGGGGCTCCAGAAACCCTCCGAGGGCAGCGTCGAGATCGGCGGGATCGACCTCTTCCGCGAGAAGAGCGCACGCAAGCGCAGAAAGGCTCGGGCCGAGATCCAGATGATCTTCCAGGACCCTTACGCATCGCTCAACCCGCGCTGGCGCGTCGGCGATATCGTGGCGGAGCCCGCCAAGAGCCTCGGCAAGCCGCTGGAGGGCGGGCCGGGGGCGCTGCTCGAGCAGGTGGGTCTCTCGGCGCGAGACGTCGAGAAGTTTCCGCACGAGTTCTCGGGCGGGCAGCGGCAGCGCATCTGCGTCGCCCGCGCGCTTGCCTCGAAGCCGAAATTCATCGTCTGCGACGAGCCAACCTCGGCGCTGGATGTCTCGGTCCAGGCGCAGGTGCTGAACCTCATGCGCGACCTGCAGACCGATCTCGGCCTCACCTATCTCTTCATCAGCCATGATCTCTCGGTCGTGCGCTACATGGCCGACACCATCGGCGTGCTGTACCTCGGCGGCCTGGTTGAAGAGGCGCCGCGCGACACGCTCTTCGCCGAGCCACGCCATCCCTATACGCGGATGCTGCTGGATGCCGCGCCGCGCATCGACGCCTTCGGCCGCGAGGTGCCACCGCCCAAGGGAGAGATCCCCGACCCGATCAACCCGCCCACGGGCTGCGCCTTTCACCCGCGATGCCCGCTCGCCAACGACCGCTGCCGCCGCGAACGCCCCGAGATGCGCCGCGCGGGGCCGACCCGGGTCGCCTGCCATGCGGTGGAGGAAGGCCGGAGCTGAGAGGGTCCGCCCTCCAACAAAGCGGAATCGCGGCTGGTCGCCGCGATACTCGATCGTGGTCACTGCGGCATCGGGGAGGGGCGGGAGACCGAGAGCACGCGCCAGGCGGTGGCGCAAGTATCGCCTGGCACGCGGAACGCTTCCGTCCCGGCCGATGGCGGGCTACCACGGTGCTGAGATATGAAGCAACGAGGCGCCGTGCCCCGCGGGCCGGCGCCGAGCGGGACGATGAGCCGCCATGCCAGCCGCCAACCTGCCCGAAGGCCTCCTCGACCGCTGCGCTCCCGAAGCGCGGCCTGCCCTCGCACTGATCGCCGACAACGCGGCCCTGACGCTGAGGGCAGGCCCCGAAGAGGTCGAGATCTGGGCCGAGAACGCCAGCGGCAAGCGGGTCAAGGTGGGGGGCTGCAGCTTCGGCCCGCCGACAGGGGCGGGCGGGTCGGGCGGCGGGCTCTATCTCAGCCATGTCTTCGTCGTCACCCGGCGCCTCTCGGATGCAGCCGCGGCGCTTGGCTTCGCGGCGGAGATCGGGCCTGGCGGACGCCGGCTCTGGACACTCGACGACGCAGCGCCGCCGGTACGCTTCGCAGAGGCGCTCAGTGCGTTTCTCGGTCTCGAGACGCGGCCGGGCGCGGAGGTCGGGCCGCGTGCGCGCCTGCCCCTTCGCCCGGAGACGCTGCTGGGCCCGCGCGCCATCGCCCTCGCGGGCGCGGACGAAGGGGCCGCGCGGCAAGCGGGCAAAGCGCTGTCCGCATTGCGCAAGGCGGGGTTCGAGGGCCGGCTGATCCCCATCGCCGAGGCGGCGAGCGTGCAGGGCCTGCCTGCGGTGGGCGATCCGGCGGAGACCGGCGGCGCCGAGGTTCTCGTGATCGCGGCGGACGATGCGGCCATCGGTGAGACCCTGCGTGCCGCAGCCGCCAGTGGGACGCGGGCGGTTCTGGTGCTCGCGCCCGACGATCCGACCGCCGATGGCGGCCTCGCGCTCCGCCGCGAGCTGGCGGATATTGCTGAGCAAACGGGGCTTGCGATCCTCGGCCCGGGCTCGGGCGGGCTCGTGCACGCCACTTCGCGCCTTGCGCTGGGGCCTGCTGCCGCACATTTGCCGGCCCTGCCCCCGCGCGACGGGACGGGCGGCGCCTTCGCGGCGCTCTTCTCCGGGCCGGGCCTTGCCGGGCATGTCGCGGCATCCGCGGCGGGCCGCGGTCTCGTGCCGCGAACGCTGATCGGGCTTGGCGAGGCGGCGGATCTGGGGCTGGCCGAGGGGCTCGAACTCCTCCTCGGCGATGCGGGCGCGGCCGGCCTGCCCATCCTGCTCGTACCCGAAACGGCACCGGGCGAGCCCGGCAGCGGCGCCGCGCTCGCAACCATGCTCGAGCGGGCGCGGGTAGCGGGCCGGCCCGTCATCGCGGTGCGGGCCGACACCTCGCACGATGAGCGTGGCCGGAGCCGCGGCACGGCAACAGCCGCAGGCGCCGGCGGAGGCGCGACGACCCCGCCGGAGCCGGTGCCGGCGGACCCGCTCGGCAGCCTGCTCATACAGGCGGGTGCTGCGCTGCCGGCAGGGCTCGAAGCGGCGCTCGATCTCGTCGCGGCCTGCCGGGCCCGGCGCCTGCCTGCGGGACGCCGCCTTGGGCTCGTCGGCTTGCCGGAGATGCTCGAGACGGCGGCCGGGCTCCTCGGCAACGAGGCGCGTGCGGCGGGGCTCGACATCAAGCTCCTGCCGGTCTCGGTCGAAGCCCCGCTGGGGCAGGCGCTCGGGACGCTCCTGGCGGAGGCCGGGCAGGACATCCTGCTCGGGGTATGGACCGCCCCAGGCCATGACGGCGCGCCGGCGCTCCTGGAAGCGATGGCCGAAGCGGCGGAGGCAGCCTGGGATCTGGGTGCGAAGGCCCCGCCATTCCTGCACGCCGCTCTTCTGCCGCAGGGAATGCAGGCGCTGGCCGAAGAGGCGCAGCTTGCGGTCTTTCCCGATCCGCACCGCGCACTCGCGGCGGCGGCGGGCCTCGCCAGCCTTGGCGCTGCCATCGCGCGGCAGACTACACCGGCCCCGCGCCTGCCGCTCCGCGCACGGCTGCCGGAAGGCGCGGTCGCGCTGACCGAGGCGATGCTGGAGACATCGCTCGCCGCGCTGGGCCTGCCGGTCGAGCCGTCCAACCGGGACGAAGCGGACGCGGCAACGGCGCTCTTCGTCGCCGACCCCGTCTTCGGGCCGATGACGGGGCTCGCGCCAGCGCCAGATGCCGCCGCTACCTGGCGTCACGGACCGTTCGCGGCACCGGAAGCCCGCGCGCTGGCACTCGACGCCGGCCTCGCTCCGCCGCTCGCCGCCGCCTTCGCCGAGCCGCTTGCGCGTCTCAGCGTTCTCACCAGCGGCAACGCCAAGCGGCTCGCCGCGCTGACGCTCGAGGGGCTCCGCCAAGGCACGGACGGTGTCGCCGCGTCAAGGCTTGCGGTCCACCTGCCGGTGGCCGAGAACCTTGACGCTAACGGAAACCCTGAGGCAGCAGCCACCCTAGCCGGATCCCAGAAGCAGCCATGACCGAGCCACGCCGCCTGCCACCCGCCCTCATGCGCCTCTCCCTGCCGGTGATCGGCGCGCCGCTCTTCATCGTCTCGAACCCTCTGCTCGTGATCGCGCAGTGCAAGGCCGGGATCATCGGCAGCTTCCCCGCACTCAATGCGCGCGAAAAGCCGGGCGAGCCGGTGATGCTCGAGGCCTGGCTCAAGGAGATCACCGAGGCGCTGGACGCCCATAACCAGGCGAACCCGGACAGTCCTGCCGCTCCCTTCGCCGTCAACCAGATCGTACATCGCTCGAATGTCCGGCTCGAGCGGGATATCGAGATATGCCACAAGTGGGGGGTTCCGGTCTGGATCACCTCGCTCGGCGCGCGTGTCGAGGTGAACGAGGCGGCGCATGCCTGCGGCGGCATCACGCTCCACGACGTGATCAACGACCGCTTTGCGCGCAAAGCCATCGAGAAGGGCGCGGACGGGCTCATTGCGGTGGCCGCCGGCGCGGGCGGCCATGCGGGCACCACCTCGCCCTTCGCGCTGGTACAGGAGATCCGCGCCTGGTTCGATGGGCCGCTACTGCTGTCCGGCTCTATCGCAACGGGCGACGCTGTGCTGGCCGCAGAGGCAATGGGCGCGGATTTCGCCTATATCGGCTCGGCCTTCATCGCGAGTCATGAGGCGAACGCAGACCCTGCCTACAAGCAGATGATCGTCGATGCGATGTCGGACGACATCGTTTACTCCTCGCTCTTCACCGGGGTGCACGGGAACTATCTGAAGGGCTCGATCAGAAACGCGGGTATGGATCCTGACGACCTGCCCGAGAGCGATCCCTCCGCGATGAACTTCTCCGATGGCTCCTCCAAGCCCAAGAGCTGGAAGGAGATCTGGGGCGCGGGACAGGGCGTCGGCGCCGTGAAGTCGGTCGAGGGCGCGGCAGAGATCGTCGCGCGGCTGCGGCGGGAATACGATGCCGCCCGCGCCCGCCTCGGGCTCGCGCCAAGGGCCGCAACAGCGGCAGAGTAAGCGGCAGGCCCACGCGCCTCGGCGAAGCGGAACGGCGGCTCCTGGGCTCGACCTGCGCCAATCTCGGTCATGCTGTGCCTCGCTCTGATGGTTTGAGCGCAGCGGAGCGGCCAGGCCGCGACCGTCTCCCTTTCTCGCCCGTCGTCGGTCATGGCTGAGCGGTTTCGTCTGCCGGTATGTAGGCGTCTTGCGTGGAACAATCAGGCCGGCGAGATGCCGGCGGAGAGGTTTCCGCTTCCGGGAGAAGGCGCGCCCCGGCATCGGTGAGAGGCAGCGCGCGCATGCCCGGCCGGAGACGCAACGGCGGCGGGTAGCAGTGCAGGGTCGCGGGCGAACGAATTGCCCGAGGAGGCCCTGCCAATGCTCCGCCGTTCCCATGCTTTCGCCTTCGCCGTGCTGCTCGCCGGCTGCGCCGTGCCGCCCAACCCGCTGGATGTCGCTCGCTTCAATGCCAGCATACTCGGCGCCGCAGACGGGGATCGCACCAAATCGGCGCGCATCGCCGCCGGCCTCTCCGCCGCTCACTCCGGCATGACGCTCGCTTGCACGATGGTCTGGGACGGTGCGGAGGTGAAGGCCTTCGAGGTTATCCGCCGCTACTGTGCGGCCCGCCGCGCCCTCATGCCGGGCGCGCTCCCGGTCGACCCTGTCGCGCCCGCGCCGATTCCACCGCAGTTCCCCAAGGGTAGCGCGAGAAGCCCCGCCTCTGCAGGGTAGCGCGGCGCCCAATGACGGCGGGACAGCGCTCGCCGCCTGGACGCAGAACTTACCTGATCGCGCCAAACTCTTGACGACCCAGGAGCCGCAGAACTGTTCGCTCCGCTAGAGTGGCATGCGATCCGGCACTTTCCACCCCCCAACGCCCCAGAGGCCCAAGGCCTCCAGCGTGCCGCCCACAGCACCGACGCGGGAGAATGGCTCACCGCGATGCAGGTCGATTCACTACTTCTGCGCCCGCGCGCACCCACGTCAGCGTCGAACGGATGCACGAAGATATAATGAACATCGCGCAATCCCACGCGCAGGAGACCTGGTCACCCCTTGCGGCAGCAAAGCCAGCACGTCGTCAGGCGTATCTCATCCGGACGTATCCAGCCCCCCGGCCATCCAACCGGTCGCAATAGGCCCTGTCGCTGGCGAACTCCCGGTCCGCGACACTGGCGAGCAGCATACGCTCTGTCGCTGACGAAGTTCACCTGATCGTCACGTCTTCCATCCTACGCTGACGTGGGTGGGCGCGGACGCAGTCACACGGCGCACTGCACAGCGGAGGGCGGCAAGGGCGCCG
>JBCCDG010000166.1:0-8229 GCA_039030915.1 Pseudomonadota bacterium | reverse complement strand
TAAGAGAAGAACGATGCTCGCCACCCTTCGTCTCGCGGCCTTCGCCGCCGCCATTGCGGCAATGCCCGCTGTGGCCGACACCGAAAACCCCACGGCGGGCGACGCCGGAGAGATCCTTCGCCCCGTCGCCGCCGTAGCCGAGGGCGCGGATGCCCATGACTGGCCCCTCGTGCGCACCGCCTTCTATGGTCATCTCGCCGCCAAGCGCACGGACGCCTTCTTTGCGCTCATGGCCGGGGATGCGGTGCAGGAGATGCCCTATGCGCCGCCGGGCTTTCCTGCCGAGGTCGTGGGCCGGGAGGCGATCGCCGCACTCTTCGCAGGCTTTCCCGAGGCCACCCACGCCGTCCGCTTTCCGGGCCTCGTCATCCACGAGACGGACGGCCCGGACCGCCTCATCGCCGAGGTCGGCGGCCATATCGAGTTCAAGGCGGCAGCCGAGCCATACCGGCGAAGCTACATCACGGTCTTCGAGTTTCGGGACGGCCTGATCGCGCGCATCCGGGAGTATTTCGACCCCATCCCCTTCGCCGAGGCCACAGGGCTCGGCCGCTACGTGGCTAATTGAGCGTGAGCCGCAGCCGCCGCGCTTCGTTACCGAGCTCGAACATCCCGCCAAAACCCGATGAGCACGCCGACGTGATGGCGGGACTTATCGGGGAAGGTGGTGCCCGGTGTCGGATTCGAACCGACATGACCGCGAGGCCGGCGGATTTTGAGTCCGCTGCGTCTACCAGTTCCGCCAACCGGGCCAGGGTCTCTCGAGTCGTCGCGGCGGCGCGGTGGTCGTAGACCATCACGGCCTCGGCGTGCAATGGCGTCGGCGCGACCCGGCGATGCGACGCGGCCTCGCCGGTTTACAGCGGAGATCGGGATTGATAGGCGAAGGCGTCTTGCGCCCGGCGCGAGGAACTGGGCGCTTCTCAGTCGCCCTCGCGCGGGGAAGAACGCATGGCGATTGCCGAGGCCGAAGACATCGCGATTTCCAAGCGGCTGGCCCGGCTGGCCGGCGAGGCGGATGGCGAGACCGTGACGCTCGGCTGGATCCTCGACCAGCTTCATGAGCGTGCCTTCGGCATCTTTCTCCTGCTGCTCGCGCTGCCTTGCTGCATTCCGTTCCTCTACGGCGTCCCGCAGGTCGTGGCGCTGCCGCTGGTATTCGTGTCCGCACAGATCGTGGCGGGACGGCGCGTGCCCTGGCTGCCCGGTAAGCTGAGGGCGCGCCAGGTCGCCGTGGCGAGCCTTGCGGAGCTGTCGCGCCGTGCAGGCCCCTGGCTCGAATGGATCGAAGCGCTGAGCAGACCGCGCCTCAGCGCCCTCTCCCGCCCGCCCCTCGACCGGATCGTGGGGATCGCGCTCCTCCTCTTCAGCGCATCGATCCTCGTTCCGCTGCCGGGGACGAACACGGTGCCGGGGTTCGCGGTCGTGCTGGTCGCCATGGGGCTTTTGCAACGCGATGGCCTGCTGGTCGCGGGCGGCGGCCTGATCGGCATCGTCTGGATCGCGACGCTTCTTTTCGCCGGGGCGACGCTCGCCTCGCTGCTGAGCGGATGGCTCGGCCTCGGCGGCACGGCCGACGCCGCGCAGCTTGCAGGCGGCGTCGCAGCGGCGGGGTCTCTCCTATGATGACCGTCTACGGGCGGATGCTGCTGGCCGCGGCCGGGTCGGCCCTCCTGCTCATCGTCGCGCTCGGCTTTCAATATCTGGGCGGGCTCGCGCCCTGCCCTTTGTGCCTCTGGCAGCGGTGGCCGCACGCGCTGGCGGTCATCGTCGGTATCCTCGGGGTCACCGTGCTCTGGCGGCAGCGCCGCTGGCTCGCCGTCGTGGGCACGGGGATGATGAGCGCATCGATCGGGCTCGGCATATTCCATGCAGGCGTCGAATGGGGCTGGTGGGAAGGGCTCAGCACCTGCAGCGCCCCCTCCCCTGGCGCCGGCCTATCGTCGGACGAGCTTCTGCAACAGATCCTGGAGGCGCCTGTCGTGCGCTGCGACGAGGTGCCGTGGTCGATGCTGGGCCTCAGCCTCGCGGGCTGGAACGCCCTCGCCTCCCTCGGCCTCGCCGCCCTTTGGGCCGCCAGCGTCGTCTGGTGGCGGATGCCCTTCAATCGCGAAGCCTGAGCGTCGCCGCACACCGTTACGCCACGACACGGCTTTACCTATAGGGCAACCTCACCCAGTTTGCTGTCTGTCCTAGGACGGGAGGCCGCATGTACCCCTATATCCGCTGCGCCCTGGCGCTCGCGGCGCACCGGCCCCGGCCGGGCATCACGCCGGACGCACCCTGCATCCTCGCCACGCGATGCTGGCCGTGGGACGCGGATCCGTTTCTCGAGCTCAACAACGGGCGGCATCTCACGCTCTTCGATCTCGGCCGGTTCGCACTCGGCGCAAGGCTCGGACTGTTCCGCCTGATGCGCCAGCGCGGCTGGGGGCTCGTCGTCGGCAGCTCCGCGACGCAGTATCGCAAGCGCATCCGGCTCTTCGAACGCTTCGAGATCGTTACGCGCCTGATCGGACGGGACGAGAAGTGGTTCTATTTCGAGCAGATCACGCGGAAGGGGGAGAGCCCGTGCTCCGCCGCCTTTCTGCGCACGGCGGTTGTCGCGGGGCCCAGCGGCACGGTGCCGACGCAGGAGGTGGTCGATGCCCTCGGCCACCCGGACTGGCGCGGCAGCCTGCCCGACTGGGCGCAGGCAATCGAGACAGCCGATCGCGCCCGCCCCTGGCCACCCGAACCCGTGCACGATGGCGCCGCGTCCCGGCCCCGCAAGGCGGCTTAGGTGTCGAGCTCGGCGTCCCAGTAGAGAAAGTCCATCCACGATTCGTGGAGGAAGTTCGGCGGGAACTTGCGGCCCTTGTTCTGAAGCTCCGCCGCGTCCGGACGATGAACCGGACGGGCAAGGCGCATGCCAGCCTCACGCAACGTGTGGTTCGCCTTCTTCAGATTGCAGCGCGAGCAGGCCGCGACCACGTTCTGCCATGTCGTGAGCCCCCCGCGGGAGCGGGGCACGACATGGTCGAACGTCATCTCCCCCCGCGCCCCGCAGTACTGGCAGGTGAACTCGTCGCGCAGGAAGAGGTTGAAGCGCGTGAAGGCGGGGTAGCGCGCGGGCCGCACATAGTCCCGCAACACCACCACCGACGGCAACCGGATGGCGATGGAGGGCGAGTGCACCTCGAAGTCGTACTCCGCCACGATGGCAACGCGGTCCAGAAAGACGGCCTTGATCGCCTCCTGCCAGGGCCAGAGGGAAAGCGGGAAATAGGAAAGCGGCCGGTAATCGGCGTTCAGCACCAGCGCCGGATGATCGCGCAGCACGGCGGGCTGGCGCACGAACTGGCTCGCGAAGGTCTCGCTCGCCGCATGGGGGTGGCCCCGCAACGCTGTCTCGGTCGGTGGCCTGGTCTGGCCGGCCTCTGCCTCAATCGCCGTCATCGCTCGCCTCGCCGTCGTTGTTGCGACGCCGCGGGGGCGATGGGGGCCTCGCAACCCGCTGCGTTAACCATATATGGCAGGCGCCGGCATTCAAGGCTCTATATGCGCGTCCACCACCCAGGCTGTAGCAGGCGGCTGCGACATTTCCTTGACGCTTCGCTCTGCTTCAGGTTGCGGCTCCCGCCGCCTCAGGCAGATAGCGCATCAGGAAGCCGCGGGCGAGCCCGAGCCCATCGGGCGCGATGCCATGAGGCGTACCGGGGCTGACATGGGCGGCGACGTCGAAGCCTGCTGCGGCAAGGCCCGCGCGCGCCTCCTCGAGGCAGGCGACGGGCAGAACGTCGTCGCGGTCGCCATGGACAAGCAGCACCGGCGGCTTGGCCTTCGCCTCCTCCGCCAGTGTCTCCCCGCCCACGAGGCGGCCGGAGAAGCCGACGATCCCAGCGACACCCCCCTGCCGCCGCGGCCCGGCATAAAGGCCCATCATCGTGCCCTGGCTGAAGCCGACCAGGGCAGTGGCATCGGCGTCAAGGCCTTCCTCAGCGATCGCGGCATCGAGAAAACGGTTGAGAAGCCCAAGGCTCTTCTCGAAGCTGACCGACATCTCGCTTTCGGAGGAGCCGTCGATCCAGGGGATCGGAAACCACTGAAAGCCCATCGGATTGACGCGGCACCGCTCAGGCGCGTCGGGCGCGCGAAAGGCGGCATGCGGCAGCGCGTCGCCGAGCGGTCCCGCAAGGCCGGTCAGATCCTGCCCATCCGCGCCATAACCATGGAGGAGCACGATCAGTGCCTTGGCGTCGCCGCCCGCCCGGGGCCCGACACGGCGGCCCTTCAGGATCTCGTCCGCCGTCTCTTTCATCCGTCCACCCCGATGCCTTCGCGTCGCTTCTCGGCGGCGTAGTAGGCCCAGAGCACCCGGGCGGCAACCGCGCGCCAGGGAGACCAGGCGGTGGCCATCTCGCGGAAAGGCTTCTCCCGCGGCCGCTCGGGCAGTGCGAAGAGGCTTCGGGCGGCTTCCTGCAGCGCGAGATCCCCGGGCGCGAAGACGTCGGCGCGGCCGAGGGCGAACATGAGATAGACCTCCGCCGTCCAGGCGCCGATGCCCTTGATGGCGGTCAGCGCGGCGACCGCCTCCTCTTCCGGCATATGCGCCAGCGCATCGAGGTCGAGCTCCGCCTCTGCAAGCGCGATCGCGTAGGCCGCCTTCTGACGGGAAAGCCCGCAGCCCTTCAGCCCGTCATGGCCGAGCGTGCGGATCGTGCCGGGCTCGGTCGCCCCGGCCGCCTCCAGCTTGGCCCAGACCGCATTGGCCGAAGCCACGGAGAGCTGCTGCGAGCAGATCGCGCGCAAGAGAGCGTCGAAGCCTGCGGGGCGCCGCCGGAGCGGCACCTCGCCCACCACCTCGAGCGCGACACCGAAGCGGGGCTCGAGTGCCGCGAGGGCCGCGCAGCCCTCGCGTATGTCGTCTTCGGTCTCGATGATCCGGCTCATGGGGCGGGACCATCGGCACCCCGCCCCCCGCCGTCAACCGGTGCCTCGCAGTGATCCGCTCAGACCCTCGGCGCGCCGAGCCCGTAATGCTCGACCAGGCGCTGAAGCGCCAGCTTGAGCACGACCTTCCCCGAACGCGCGGACCAGCCCATGCGCTTCTCGCAGGCTTCGAGCCCTTCGAGAAAGCAGCAGACCCGGAAGGCCACGTCCGAAAGGCCCGGGCCGAGCGTGCTCATGGCCCGCGTGAAGCGCTCGCGCGCCTCCTGGGAGCCGACGGGCGTGCTGCCCCCACCGCCGCCCCGTTCGGCGGGCGTGAGGAAGCGGCGCCAGTCCTGGGTGACGTTCGGGCCGAGCTGCGCCATCTCGAAATCGCTGCGCAGCTTCTCCCCCGCTTCCACCTCTTCGGGCGCGATATAGGCCTTGCCGTCGGGACCGGGGCGCCGGGCGAGCCAGCCGAGCGGACTTTCGCCGAGATTGACCTTCAGCGTCTCCGTCGTGCCGTCGGGCTGGGCGAAGAGCCGCTCCGCCTCGATGCGGTGCTGGCCTGCAAAGGGGCTCTGCGCCTCGGCGAAGCCGCGTGCCCGCCCGCCCCTGCGCTCCGCCGCCTCTGCCATCAGCAGCCTGCGAAGCGCGGCACGGCCCACATCGGTGATGCGGTAGCGCATGCTCGCGCTGCCCTTCCTAAGCACGCGGATCCAGTCGCGCCGCAGGAACTCCGCGGCGATCTCCACCGGAAACATGGCGATGGGGCGCCGATGGCCGTTGGCCGCACAGAAGACGCCCGCCTTGGCACTGCCATTGGCGACCAGCAGGAAGCTCTCGGGCTCGGAGAGACGGCGCAGATACCGCTTCGCCTCCTCGATGACCTGCGTCTCTTCGGGTGTCGAGGCGCGAGAGGGCGCCTCGGCCAAGGCGGGCTCCGACCCCTCCCCTCCGAGGACGATCTCGCTCGCGGGCGCCGCGCCGTGCCCTTCCTCGCCCAACGCGGCCCCAGCGGCGTCGAGCGAGCCGGTCAGTGTGTCGAGCATCCGGTCGAGCAGCGGATCGTCGCGCCGCTCCTCGATCCGGCGCACCGTGCGCATGACGGTGGAAGGGTGCGTGCCGGTGGCCGCCGCAATCGCGCGGATGCTCTGTCCACGCCCGGTATGGGCAAGATAGATCGCGGCATCCTTGCTGCTGCAGCAGGCCGATCTCTCACCGAACAGGGTGACCGCCTGCTCGGAGCACTCATTCAATATTTCTTCGGTGTTCATTCACTCAAGCCTCGCAACAGTAGTTGAACAAGACGACCTTTGCGGCGCTTAGGTAAATGCATTCTTAACAGACGCCTAAACCGTGAAATTAATGTTTTGGTAACGCTTGGCGCACGCTGCCGGCGTCTCCGATGCAACACCCGCGGCGCCGCCCTCCCCATGGCCAAACCGGAGAAAACCGAGACAGGAGGACAAGATGTTCGACACGCTGCCAAGCGCCGCCCTTATCGCCCAGAGTTGCCCCGACGAGACGGCCGGCGCCACGCCTGTGTCGCGCCCCACAGGTCGCCGTCGGCCGAGGCGACTGGTCGAGGCCGCGCGGCATTGTGCGCAGGCGATGCTTCGAGCCGACAAGGGACCGGGTGCAGGCGAGACGGAGAGCTGCGAGGCTGCGGAGGCCGCCTGCGAGTTCCTGCGCCGCTCCCGCCCCCTCGGCTATTCGAACCGCCGACATGTGGAGGCGCTGGCCCGCCTCCTCGCCGCCGAGGCGCGGGCCGCCGCTGGTCCGGCTCAGGTATAGGCGTCGGGCTCCGCCGCCTTGCGCTCGGCCACGAAGGCGGCCAGCGCCTCGCCGATAGCGGGGTCGAGCTCGGGCTGCTGATACTCCGCCATCATCCGCTCGACCCGCTTGTGCGCCAGCCAGAAGCTGTCCGCGCCCCCCTCGTCGGCCCATGTCTCGTAGGGCCGGTAGTCGAGCACCTGGGTTCGCCAGAAGGCGTCCTTGAAGTTGGCCTGCGTGTGTGCGCAGCCGAGATAGTGCCCGCCCGGGCCGACCTCGCGGATCGCGTCCATCGCCTGGCCGTTCTCGCTCATATCGATGCCGGCCGCCGTGCTGTGAAGCGTCCCGAGCTGGTCGGCGTCGAGCACGAATTTCTCGAAGCTCGCCACCAGCCCGCCCTCGAGCCAGCCGCAGGCATGGAGCATGAAGTTCACGCCGCCGAGAAGCGCGGCATTGAGCGTATTCGCCGTCTCATAGGCCGCCTGCGCGTCCGGCAGCTTGGAGCCGCAGAGCGCCCCGCCGGAGCGGAACGGCAGGCCGAGGCGGCGGGCAAGCTGGCCGGCACCCCAGAGGATCTTCGACGCCTCCGGCGTGCCGAAGGTGGGCGCGCCCGAGTTCATGTCGATCGAGGTCACGAAGGCGCCGAAGATCACCGGCGCGCCGGGGCGGATGAGCTGCGAATACGCGACCCCGGCCATCACCTCGGCCAGCACCTGCGTGAGCGTGCCCGCCACCGAAACGGGCGCCATCGCGCCACCCACGATGAAGGGCGAGACGATGCAGGCCTGGTTCGCCGCGGCATAAACCTCGAGCGCGCCCATCATCGTCGCATCGAAGGTCAGCGGCGAGTTGATGTTGATGAGCGAGGTCATCACCGCGTTGTCGCGGACGAACGCCTCCCCGAAGACGATCTCCGACATCCTCAGGCTGTCGACCGCACGCGCCGGATCCGTGACTGAGCCCATATAGGGCTTGTCCGAAAGCCGGATATGCGCCGACAGCATGTCGAGATGGCGCTTGTTCACGGCCACATCCGTCGGCTCGCAAACCGTGCCGCCGGAATGGTGGAGCCATTTCGACATGTAGCCGAGCTTCACGAACTTCTCGAAGTCCGCCATCGTGCCGTAGCGCCGTCCGCCCTCGTAATCGCGCACGAAGGGGGGGCCGTATACGGGGGCGAGCACCAAGTTGCGCCCACCGATCTCGACCGAGCGTTCCGGATTGCGCGCATGCTGGGTGAAGCGCGCCGGCGCGGTCGCGCAGAGCGTGCGGGCGAGCCCGCGAGGGATGCGCACCCGCTCGTCGCGCACATCCGCCCCCGCCTCGCGCCAGCGCTCGAGCGCGCCCGGGTTCTCGACGAAGTTGACGCCGATCTCCTGGAGCACCGTCTCGGCGTTATGCTCGATGATCTGGAGCGCTTCCTCGTCCAGGATCTCGAGGTCGGGGATGCGGCGGATAATGGCGGGTCCCTGCTCGATGCGCGCCGCCGTGCGCTCCGCGCGCCGTGCCGCGCCGCCACCGCCGCGGGCGCGCCGCCGGCCGCCG
>JBCCDG010000165.1:0-8343 GCA_039030915.1 Pseudomonadota bacterium | reverse complement strand
TCCGTCACCGCCGTCTCCGTCGCCGCCATCCCCGTCGCCGCCGTCCCCGTCGCCGCCGTCCCCGTCGCCGCCGTCCCCGTCACCGCCGTCCCCGTCACCGCCGTCCCCGTCACCGCCGTCCCCGTCACCGCCGTCCCCGTCACCGCCGTCCCCGTCACCGCCGTCCCCGTCACCGCCGTCCCCGTCGCCGCCATCGCCTTCATCGGCGAAGGCGCTGTCCGGGCCCGGATGCCAAGCGGGCGTCAGCCAGGGCGCCGCCTGCGCCAGCGCGAGCATCACTCCGAGCATCGTTGCCGCGAGCATTCGCATCGTCTCTTTCCTTCGATGGCGCCTCTCTGAATGTATAACGCGTGGGCGGCGCAGCTCATTCCCGACGCCAGAAATTCTCGGGAATAATCCCGACGCTCCGACGTTTCACGGTGCAAGAACCAACGGGGGTGGGATGAAAGAGACGCTGCAGAACGAGATCGCGTCGCTTGTCCCCCGGCTCAGGCGGTTTGCCTACGCCCTGTCGGGCAGTCGCGAGGAAGGGGATGACATTGTGCAGATGGCGTGTGTGAAGGCGTTGAGCCGGCTGGACCAGTTTCAGCCCGGCAGCCGGCTGGATAGCTGGATGTTCCAGATCGTGCGCAATCAGTTTCTCGACGAACGCCGACGCCGCGCGCGCCACGGTGCACCGGTGGATCCGGATACTGCATCGGCGCTTTCGGACGGTGGACTGGGGGCGGCGCGGGGCGAGGACCGGCTGACCCTCGAGGCCGTGCGGCGCGCGATGGCCGGCCTGCCGGCGGAGCAGCGCGAGGTGCTCGCACTCGTGGCGATCGAAGGGGCTTCCTACAAGGATGCGGCCGAGACGCTACGCCTGCCTGTCGGCACCGTGATGAGCCGGCTCGCCCGAGCCCGGGCGCGCCTTGCGGATCTGCGCAGGGAGGCCGGTGCATGAGTACGACATGGAAGGAGGAGGAGATCGTAGCCTTTCTCGACGGCGCGATCGAGGATCCGGCGGAGGCCGTGCGTCTCGCTGAGCTTATCGAAACGGATGAGGAGGCGGCAGCTTTGGCACGTGACATCGAGGAAAGTAACGCACTCCTGCGCGCGGCCTTCGACGCGCCGATGCAGGAGCCTGTACCGGCGGCCATCGCCGCGGCGCTCGGCCTTGGGCCACGGGTCGCGACCGGCTCGGCCGAAGCTTCGCCGCTCCGCGTGCCGGACGCGCGGGACGCGAGGCGGTCCTCCGGCCGGGCGTTGCGGCAGACATCGCGGCGGGGGGCCGGGCGTGCGGGCCAGGGGACGGTCGGGCGATGGCTGGCTGGGGCGCTGGCGGCCAGCATCGCGCTCGGCATCGGCATCATCGGCGGGCGGCTCACGGCGCCCCTGCCGGCCGAGGCGCCGGACGTCCTGGCGCTCGGCTGGCATGCGAATGACGACACACTCGGCCGCGCGCTCGAGACGCTGCCGAGCGGTTCCGTCGACGCAGCGGGGCAGGTGCGGCTGCTGCTGAGCTTCCGCGACGGGCGCGGCCGGTTCTGCCGGGAGTTCGAGACGGTCGCCGACCCGACACATCCCGCGAGCATGGGCATCGCTTGCCGGGCGGTCGACGCGTCGTGGTCGCTCGAGGTCATCGCCGCGACGGCACCAGAAACGGGGCGCGACGCGGGCTATCGCCCGGCGTCCGGCATGGCGGAGGACGTGCTCGGCGCCGCGCTCGACACGATGAATGCGGGACCGGCCCTCACCGCGGAGGACGAGGCCGCGCTGATCGCCTCCGGCTGGACGGCGGCAGAATAGCCGGACGCCCCTCGGGGCGCCCGTGCCGGACTCGCACCTGAGACGGTTCGCAGACGAGATAGTCAGTCGTCGTTTCGTCGCTTCGCCGAACAGAGACTGTTTTGGCTCTTTCGGACCTTACGGCTTCGGAATGCATCGCTCGCAACTGTTGCGCGGACCGATAATTTCCGTCCGGCGACGCTGCGAAAGTTCTCTCCGCCTCGATGAAGCGGCGCTGAACGTGCGGACCGGTCCATTCGGGCATGGGCCGTGGACGTGCGCGGCGATGGTGGGACCATCGGTGTGAGCCCGGCGCAGCCGGGATCCGTCCGCGATTGTTTCGCCTTACCACCTCGGAGTGTCTGCAGGACCGTGCATGCCAATGGGCACCCCCCGGACGCGTGCTATCTCTGCTTCGTCAATCCGGACTGACAGCGAAGGGAACGGCGCGCATGTGCGGCATCTGTGGAGAAATCGTGATCGATGGGCGCGCCAACGGCGCCAGAAGGGGCGCCTCGGCCGCCGCGGTGGAGCGGATGTGCGACGCCCTCGCGCCCCGCGGCCCGGACGGCGCAGGCATCGTGATGCGCGGTCCCGTTGCTTTTGGCCACCGCCGCCTCAAGATCATCGATCTCTCCGACGCCGCGGCGCAACCCTTCGTCGATACCGGTCTCGGCCTCACCATCGCCTTCAACGGCTGCATCTACAATTATCCGCAGCTCAGGAAGGAGCTCGAAGGGCTCGGCCACAGCTTCGCGTCCACCGGCGATACGGAGGTCATCCTCAAGGCCTGGGCGGAATGGGGGCCGGAGGCAGTCGAACGCTTCCACGGCATGTTCGCCTTCGCCATCCATGAGCGAGAAAGCGGGCGCATCGCCTTCGTGCGCGACCGGTTCGGGATCAAGCCGCTCTACCTTGCAGAGGTGGACGGTGCCCTCCGCTTCGCCTCCACCCTCCCTGCCCTCCTCGCCGGCGGCGGGATCGACAGGACGATCGATCGGGTGGCGCTCCACCACTACATGACCTGGCACGCCGTGGTCCCTGCCCCGCGCACCATCCTCCAGGGCGTGCGCAAGCTGCCCGCCGCCACGATCCGCCTCATGGAGGCCGACGGCAGCGTCACCGACCGCACCTATTGGGAGCCTCGCTTCGGCCCGGTTAACGGCGACGCCGGGCGCAGCGCCGAGGAATGGCGCGACATGGTGCTCGAGAGCCTGCGCACGGCGGTGCGCCGCCGCATGGTCGCCGACGTGCCGGTGGGTGTGCTTCTCTCGGGCGGGGTCGACAGCTCGATGATCGTCGCGCTTCTCGCCGAAGAGGGGCAGGAAGGCCTCGCCACCTACTCCATCGGTTTCGAGGAGGCGAAGGGCGAAAAGGGTGACGAGTTCAGCTATTCCGACCTTGTGGCGGAGCGTTTCGGCACCAACCACCACCGCATCTTCATCCCCTCCGAGGAAATGCGCGCGAACCTGCCCCACGCCATCGCCGCGATGTCCGAGCCCATGGTGTCCTACGACAATATCGGCTTCTTCCTGCTCTCCCGCGAGGTGTCGAAGACCATCAAGGTGGTGCAGTCAGGCCAGGGGGCGGACGAGGTCTTCGGCGGCTATCACTGGTACCCGCCCATGGCGGCGACCAACGATCCGGTTGCGGCCTATGCGGACGCCTTCTTCGACCGCAGCCACGAACGGCTTGCGAAGCATTTGAACGCCGAATGGCTGGCCGACAAGGACGAGAGCCTGGCCTTCGTCGAGGCTCATTTCGCACGCGCCGGCGCGGACGACCCGGTGGACAAGGCGCTCCGCATCGACACGAACGTCATGCTGGTCGAGGACCCGGTGAAGCGCGTCGACAACATGACCATGGCTTGGGGGCTCGAGGCGCGCGTGCCCTTTCTCGACCATGAGCTGGTGGAGCTCGCCGGCCGCGTGCCCTCCGAGCTCAAGCTCGACCAGGGCGGCAAGGGCGTGCTCAAGGAAGCCGCGCGCCTCGTCGTACCCTCCGAGGTGATCGACCGGCCCAAGGGCTATTTTCCGGTCCCGGCTCTGAAATATCTTGACGGGCCCTATCTCGAGATGTGCCGCGATGCCTTCGCCAGCGCGCCGGCCAGGGAACGCGGGTTGTTCCAGCAGGATTATCTCGACACGCTCTTTGCCGATCCGGCGGAGCATGTGACGAAACTGCGGGGATCGGAACTCTGGCAGGTCTCCCTGCTCGAGATCTGGCTCCAGAGCCAAGGGGTGTGAACCGTGAACGAGAGAGCCGGCAGGCAGCACCGCGCGGCACAACGTCACCGCCTGGAGCGCAAGCGCTCGGAGGCGCTCGTCCATGACGGTCCGAACGCCGCCACCATCCGCAAGGACGCGCTCCTCGACTGTGGCTGGGGCCGCCTGATCTTCGCCCATACCTTCGACACGGCCGAGAGCATTGCGGAGGTGCTGCGTGCCGAAGGCTCGGATCGACGGGACATCGCCTTTTATGTGCGCGATCCCCATGTCGCGCTCGCCATCGCGCCTCAGGAGCTCTTCCTCGACCCGTCACATACCTTCCGGCTCAACCTGGCCACCTACAGCCCCGCCCGGCGCCGCCATCGCGCCTTCAGCATCCGTCGCCTCTCCACCCGCCGCGACGCGGAGGAGATCAATGTCATCTATGCCCAGCGCGACATGGTGCCGGTGCCGACCGATTTCTTCTGGGACAAGCGCGACGCGCGCGCCGTCATCGTGCTGGTGGCGGAGGATGCGGAGACGGGGGAGGTTCTCGGCTCCGTCATGGGCGTCGATCACCACGTGGCCTTCAACGATCCGGAGCGCGGCTCCTCCCTCTGGTGCCTTGCGGTCGCCCAGCAAGCGCCCCATGGCGGGATCGGGGAGGCGCTGGTCCGCCGGCTCGCGGAGCATTTCAAGGGCCGGGGCGCGGGGTTTCTCGACCTCTCGGTCCTGCACGACAACGAACAGGCGATCGGGCTCTATGAAAAACTCGGCTTCCGGCGCGTCCATGTCTACGCCCTGAAGCGCAAGAACCCGATCAATGAGCGGCTCTATACCGGCCCTGCAGTGGAGGGGGATCTCAACCCCTATGCCCGCATCATCGTGGACGAAGCGCTCCGCCGCGGCATCCACGTCTCCGTGACCGATGCACCCCGCGGGCTCTTCCGCCTCACCTATGGCGGGCGCACGATCCGCTGCCGTGAGGCGCTGACAGACCTCACCTCCGCCGTCTCCATGTCTATCTGCGACGACAAGCGGGCGACGCGCACCATCGTCGAGGCGGCTGGTGTCCGCGTCCCCGCTCAGATGGCCGATCCGAGCGCCGAGGCTCGCGCAGGCTTCCTCGAGCAACACGGCGAAGTCGTCGTCAAGCCCGCGCGCGGGGAGCAGGGCCAGGGCGTCAGCGTCGGCCTGACCACACCCGACGAGGTGGAGGCCGCGGTCGAGGCGGCCAAGCGGTTCTCGGACGACGTGATCGTGGAGGAATGCTTCCAGGGCGACGACCTCCGCCTCGTGGTCATCGACTACAAGGTTGTCGCCGCCGCCATTCGCCGCCCTGCCCTCGTGGTCGGCGACGGTCAGAGCAGCGTGCGCAAACTGATCGAGACCCAGAGCCGCCGCCGCGCCGCCGCGACGGGCGGCGAGAGCCGGATCCCCCTCGATGCGGAGACCGAGCGCGCCGTCCGCTCCGCCGGCTACAGCCTCGACGACGTGCCAGAGAGCGGCGCGACCTTCGCCGTGCGCAAGACCGCCAATCTTCATACCGGGGGCACGCTCCACGACGTCACCGACCGCACGCACGGCACCCTCGTCTCCGCCGCCGTCGCCGCGGCCCGCGCCATCGAGATCCCCGTCACCGGCATCGATCTGATGGTCAAGAGCCCGAGCGAGCCCGACTACGTGTTCATCGAGGCCAATGAACGCCCCGGCCTCGCCAACCACGAGCCGCAGCCTACCGCCGAGCGCTTCGTGGACCTGCTCTTTCCGCTTTCGATCCCCCAATCCGTGCGTAGCGCTCAATGGAGGGCCAGATGACCGCAGATATGGGCGCGACCCCGCCGCAGGAGGTGGCCCCCCTCCGTCTCGAGATCGACCTTGATTACCTCCGCACCCGGCTCGAGGCGCTCCTCGCGCTACCGAGCCCGACGGGCTACACCGACACCGCAGTGCGCCATGTGTGCGCGGAGCTCGAGCGGCTGGGCATCGACTACGATCTCACGCGCCGCGGCGCGATCCGCGCCCGCTTGCCGGGTGCCGAGAGCGCCGGCGCCCGCGCCATCGTCAGCCATCTCGACACGCTGGGCGCCCAGATCCGCAGCCTGCAGCCGAACGGCCGCTGCGGCCTCGCCCCCATCGGCACCTGGTCCGCCCGCTTCGCCGAAGGCGCCCGCGCCACCATCTTCACCGAAAAGGGCGCCTATCGCGGCACCATCCTGCCGCTCAAGGCCTCGGGCCACACCTTCAACGACGAGATCGACACCCAGCCCGTCGGCTGGGACCATGTGGAGCTTAGGATCGACAGCATCGCCTTCAATGCACGCGATCTCGGCCGGCTCGGCGTCGAAGTCGGCGACATCGTGGCCATCGACCCCCAACCCGAATTTCTCGATAACGGCTTCATCGTCTCACGCCATCTCGACAACAAGGCCGGCGCCGCCGCCATGCTCGCCGCCCTCGAGGCGCTACACCGCGCCGACGTGGCGCTGCCCGTGGACATGTTCTGGCTCTTCACCATCGCCGAGGAGGTGGGCCACGGTGCCGCTTCGGTCCTGCTGCCGGACATCGCCTCGCTCATCGCCGTCGACAACGGCACCACGGCGCCGGGCCAGAACTCGGCCGAATTCGGCGTCACGGTCGCGATGGCGGACCAGACGGGGCCCTTCGACTATCACCTGACCCGCAAGCTCGCCCGCCTCTGCCAGGACAACGACATCCGCATGCAGAAGGACGTGTTCCGCTTCTACCGATCCGACAGCGCCTCCGCCATCGAGGCTGGGGCGGATGTGCGCACCGCCCTCGTGACCTTCGGCGTCGATGCCAGCCACGGCTACGAGCGCATCCACATGCACGCCCTCCGCTCGCTGGCGGAACTCCTGACCGCCTATGCCCGCAGCGACGTTCAGATCCAGCGGGACCGCGAGGCGGTTGGCGGGCTCAGCGGCTTCACCCGCCAGCCCATCGATCCCGCCAAGCAGGATGAGGAGGTCCGCCGCGGCCTTGCCCCTGAGCGCCAGGACGGCTGAGGGCCTGTCGGCAGCGCCAAGCCGGGGGGCAGGGCGCTCGGTGTTGTAGTGGACGAGCCAGGCGTCGAGATCGGCCTGGGCACATCGATGCACTCGTCGAAGGTCGCACGCATCGCCAGCCGGAAGATATTGTCCAGCACGGCCGCGTCGAAGCGCGCGACGAAACCATTGGCCCTGGAACGGCGGAGCTTGGTGCGCCGGTGCTCGATGACGTTGAGGCCGAGCTACAGATTATCCGTCCGGTCAGTTGGCGATATCATGAGCCTTCGCGGCTGATGGTCATCTGCGTGGTTTCTGCGCAGCGTGGGCGTAGCTTGGTGACAGCGCTACGCCGACGGGCAGCTATAGCGCGGCCCGATCGGTCCGAATCGTAGCCGCAGGCGGCGAAGTAGTGGGCGCACGCGCCGGGCGAGAAGGCGCCGGTGAGCACTGCGATCCGGTTCCAGAAGGCATCGACGCTGCGCTCGGCCGCTTTTCCGAGGAGTGCCTTGAGCTCGGCGAAGGCATTCTCGATCGGGCCGAGGTCAAGGCTGTAGCAAAGGTCTTTCGCAACGCCTTTCGATAGTCTTCGCCTGACTGGTCCTCGGCGATGCCGGCGCCGCGAAATTGCCTTGGCAAGGTCATGGGGAGCCTGTCCTCGATCTGGGGACTCGGCCGGTCGCGCGGTGCGCCCCTTCCAACCGTTCGGGATCGCGCGAAGGCGGCGGGCTGGCCCCAAGCTACAGCACGGGATCGAGCGCCCAGGATCGAGCTCGCGGAGGCGGGCCGGCGAACGGTGAGATCTTCTCGCTCCGTGAGGCCCGGATGCCGATCGGGCAGTGGCGTCGGCACCACAACAAAGCGCGCGCTCAACGCCCTCGGATACAGCCCCCACGCCAGAAACCATCGTCCGGCTCGAGCAGAGCCCGATCATGCGCCAAAAAGTCAACCGAACCACCCGGCGGAAGCAGTCCATCAACGCCTAAGAGAATTTGGTATTCAGACGGAACGGAATTTGAGGGTGCTGCGTTCGTTTTGCAGCAACTGAAAGGAGATTATCATGCTTGGATGGGCTCTGACTTTCCTCGTGATCGCGCTGATTGCCGGCGTGCTGGGCTTCGGCGGCATCGCTGCGGTTTCCGCCAATGTCGCTCAGGTGCTGTTCGTCGTTTTCCTCGTGCTCTTCGCGATCGCGATCGTCGGGAACATGATGAGCGGCGTCAGGCGCTGAAGGCTGCCGACGCTCGAAGGGAAAGGGCCGGATCGCGCACGCGATACCGCCCATTAGTGTGGGAGCCGTCAGCCCCGGGTGGATAGCGCCGGAGAAAAGGGGATTTGAAACCGATCGGGGCGCAATTGCGTGG
>JBCCDG010000164.1:0-8414 GCA_039030915.1 Pseudomonadota bacterium | reverse complement strand
CGCCTCCGCCGCCGCCTGCGCGTCGAAGCCCCGCGCCATCAGCCCCGCGATACACCCGGCCAGAACATCGCCCGACCCCGCCGTCGCAAGCCACGGCGCGGCCCGCTCGTAGTGTGCGCCGCTGATGGCCGCGCGGCCCTTCTTGCTTGCGATAACGGTATCCGCGCCCTTCAGCAGCACCGTGCATCCTGCGCGAGCCGCTGCGTCGCGCGTGGCGTCGAGCTTCGAGTATCCTTCGCTGACCGCGAAGGGCGCCCGCATCCTCTCGAGCAGATCAGGAAACAGGCGGCCGAACTCGCCCTCATGTGGCGTCAACACACATTGCCTGTTCAAGAGCGCGAACAGTGCCTCTGGGTCGTCCTCGAACGCAGTAAGCGCATCGGCGTCAATCACCAGCTTGCGCTGCGCCTTGCTGGCGAACGTCACAAGGTCCCGTGCTCGCTCCACTCCCAGCCCAGGGCCAAGGCAAACGGTATTGATCCGCTGATCCTTCAGGCATGCTTCCAGGCTTTGGGCGCTTTTCACGCTTCTGAGCATGATTGCATCGAGCCGCGCGGCGTTTTCGACAAGCGCGTCGGGTGGGCAACCCAAAGTGACCAGACCAGCACCAGCCCTCAGCGCCCCTCGCGCGGCGAGCCGTGCCGCACCGCCCTTTCCCGAAGCACCGCCAAGCACCAATGCATGACCGAAGTGGTACTTGTTGCGTGATGACCTCTTTCGGCCGCCGAAGTGGACCAGGCCGTCGAAGCATACGCCAGGCCCAACCAGCGAAACCCCGGCTTCATGGCCAAGGCCCAGATCGACTGAAGACAGTCGTTCACAATCTTCATTCCAATCGCCGAGATGATGGCCGACCTTCGGCGCGTGGAAGGTCACACAAAGCGAGACGTAGCAGTAGGCGCCAAGTCTTCTTCCGCTATCGGCGTGAACTCCAGTGGGAATATCGACCGCAACGCCCCACTCCCAACAGTGGTCGGACCATTCGAGCCTTATGATCTCGTTAAGGTTTTCAGGCAGCGCCCGGTTTTGGCCGGTACCGAAGAGCGCGTCGACGAATACCGTATGACGCGTGCCGGGCGGGTAAGCATTCGGATCTGGCGGCCAGCGCGGCGCGTCGTGCGTGGTGATGGATTGTTCCGCCGGTAAGGCCGCAAGGGCGCGATCCACCGCTGAGCGCAATGCTTCGGGAGCAAGCGGGCGGATCGGCCCCATGGTTGACCAGCGGCGAGCGTTCTCTGCGGCGTCCGGCGGGAGCTGATCGATGTGCTCCGGAGCGCGGCCATATAGGAATACCTCGACTTCCCAACCGCGCTCATGCAGCAGGCGCGCGATGACGAAGCCGTCGCCGCCATTGTTGCCCGGCCCGCAGAGAACGACGGCACGATGGGCACCCTCGGTCAGTCGCGGACGCCAGTCGAGGATAGCTTCCACCACGCCGCGGCCCGCACGCTCCATCAGCTCAAGGCCGGTGACCTCGCCGGCGTCGATGGCGGCTTGCTCGATGGCGCGCATCTGGGCGGCGGTCAGGAGTTCGGTCATGGGCTCTCTCCGGGGTTCGACGGCCGGGCGCGCGGGGAAATGGCCATATGGTCCATCCAGGCCCGTTAACTCTCGCTGTCGGTGGGTCTCTAGCATAGCCACGGTGGCCGTTTCGCCTGCGTCGACAGGCCAGCTGACCGCGCATTCCCGGGATCCTTGCCCGCCCGGCAGACGCGACGTTGCGCTATCGCAAACGCCCTCGATTTAGGCATTTGCATAACATCCGAGCACTTTCGCGCCCCGCTGCAGACCCCTCCGCGCCCCTCGAAGCGCCCGGAATCTCCGCTACATGGCGTCTCCTTGGCCATGCGCGGGCGTCTGGCACGGCTCCTGCAAGCCGGGGTCGTGCCGGTGCGGCCGAGGGCGCCGGAGCAATCGAGGAGGAGAGGCAGGTGAAGAAGGTCGAAGCGGTCATCAAGCCGTTCAAGCTCGACGAGGTTAAGGAGGCGCTCCAGGAGATCGGCATCCAGGGGCTATCCGTGCTCGAGGCCAAGGGTTTCGGGCGGCAGAAGGGCCATACGGAGCTCTATCGGGGCGCCGAATACGTGGTCGACTTTCTGCCCAAGGTGAAGATCGAGCTCGTCGTCGCGGACGATCAGCTCGACGCCGTTCTCGACGCCATCGTGAGCGCGGCCAAGACCGGCAAGATCGGCGACGGCAAGATCTTCGTCAGCCCCGTCGAGGCCGCCATCCGCATCCGCACCGGGGAAGAGGGCGCGGACGCGCTCTGACTGACGCGCCCCACCTTTCCCAATCAAACCAGACGCTTACCACCAACGAGGGAACCTACCCATGACCACAGCCGCCGATCTCGTGAAGCAGATCAAGGACGAGGAGATCGCCTATGTCGACCTCCGCTTCACCGACCCCCGGGGCAAGCTCCAGCATGTGACCGCGATCTCGGACATCGTCGACGAGGACTGGTTCGAGGAGGGGTGGATGTTCGACGGCTCCTCGATCGCGGGCTGGAAGTCCATCGACAAGTCCGACATGAAGCTGATGCCGGATGCCGAGAGCGCCAAGATCGACCCCTTCTACGCCGAGAAGACGCTGACGCTCTTCTGCACCATCGTCGAGCCGGATACGGGCGAGCTCTACGACCGCGACCCGCGGGCGACGGCCATCAAGGCTGAGCAGTATCTCAAGGACTCGGGCGTCGGCGACGCCAGCTACTGGGGCCCCGAGGCGGAGTTCTTCCTTTTCGACGACGTGCGCTTCAAGGTCGACATCAACGGCGTGGCCTACGAGGTCGACGCGCAGGACGGCTCCTGGAACTCCGCCACCGAGTACGAGGCCGGCAACATGGGCCACCGCCCGGGCGTGAAGGGCGGCTACTTCCCCGTCAACCCGACCGATGCAGGCCAGGACATCCGCTCGGAAATGCTCAGCACCATGAAGCGTATGGGCATGGCCGTCGACAAGCATCACCACGAGGTGGCTTCCTGCCAACACGAGCTCGGCCTCATCTTCGGCTCGCTGACCTATCAGGCTGATATGCTTCAGCTTTATAAGTACGTGATCCACAATGTGGCGCACGCCTACGGCAAGTCGGCGACCTTCATGCCGAAGCCGATCAAGGGCGACAACGGCACCGGCATGCACGTCAACCGGTCGATCTGGAAGGACGGCAAGCCGCTCTTCGCGGGCACGGGCTATGCCGACCTCTCCGACGAGGCGCTCTTTTACATCGGCGGCATCCTGAAGCACGCGAAGGCGCTCAATGCCTTCACCAACCCCTCGACCAACTCCTACAAGCGGCTGATCCCGGGCTTCGAGGCGCCGGTGCTTCTGGCCTACTCCGCGCGCAACCGCTCCGCCTCCGTGCGCATTCCCTGGACCGAGAGCCCGAAGGCCAAGCGCATCGAGACGCGCTTCCCCGATCCGTCCTGCAACCCCTACCTCGCCTTCTCGGCGCTCCTGATGGCGGGCATCGACGGCATCCAGAACAAGATCCACCCGGGCGAAGCGGCGGACAAGGACCTCTACGACCTGCCGCCAGAGGAGCTCGCAGGCATCCCGACCGTCTGCGGGTCGCTTCGCGAGGCGATCGGCGCGCTCGAGGCCGATCACGAGTTCCTGCTCAAGGGCAACGTCTTCACACAGGACCAGATCGAGGGCTACATGGATCTCAAATGGGAGGAGGTGTACAACTACGAGCACACGCCGCATCCCGTCGAGTTCCAGATGTACTACAGCTGCTGAGCGAGCCCACACCGCTCAGCCGAAAGGGCGCCTCTAGGCGCCCTTTCTCTTTTCCTGTCAATGTTCTGCACGGAAAAGTTCACGCTTCGATCAAGAACGACGTCACGGAACGAAAGATGGGGCGCTCGCGATGAGCACCCCTCCTTCGATCAAGCCTGTGTGAGACGGTCAGACAGTGCCGCGCAGCATCCGTGCAGCCCAGATCAGCAGACACGCGCCCAGCGTCGCGATGATCAGCTGTCCGACGATCCCGGCAGCGCCTATCCCTAGAAGCGAGGCGATGAAGGCGCCAACGAGGCCGCCCACAATCCCAAGACCGATATTCGCGAGAAGACCCATCGGCGAGCTCATGATCTTCTCCGCGATGAAGCCAGCGATACCGCCGATGATGATGGCAAATAGAAAACCCATTTCGCACTCCTTTGCGGTTGTCCCGCTGCTGTAACTCCATGCGGCGTCGGTCCGTTCCGGCATTTTTCGTCTCCTCATTGAGACGAAAGAACATCCGCACTTCCGGATGCCATTCACGGAACGTCCTGTATTTTCACACGCATTGCCGATCTATTCACAGGATTTTCCCGCTTTGGGACAGTTAGGGTGCCGCTGCGTAATTGGGCGCTTTCGACTGGAGCATTCGAGGGAATTCATGACACAGGATCGCCGCCAGGCCGCACTGGCCTTCCGCATCGAGGCCGCCAACAAGGCTGCCGACCGTGACCATCCAGCCCACGAAGCCAATGGCGACGAGGAGCGCTATGCCGGCGCGCATTATGCCATGAGCTTCACCAAGGGACTGGCGCATAACGAAAAGCATGGCCTCTGCGAGCGTGCCGAGGATTTTCTTGCGTTCCGGGAGGCCGTCGACACGGGCTTCATCGACGCCTTCACCGACGAAGTGCCGGTGCCGCATGAGGTGGTGAACGAAAAGAAGAAAGCCTATCGCGAGCGCCGGAAGTGGGAGGCGCCGACCGCCGGCCTCGTCTTCGAGCTGGAGGGCCCCGACCCGCAGGCCGTGACCATGCCGCCCGCCCCGGCGCTGGCCCTGCCCGAGACGCGGGACGAGCTCGGCTATGAGATGGCGGAGGTCTACGAGCTCGCGCTCCTGCGCGATACGCCCTTCACCGATTTCGAGGGCAACGCCCCCGGGCCGGCCGGCGTGCAGGCCGCGCTCGACCGGCTGAACGCCCACCAATACACCGCCGACGGCTTCCCGGGCCGCCCGCGTCTCACGGGCGGTGCCGCGAACATCGTGCCGCAATGGGCCTTCCGAGGCGCCTCCCCCGGTGTCGGTGTCGGCCCCTACACATCACAGTTCCTGCTCATCGGCAATGCGGACCGGGCGTGGATCAAGAAGGTCGAGGACGGCTTCATCAACTACGGCGCCCTCGCCATCGACCAGCGCGTGATCCTCGCCAAGGAAGGCGTGGACTACATGCAGGACAAGGCGAACTGGCTCCTGATCCAGAACGGCTTCATGCCGGACGTGCCGAAGAAGCCTGAGCAGGCCTTCGAGAAGAAGCGCCGATTCATCTCGACCCCGCGCGACCTCGCGACCTATGTCCATTTCGACCAGCTCTATGAGGCGTATCTCAACGCCTGCCTCATCCTGCTCGAGATGGGAGCGCCCTTCGACCCGGCCTTCGACGCGCTCTCGGGCGGGACGTTCAACCAGAACCGCAACGAGGGTACGGGGGCCTATGTCGACACCATGCCCCGCGGCGCGGAGAGCATCGAGCGCAAGGCTGGCGGCTTCGCGCTCTACGGTGGCCCGCATATCCTGACGCTGGTGACCGAGGTTGCGACGCGGGCGTTGAAGGCCGTGCGCTTTCAGAAGTTCAACACCCATATCCGCCTGCGCCCCGAGGCGCTTGCGGGACGCATCGCCTGCCTCGACGAGATCGCGAAGTGCTTCCCCAAACTCGCCGAGGATCTCGGCGACATGGCCGCGGGCATTCAGCCCAGCATCGACGCCATCAAGGCTGCTAACCCCGGCGGGGCCGCCTTCCTGCCGATGGCCTTCCCCGAGGGCTCGCCCATGCACCCAGCCTATGGCGCGGGTCACGCCACCGTCGCGGGCGCCTGCGTCACGATCCTCAAGGCCTTCTTCGACACCAGCGCCGTCTTCGTGAAGCCTGCCAAGAGCGGCGGCTGCGAGGGGCACTATGTCGAAGGGCACACATGGGAGAAGGGGATGCCTACCTGGAAGCGCTGGACCCACGGGGATACGCCCTGCGCCTTCGTCTCCGATTACAACGTGGGCAGCGGCAAGGGCGAGAAGCTGGTGGATGCGGGCCTCGAAGAGGGCGTCTGCCTCACGCTCGAGGGCGAACTCAACAAGCTCGCAGCCAACATCTCCATCGGCCGCAACATGGCGGGCGTCCACTACTTCACGGACTACTACGACAGCCTGCGCATGGGCGAGGAGATTGCCATCGGGATGCTAGAGGAGCAGGCGCTCGGTTATCGGACCGACCGGTTCGTGATGAGCATCCCCACCTTCGACGGAGAGGTCCGGCGCATCGGCGCGCGCTGATCCCGGCACCTCCCGCGCGGGCATTGCTGCAAACGAAGAAGGGCTCCCGCAACCGGGAGCCCTTGATTTTCACCCTGTCGTTCTGACAGCGGTGTCGCTAGCGGCCGTTCAGAAAGGCGCGGAGCTCCGCATCGAGGACGCCGGCCTCGCGCATCTCGGCGCGGTGGAAGCTCTCGAGCTCGGCGATGGTGCGGCTCTGGCGAAGGGTGGAGAGGAGGCGGTTCAGCATGATGGGCTCCGTGTTTGTCCGACAGGGTTGTTCGGTTCGATGCACAGAAGATGGGCATTCTGCCGCATCAGGAGAAATGCTCATTCTGCATGGCACGCATGGGCCGCGCTCATGCATCTGGCGTAGAGGCGACGCCCGGTGTCGCTTTGGCGACATCCGGCCGCAACCCGCGGTAGTATCGAGGTTTTCGGCAGATTGACTGACCCAGAAGAAGGCATCCCGGCCGCCGCCGTACCATCCGCCGAACCGGTCGCTGAGGCAGGGGCCGGCACGCTGACCGCGCCGGACGCGGCCACCATAGCCGCCCTCGCCGAGGTTGCGCGCGATGCCCTGCCGGACCCGATCCGCGCGGCGGCCGGCGATGTCGCGCTCCGCGTCGCCGAGTTCGCGCCCGAGGAGGTGATCCGGAGCCTCGGCGCCGCGGACGCCTTCGAGATCACCGGTCTCTATGACGGCACGCCCCTCACCCAGCGGGGCGCCAGCCTCGAGAGCGGGGAGCTGCCGCCCACCGTCTGGCTCTACCGCCGCGCGATCCTCGACGAATGGGCGGCCCGGCCCGGCGTCACGCTCGGCGCGCTCGTCGGGCATATCCTCGTCCACGAGATCGCGCATCACTTCGGCTGGTCCGACGCGGAGATCGCGGAGATCGACCGCTGGTGGGACTGGCAGGAGGAAGAGGATGCACCCTGAAATCCCTGCAACCCCCCGCTTCGCAGGGAGGGCCGCGCGATGAGGCCCGGCCCGCTCAACGCGATCACGGATGTTGCGGGGATCGCCGTCGGCACCGCGGAGGATGCCGCGCGCCCCACCGGCGCCACCGTCGTGCTCGCCGATCGCCCGCTCACCGCCGCGGCGGCCATCACCGGCGGCGCGCCCGGCACGCGGGCCGTCACCATCCTGCAGGACGGCAGCGTCGAGACGGGGGTCGATGCGATAGCCCTCTCGGGCGGCTCCGCCTTCGGGCTCGATGCGGCGGGGGGTGCTATGGACGCGCTCCGCCATGCCGGCCGCGGCTTCGCGATGGGGCCTGTGCGGGTGCCCATCGTGCCCGCGGCGATCATCTTCGATCTCCTCACCGGGCGGAGCGCCGAGGACCCGATGGGCTGGGCCGCGCCGCCCTGGTTCGATCTCGGCCGCCGCGCGACGGAGGCGGCACTCGCCAGCGCCCCCGGCACGCCCTTGCCCCTCGGCAACGCCGGCGCCGGCCTCGGGGCGCGTGCCGGCGGCATCAAGGGCGGCCAGGGCACCGCGTCGCTCGTATGGGAGAGGGGCGGCAGGCGCTTCGTCGCCGCGGCCCTTGCCGTCGCCAACCCGGTCGGCCGGGTCCTCGTGCCTGGCAGCAACGCCTTCTGGGCGGCCCCGCTCGAGCGCGGGGGTGAGTTCGGCGGCATCCCCCTGCCCCCGGGCTCGCTTGCCGAGGACGCACTCGACTTCCCGTTCGAGGAGTTCACCACCGGCACGGCGACGACCCTCGCGGTCGTCGCGACCTCCCTCGCGCTCAGCCGCGCGCAGTGCGCCCGGGTCGCGCGGATGGCGCATGACGGCTTCGCCCGCGCGATCCGGCCCGTGCACACGCCACTCGACGGCGATAGCGTGTTCGTCCTGGCCACGGGCGAGACGCCGGTCGAGAACGCGGTGGCAGACACGGCGCGCGCAGGGGTCATGGCGGCGGACTGCGTCGCCCGTGCCGTCGCCAGGGGCGTGCACGCGGCTGAAGCGCTGCCCGGCCTGCCCGCCTGGCGGAATCTGGGGCCGGACGGCCGTCCGCGCAGCAGCTGAGGCGATGCGCCCTGGGGGCGGGCCGGCGGGTGGGCGGCCGCGGCGGCCCGGCGCCCGCCGGGGCGGGGGGACGCGGAGGCCGGGCACCCGCCGACCCGCCTTCCCACACAGCTCCTCACAGCGGGGCAGGGT
>JBCCDG010000163.1:0-8427 GCA_039030915.1 Pseudomonadota bacterium | reverse complement strand
TCTACACGATCATGATCACGCTGGCGATCGCGTCGGCCTTCTTCTACTTCACGCGCCAGAACTATGTGATCTTCAACGGCTTCTCGGGCTTTAACGGGGTGCTGCCACCCGAGCTTTTCGGGGTCGACTGGCGGGGGCCGAAGGCGTTCTACTACCTCACCCTGTTCTGGGCGACGGCGTGTTTTCTGGCCGTGCTCTATGTCAGCCGGGCGCCCTTTGGGCTGGCGCTGCAGGGGGTGCGGGACAATCCGCGGCGGATGGCGGCGCTGGGTTTCAGCGTCACGGCGCATCGCGTGGCGGCCTATAGCTTTGCTGCGCTGATCGCGGGGATCGCGGGGATCCTCCTCACCTGGCAGTCGGCCCAGGTCTCGCCCGGGACGGCGGGGATCGGGCCGGTGATCGATGTGCTGGTCGTCGCCGTGATCGGCGGGCTGCGCCATCCCATCGGGCCCTTCATCGGCGCCTTCATCTATGTGCTATTGGAGACCTTCGCGCTGGATGCACTGGTGGCCATCGGGCTTTCCGGCGAACGTTTCCAGCTCCTGATCGGGCTTGGTTTCCTCCTTATAGTGTTCTTCTCGCCCGACGGGATCCTGGGGCTGTGGGAGCGGCTGCGCGCGAGCCGGGGGCGCGATCCCTTGCGCGACGCTGGGGAGCGGGCGCCATGAACCGCGCCGTTGGCAGCAGCGTCTCGGAGCGGTTGAGCGCCACGGGAACGGCGAATGCGCTGGAGCTGCGCGGGCTCTCGAAACGGTTCGGCGCGCTCGAGGCGCTGTCGGATATCAGCCTGACCGTCCGGCCTGGGGAACGGCGGGCGGTGCTCGGCTCGAACGGGGCGGGGAAGACGACGCTGTTCAACTGTGTGACGGGCGATTTCCCAGCGAGTTCTGGGTCGATCCGATTCTTTGGCGAGGACATCACAGCCTTTCCAGCGCAGGAGCGGATCCGGCGGGGGCTGCGGCGGACCTATCAGATCTCGCTCCTCTTCACGGGGCTGAGCGTCATCGACAATATCTATCTCGCCTGCTGCGGTGTGTCGCGCGGGCGGTTCTCGTTCCTGCGGCCGCGGCGCGACGATGCGCTGATGGCGGCGGCGGAGACGTTGGTGCGGCTCGTCCATCTCGACGAAGCGCATGATCTGACGGTCTCGACGCTTTCCTACGGTCAGCAGCGCCAGCTTGAGATCGCGATGGCGCTGGCCGGCGCACCGCGGTTCATCCTGTTCGATGAGCCGGCGGCGGGGTTGAGCCCGACGGAGCGGCGGGAGCTGATCGAGATCCTTACGGGGCTCCCCGGGCATATGGGCTTCATCATCATCGAGCATGACATGGATGTGGCGCTGCGCGTCGCCGAGAGCGTGACGATGATGCACAACGGCCGGGTCTTTAAGGAGGGCAAGCCCGCCGAGATCGAGGAAGACGAGGAGGTTCAGGCTCTCTATCTCGGCGACGGTAGTGGGGGCGGCCATGGTTGAGCGCAGCGTCCCCCGCCTCGAGGTCCGAGATCTCAACGTCTATTACGGGCAGAGCCATGCGCTGCAGGGCGTGACCTTGGAGCTCAATCATGGGGTGCTGTCCGTCGTTGGGCGCAACGGCATGGGCAAGACCACGCTCTGCAAGGCGATCATGGGGATGGTGCCCGTCGCCTCGGGCAGTGTCGCGGTGGATGGGCATACGCTGGCGGGTCTCCCCTCGGCCGAGATCGCGCGGCTCGGTGTTGGCTATGTGCCGCAGGGGCGCAGGCTCTGGCGGTCGCTGACGGTGGACGAGCATCTGCGGCTTGTAGCGCGGCGGGGCGGCGCTTGGACGCCCGAACGGATCTACGCGACCTTCCCGCGGTTGGCGGAGCGGCGGGGGAACGGGGGCGGGCAGCTCTCGGGCGGAGAGCAGCAGATGCTGGCGATCGCGCGGGCGCTGCTGCTGAACCCCCGGCTTCTGGTCATGGACGAGCCGACCGAGGGGCTGGCGCCCGTCATCGTGCAGCAGGTGGAGGACATGCTCGTCCGGCTGGGCGAGGAGGGCGATATCGATGTCCTCGTGATCGAGCAGAATATCGGGGTCGCCTGCGCGGTTTCGGAACGCGTGGCGATCATGGTGAACGGGCGGACCGCGCGGGTGATGGAGGCGAGTGTCCTGGCGGGCGACCGGGATCTGCAGCAGGCGCTGCTGGGCGTGGGCCGGCACGCGCATGACGAGACGCCAGAGCCCGCAGCCGCGCGCGATGAGGCCGGTGAGGCGCCGCGGCAGGCCACAGTCACGCGGGTCTATATGTCGAACCCGGCGACGCCCACGCGATGGTCCCAGCCGGTGCCCGTGCGGGTGATCGAGCGGAGCGCGCGGACCCTGACCGCGCCCGTGGCGGCGCGGGCCGAAGTGCGGCCGATGCATGCGGCGAATGGCGGCGCGGGCGCGGTCCTGGTGGCGGGGACGCTCGATACCAAGGGGCCGGAGCTGCGCTTTATGCGCGATATCCTGAAGGCCGAGGGGCTGCCGGTGCGCCTTGTCGATCTCTCGACCTCAGGCAAACCTTCGGGCGCCGAAGTGCCGCCGCCGGCGGTTGCGGCGTTCCACCCGCGCGGTGGGGCCGGGGTTTTCACGGGCGACCGGGGCACGTCGGTGGCGGGCATGACGCTCGCCTTCGAGCGTTGGGTCGCCGCACAGCAGGGCATCGCGGGGATCCTGTCGGCCGGTGGCTCGGGCGGGACGGCGCTGGTCAGCCCCGCGATGCGGCGGCTGCCGGTCGGTGTGCCGAAAGTGATGATCTCCACCGTCGCGAGCGGAAACGTCGCGCAGTATGTGGGCCCCTCGGACATGCTGATGCTGCACTCGGTCGCCGATGTGCAGGGGCTGAACACGATCACGCGGCAAGTGCTGGCGAACGGGGCGCATGCGCTGGCCGGCATGGTGCGGGCGCGGCGGCAGGCGACACAGGCAGTGGGCGAGAAGCCCGCCGTGGGCATCACAATGTTCGGGGTGACGACGCCGCTTGTGCAGCAGGTTGCGGCAGCCCTCGACCAGCAGTTCGACTGCCTTGTGTTCCACGCCACCGGCACCGGCGGGCGGGCGATGGAGAAGCTGATGGATAGCGGCATGCTGTCCGCGATCCTGGACCTCACCACCACCGAGATCTGCGACATGCTGGCGGGTGGCGTGTTCCCGGCGGACGAGGACCGGTTCGGCGCCTCGATCCGCGCGGGGCTGCCCTATATCGGCGCCTGCGGTGCGCTCGACATGGTCAATTTCAACGCGCCCGAGACAGTGCCCGCGCAGTATGCCGGGAGGCTCTTCTACGAGCACAACCCGCAGATCACGCTGATGCGGACGACGCCCGAGGAGAACGACCGGATGGGTCGCTGGATCGGCGAGCGGCTGAACCAGATGACGGGGCCCGTGCGGTTCTTCCTGCCCGAGGGGGGTGTGTCGCTTTTGGACGCACCGGGCAAGCCGTTTTGGGACCCAGAGGCGAATGCGGCGCTGTTTCGCGCGCTCGAGGAGACCGTGCGCCAGAGCGCGAGCCGGCAGCTTGTCCGCGTGCCCCACAACATCAACGATCCGGAATTCGCGGCCTTGGTCGTCAGCACCTTCCGGTCCTTCAACGGCGCGAGACAGCGCCAGGCCGCAGGAGGCTGAGCCCGATGTTCGACCGATCAGAGCTGATGCAGAAGTTCCGCGCCATGCGCGACCGGGGGGAGCCGATCATCGGCGGCGGTGCGGGCACGGGGCTGTCGGCGAAATGCGAGGAGGCCGGCGGGATCGACCTCATCGTCATCTACAATTCCGGGCGCTATCGCATGGCCGGGCGCGGGAGCCTGGCGGGGCTGATGCCCTATGGCGACGCGAATGCCGTGGTGATGGAGATGGCGGGCGAGGTGCTGCCGGTCGTCAAGAACACGCCGGTGCTGGCCGGGGTCTGCGCGTCCGATCCGTTCCGGCTGATGGACCGGTTCCTGGACGAGGTGAAGGCGGCGGGCTTCTCGGGCATTCAGAACTTCCCGACCGTAGGGCTGATCGACGGGAGTTTCCGGGCAAACCTGGAAGAGACGGGCATGGGCTATGCCCATGAGGTCGACCTGGTTGCGATGGCGGCCAAGAAGGACATGCTGACGACGCCTTATGTGTTCTCCGAGGCGGATGCCGCGGCGATGGCTGGTGCTGGGGCTGATATCATCGTCGTGCATCTGGGGCTGACGACCGGGGGCAGCATCGGGGCCGAGACGGCGGTGACGCTGGCCGATGCGCCGGCCTTGACCGACGCCTGGGCCGGGGCGGCGCTCGCGGTCAATCCGGATGCCATCGTCCTTGTTCATGGCGGGCCGGTGGCGATGCCGGACGACGCGGCCTTCGTCCTCGCCAACACCAAGAACTGCCACGGCTTCTACGGCGCCTCCTCGATGGAGCGGCTGCCGACGGAGGTGGCGCTGACGGAACAGACGCGGAAGTTCAAAGCGATCGGCCGCTAACGGGCCGGGAGGAGGCACGCCATGACAGGGCAACTGATCGGACAGCTCATCCTGTGGCTGATCCTCGCCGTCATCGTCATCTTCATCCTCTACTGGGTGATGCACTGGCTCTATCGCCGCTCGACCAAGGAGATCGCCTTCGTGCGCACGGGGTTCCTGGGCGAGCGGGTGGTGATCGACGGGGGCGCCTTTGTCTGGCCGATCATCCACGACATCACACCAGTGAACATGAACTCGCTGCAGCTCGCCGTCACGCGGGAGCGGGAGGAAGCGCTGATCACGCGGGACCGGATGCGCATCGATGTGGATGCGGAGTTCTATGTGCGGGTGAAGCAGACGCGCCATGCGGTGGCGCTGGCGGCCTCGACCCTGGGGCGGCGGACGCTGGAGCCCGAGCGGATCCATGCGCTTCTGTCCGGCAAGTTCATCTCGGCGCTGCGGACCGTGGCGAGCCAGATGAGCCTGGAGGAGGTTCATGAGAGCCGGGACGAGTATGTCGCGCGGGTCCAGCAGGCGGCGCAGGTCGGGCTCGACAAGAACGGGCTCGAGCTTGAGAGCGTGGCAATCACGGATCTCGATCAAACAGAGATCGAGTACTTCAACCCCTCGAACCGGTTCGATGCCGAGGGTCTGACCACGGTCATCGAGGCGATCGAGGTGCGGCGGAAGATGCGCAACGACATCGAGCAGGACTCGATGATCAAGATCCGAGCGCGGAACTTGGAGGCAGAGAAGCAGGCGCTGGATATCGAGCGCGCGTCCGAGGAGGCGCGGCTGGAGCAGGAGCGCGAGATCGAGTTCCGCCGGGCGCAGCAGCGCGCGCAGCTGGCCGAGGAGCGGGCGGCGCGGGAGAAGGAGGCGGAGCAGGCGACCTTGTTGTCGCGCGAGGCCATCGAGACCGCGCGGATCGCCAATGACCGCCAGATCGCCGAGGCGCGGATCGCGTCGGAACGGGAGGTCAGGAGCCGGGAGATCGAGCGGACGCGGGTGATCGATGCGGCCGAGATCGCGACGCGGCTGGAGGTCGAGACCGCCCGCATCGCGCAGGAGAAGCAGCTTTCCGAAGAACGCATCCGGAGCGAGGCGGAGACCGAGGCGGCGGGGATCGCGGCCAAGGAAGAGACCGAGAAGGCGCGGATCTCGCAGGAACGGGCCGTGATCGAGGCGCGCATCGCCAAGGACGAGGAGACGGAGGCCAAGGAGATCGCCAAGGCCCGCGCCATCGACGAGGCCGGGATCGCGGCGCGCGAAGCGACTGAGAAGGCGAGGATCGCGCAGGAACGCTCGGTGACCGAGGCGCGTATCGAGTTCGAGCGCGCCACGCGGGAGCGGGAGATCGCGCGGAACCTCGCGGTCGACGAGGCGGATATCGCGGCGCGTGAGGCGGCCGAGAAGCTGCGGATCATGCAGGAGAAGGCCGTGACTTCGGCCCGGATCGGCGCAGATCGCGACACGCGCACGCTTGAGATCGAGCGGAAGCGCGTGCTGGAGGAAGCGGAGATCGCGAGCCAGCAGGCGACGGAGGCCGCAAGGATCGCGCGGGAGAAGGCGCTCGCGGCCGAGCGTATCGCCGCCGAGCAGGCGACGCGGGCGCGGGAGATCGAGCGGGGCCGTGCCTTGGACGCCGCCCAGATCGTGGCGGCGGAGGCGACTTCGACCGAGAAGATCGAGCAGGAGGAGCGTGTGCGCGCCCGCGAGATCGCCCGCAACCGCGCCATCGACGAGGCGGAGATCGCCACCCGCGAGGCGGTGGAGAAGGCCCGCATCGCCCAGGAGCGGGAGCTGAGCCTGGAGCGGATCGAGGCGAAGGAGGTGAGCGAGGCGCGCGATGTGGCGCGGGCGCAGGCGCTGGAGGCAGCGGAGCTGGCCCGGGCCGAGGCGACCGAGGCGCAGCGCATCGCCAAAGAAAAGAAGGTCGCCGCCGAGCGCATCGCCTATGAGCAGGATCTGCGCGAGCGGGAGATCGCGCGGAACCGGGCCGTCGATGCGGCGAATATCGAGGCGCAGGAGCTGATCGCCGCGGCACGCATCGCCGAGGAGAGCCGCACCCGCGCCGCCGAGATCGCCAAGGAGGGCGAGGTGCGCGCCCGCGAGATCGAGCGCAACGAGGCGATCGAGGCGGCGGAGATCTCGTCGCGCCGGCTCGTCGAGCAGCAGCGCATCGAGAAGGAGGCCGAGACCACCGCCGAGAAGATCGCCCGCGACGAGCGGATCCGGGATCTGGAAATCAAGCGCAACCGGGCGATCGATGCGGCCGAGATCGCCGCCGACGAGGCCATCGAGGCGGCGCGTGTGGCGCGCGACAAGACCGTCGAGGCCGAGAAGATCCTGGCCGAGCAGGAACTCGACGCAAAGAAGCTCGAACGCAAAAAGGCACTGGAACATCTGGAAGTCGCGCGGGTGCAGGCGCTCCGCGAGGCGGAGATCGCGGCACAGGAGGATGTGGAGCGCCAGAAGATCGCATCGGAACGCGGGCTCGACGATGCGCGGATCGGTCATCAGACCGAGCGGCGACGCCTCGAGATCGGGCGCGAGGCGGCGGTCGAGACGGCCGAGATGGAGAAGGCCATCGCGCTCTATCAGAAGTCCCTCGAACGTTCTGCCGCGGCAGCCGAGGCCGAGAGCGCCCGGATCGCAGCCGAGGAGGCGGCCGAGAAGGTCACCACCGCCAAGGAGACCGAGGTCGCGAACCGGCGGAAATCGGTCGATGTGCTGATCGCGGAGAAGGCCGCGGCCGAGCAGCGGATCGCAGCCGAGGCCGAGCGCATCCGCTCGGCAGTCGCGGCCGAGGCGCAGAAGCTGATCAACGAGGCCGAGAACATCTTGACGGACGGCGCGCGCCACTCGCTCTTCAAGCGCAAGATGCTGGAGCATGTGGAGGGGATCGTGGCGGCGAGTGCGAAGCCGCTGGAGAAGGTCTCGGACATCAAGATCATGCAGCTTGGCGGGAACGGCACCCAGGGCCTCGACTGGAGCGGGCCGGCCGGCGACGTCGGCGGGGGCGGGGGCAACGGGCATCTGCCCGTGCCGAGCCCGACCGACGAGGTGATGAACTCGGCCCTGCGCTACCGGGTGCAGGCGCCCTTCGTCGACAGCCTGATGAAGGAGATCGGGATCGACGGCGCGAATGTTGCGAAGTCCGACATCTTCCGCAGTGCCTCGGACATGACGCGGGCGACATCGGAGATCGCGCGGGCGCAGGCGGCGAAGGATAAGGCGCCGAAGGGCGACGGCGGGTCTGGTTCGGGCAAGGGGGAGAAGGCCTGAGATGGCGCGGGTCTACGTCTCCTCGGTGATCGACGCGCCGTCGGACAAGGTCTGGGAGCGGGTGCGCGACTTCAACGCCCTGCCCCGCTGGCACCCGCGCATTCGCGAGAGCCGGATCGAGGACGCGCTGCCATCCGACAAGGTGGGCTGCGTGCGGAACTTTACCCTGCAGAACGGTGACCGGATCCGCGAGCGGCTGTTGGGGCTGTCGGATTACGACATGTTCTGCACCTACGCGATCCTCGAGAGCCCGATGCCGCTGGAGGAGTATGTCGCGACCCTGCGGCTGACGCCGGTGACCGAGGGCGACCGGACCTTCATCGAGTGGTCGGCCGAGTTCTCCTGCGACCCGGACGACGAGGCGGAGCTTGTGAGCGGGATCGGCGGGAACGTCTTTCAGGGCGGTTTCGACGCCCTCAAACGGCATTTCGGCGGCTGAAGCGGGCGCCGATATCTGGGCCGAGCATGGAAGGGAGGAGACGATGCAAAGAACTGTCCTGAGTAGCCTTGCGATCCTGGCGGCGGGTGCTGCCATGTCGGGTGCTGCGATGGCGGCGGATCTGCCGCCGCTCGCGCCGCAGCCCAATGCGGAGATGACGACGGTCGAGCATATCGAGGGCCGCTCGAAGGGGAGGTAGGCGGCGGGGCGACGCGCGACATGAAGCACGCTGACGCGGGAGGCGTCCTCGGCGAAGGCGGAC
>JBCCDG010000162.1:0-8592 GCA_039030915.1 Pseudomonadota bacterium | reverse complement strand
GTTGCCCCAGTAGATGTGGTTGTCGATCATCGCCGAGAGGAGGTTGTGCGCCGAGGTGATGGCGTGGAAGTCCCCGGTGAAGTGGAGGTTCATCTCCTCCATCGGCACGACCTGGGCATAGCCGCCGCCGGCCGCACCGCCCTTCATCCCGAAATTCGGGCCGAGCGACGCCTCGCGGATACAGATGCAGGCGTTCTTGCCGATATGGTTGAGGCCGTCGCCGAGGCCCACGGTCGTCGTCGTCTTGCCCTCGCCCGCCGGCGTCGGATTGATCGCGGTGACGAGGATGAGGTTGCCGTCGGGCCTGTCCTTCAGGCTTTCGATGAAGTCCGCCGAGACCTTCGCCTTGTCATGGCCGTAGGGCAGCAGGTGCTCGGACGGGATGCCGAGCTTGGCGCCGATCTCCTGGATCGGTTTCTTGTTGGCTTTACGCGCGATCTCGATGTCGGACATGCCGGCGTTTCTCCCAGTTTTCGCATCGTTGTGCGGGTGGTGTTCGGTGTCAGCCGCCGAGCCGGGTGCCCGGGGCGATGCTGGCGGAGGCGGCCCATTCGGCCGCGGGCACCTTGCCGCCACCGCTTGGTCTCACGCGCTTTACAAGGATGCCGCCATCGCCCGCTTGCACCAAAACGCCGTCGTCGGACACGGAGACGACGTCGCCGGGGGCGCCGCCCTCCGCAGAGGCAGGCCGACAGTCGTAGACCTGCACTTCGGTCTCGCCATGCATCGTCCAGGCGCCGGGCTGCGGGTTGCAGCCGCGGATAAGGTTGTAGACCTCCGCCGCCGGCTTGGACCAGTCGATGCCCGCATCCTTCTTGCGGCACCAGCTCTCATAGGTCGCCTTGCCGTCGTCCTGAGGCGTCCGGGGCGGATTGCCGTTGCGGATGAGATCGACGGCCTCGAGCGTCGTCTCGACACCGAGGGGGAAGATCTTCTTGAAATAGACGTCGCCGAGCGTGTCGTCCGGCCCGATATCCACCTCGCGCTGGAGCAGGATATCGCCCTCGTCCAGCCCATCGTCGGGGAAGAACCAGCTCAGCCCCGTCTTGGTCGAGCCCCAGATGATCGGCCAGTTGATCGAGGAGGGGCCGCGGTGGAGCGGCAGGAGCGACGGGTGGAAGCAGATCGAGCCATGGGTGGGGATCTGCCGCGCCGCCTCCGGCACGAAGATGATCATGTAGGCCATGACCATGAGATCGGCCTTGAGGCCGCGCATCTCGTCGAGCACCGCCGCGTCCTTGTAGTTGGGCGGCTGGAAGAGCGGCAGGCCATGCTCGAGCGCCGCTTCCTTGAGCGGGTCGACCGGGCGCCCCTCCTTGTCGGGCGCGGTATAGACGCCGACCACCTCGTCCTTGCCGGCCTCGAGGATCTTCTCGAGCGCCGCCTTACCGAAGGCCTGCTGGCCGTTGACGATCAATCTCACTGTTCCCTCCTTTGTCGTTCTTGTTCGTGGATAGTCAGGCCGCAGTACCGGCGAGCGGGCTGTCGGACGGTCGGCAGCGCTGCTTCTCCGACGACCAGACGCCGCCCCGTGCATCGCATTCGAGCGCCGATGTCTGGGGCCGGATATCGGGCAGGTAGATGAGCGCCAGCACGATCAGGCCCATGGCGCCGATGATGGCGACCATTAGCCAGCCAATCTGCCGGTCCTCGTCCAAGCGCGTTCTCCCTAGGTCGCGACGGCTGCGTTCAGAACCCGATCTGCATGAGCGCGATGCCCGCACCGGCGGTGGCGAGGCTCGCCCGCGCCGAAGTGCTCGCACTGGCGAAGATCAGCCGGGGCTGGCGCGGATGGAAGAAACCGAGCCAGAGGATGAAGCTGGCGCAGGCCATGTAGAAGGCCGCGATGATCAAAACAGCGGACATGTTCTCACTCTCTGGCCTTCAAAGCATCCGATGCGCGGGCTCGTCTCGCGTGCGGGTTGAACGTCGTGAACTCACAGGTCGTGGTGGCGAGATTGTAGTTCCCTTTGTTCATCGCGCACTGGTTCGCCTCCAAGAACCTCCACAAAGGCGCGAGCCATAGGACGCCGCCGAGAACAAGCGCCGCCGCCGACTACGCGAGCAGCGCCCGGTTCAGTGGCGGCATGCAATCACTCCGCCGCCTTGGGCAGCTCCCCGATGGCGCCCGAGCCTGCGATCTCGTTGATCTGTTCGGGCGTGTAGCCGAGCACCTCGCCAAGGATCTCGGCCGTGTGCTCGCCGAGGAGCGGGCTGCGGGTCACCTCCACGGGGCTGTCCGACATCTTGATGGGGCAGCCGACGGTCAGGTAGTTGCCGCGCTCGGGGTGGGGCACGTCGACGATAGTGCCGGTGGCGCGCAGTCCCTCATCCTCTGCGATCTCCTTCATGGAGAGGATCGGGCCGACGGGGATGTTGAGCGGATTGCAGATTTCCATGACCTCGAACTTGGTCTTGGTCATGGTCCACTCTTCGATCCGCGCGAAGATGGCGTCGAGCTTGTCGAGCCGCTCGGGCGGGGTGGCGTAGCCCTGCTTGGTCTTCCACTCGGGCTCGCCGATCACGTCGCAGACATGCTCCCAAACGGCGGCCTGGGTAATGAAGTAGGTGTAGGCGTTGGGATCGGTCTCCCAGCCCTTGCATTTCAGGATCCGGCCCGGCTGCCCGCCGCCGCTGTCGTTGCCAGCGCGCGGGGTGGCCTCGCCGAACGGGATCCCGGCGCCGTACTGGCTGTACTCCTTGAGCGGGCCGGCCTCGAGGCGCTGCTGGTCCCGGAGCTTCACGCGGCAGAGGTTGAGGACGCCGTCCTGCATCGGCGCCAGCACCTTCTGGCCCCGTCCGGACTTTTCCCGCTGGAAGAGGGCGGCGACGATGCCGAGGGCGAGGTGGAGGCCGGTGCCGCTGTCGCCGATCTGCGCACCCGTCACCAGGGGCGGGCCGTCGAGGAAGCCGGTGGTCGAGGCCGAGCCACCGGCGCATTGCGCGACGTTCTCATAGACCTTGCAGTCCTCGTATTTGCCCGGGCCGAAGCCCTTGACGGAGGCCATGATCATGCGCGGGTTGATCTCCTGGATCCGTTCCCAGGAGAACCCCATGCGATCGAGCGCACCGGGCGCGAAGTTCTCCACCAGCACGTCGCATTCCTCGACGAGGCGCGTCAGCACCTCCTTGCCCTTCTCCGTCTTCGGATTGAGCTCGATGGAGCGCTTGTTGTGGTTGAGCATCGTGAAGTAGAGGCTGTCCGCGCCCGGCACATCGACCAGCTGCTTGCGCGTCGCGTCGCCGACGCCGGGTCGCTCGACCTTGATCACGTCCGCACCGAACCAGGCGAGAAGCTGGGTGCAGGTCGGGCCGGACTGCACATGCGTGAAATCGAGGATCTTGACGCCTTCGAGAGCTTTCATGGCGATCTTCCTGTCGTTTTCATGGGGCGCGCGGCCCGCGAGATAACTCGGGATGTCCCAGGGCGAGCCCGGGACCCTCGCGACCACGCCGGCGCATCGAGGCCCGGCGCGGCGCCGAAGGAGGGGTCCCGGGCCTGACCCGGGACCTCCCAGCTTATTTGTACATCGTCTGCGCCTTGGTGCCGGGCGCGTATTCGTTGGGGTCGATCCAGACATTGACGACGGCGCACTTGCCGGTCTTCGCGATTGCTTCCCGCGCGCGCTGGAGCGCGGGCTGGATCTCGGAAGCTTCGCGCACCTCCTCGCCATAGCCGCCGATCATCTGGCCGAACTTGGAGAACTCCACATCGCCGAGCTTGTTGCCGATATCGCCGCGGTTCTCGCCGTACTTCGCGATCTGGCCGTAGCGGATCTGGTTCATCGCCGAGTTGTTGCCGATGACGGCCAGGAACGGCGCGCCGAAACGCTGGGACGTCTCCATGTCGAAGGCCGTCATGCCGAAGGAGCCATCACCGTAGAGGCACATCACCTCCTTGTTGGGATGCGCCATCTTGGCCGCCATCGCGAAGCCTGTGCCGACGCCGAGGCTGCCGAGCGCGCCGGGATCCATCCACTGCCCCGGGCCGCGCGGACGCACGGCCTGGGCCGAGATCGTCACCACGTCGCCGCCGTCGCCGATATAGATCGTGTCTTCGCCCAGGAACTCGTTGATCTCCCAGGCAAGCCGGTAGGGATGGATCGGCGACTGGTCGGAGGTGAAGAGCGGCATGAGCTTCTCGAGCGCCTTCGCCTCCGCATCGCGCAGCTTCTCCATCCACTGCTGGCGCATCTGCTTCTTGCCGCCGTCCATCTTGACCGAGGCCGCGGCGACCACCGCCGTCAGGTTGGCGCCCGGATGGCCGGGCAGGCCGAGATCGATGTCGCGGTTCTTGCCGACGGTCTTGTAGTCGAGATCGAGCTGCACCAGCGTCAGCGCATCCGAGATCCGCTTGCCATAGCCCATGCGGAAGTCGAACGGCGTGCCGACGATCAGGATGACGTCGGCTTCCTTGAAGGCGAGGCTGCGCGTGCGGTCGAAGTGATGCGGATCGCCCGGAGGCAGCATGCCGCGCGAGGCGCCGTTCATGTAGCACGGGATATCGAGCGCGCGGACGAAGTCGATGGCCTCCTGCGCGCTGCCGCTGGCCCAGACCTGCTGGCCGAAGAGGACGGCGGGGCGCTCGGACTTGACCAGGATGTCCGCCAGCTTCTCGATGTCGTTCACGTCGGCGATCATCCGCGGGCTGGCGCGGTACTTGCCCGGTTCCGGAATGCGCGCCTTGTCCATGGAGATCTCGGCATCGAGGATGTCGCGCGGGATCTCGAGATAGCTCGGCCCGTAGGCGCCCGCGAAGCATTCCCGCGCGGCCATCGAGATCATGTCGGCGATCCGGTCGGTCGAAAACACCCCGGAGGAGAACTTGGTGATCGGCGCCATCATGTCGACATGCGGCAGGTCCTGCAGCGAGCCCATCTTGTGCTGGGTGAGCGAGGACTGACCGCCGATATGGAGGATCGGGCTCTCGGAGCGGAAGGCCGTGGCCACGCCCGTGACCGCGTTGGTACAGCCCGGGCCCGCCGTCGTCACCACGCAGCCGAGCTTGCCGGTCTGGCGCGCATAGCCGTCTGCGGCATGGGCCGCCACCTGCTCGTGGCGGACATCGACGATCTTGATGCCTTCGTCGATGCATCCATCGTAGATATCGATGATGTGACCGCCGCAGAGCGTGAAGATCGTGTCGACCCCCTCGGCCTTCAGCGCCTTGGCGACCAGGCGGCCACCGGAGACCACGTTTTCGTCGGTGCTCTTGCGGGCAAGCGTGTCATGCGCGGTCTGCGAGGCGAGCGCCATTTTTTCCTCCGTCATTGGTTTCGTTTCGTGCGGCGACCGGGGGCGCTGCCCCTTCCTCGCCGGTGAGATAGCGCCAGGATCGGCGCAGGTAAGCCATGAGGCGCGCGGTGTGCGCCTCGACGCGGCGGGCGGCCAGATCCTCTTGCCGCGCTTCGAGCGCTGCGATGATCCCGCCATGGTCGATCACGGAGCGTTCCGTGCGCGAGGGATCGATCATCGCGCGGCGGCGCACGGCCGCGAGATGCGCGAGGAGGCCCTCGCCCGTATCGATCATGAGCTGGTTGCCGGAGAGCGCGAGGACGGCCCGGTGGAAGGCGACATTCGCCTCGGAATATTCCGAAAGCTCCGCCTGCGCGCCCTCGGCCGTGTGGCGCGCATGATCGCGCAGCGCCGTGATATCTGCATCGCTCGCGCGCTGGCAGGCGATGCGGGCCGCCATACTCTCCAGCGCGGACCAGAGCTCGAGCATCTCGAGCACCTCGGGCAGGGATTTCTGGCGGATGAAGACGCCCCGGCGCGGCTGGATCTCGACAAAGCCTTCCTGCGCCAGCCGGTTGATCGCCTCCCGGATCGGCGTGCGGGAGATGCCGAGCTGCTCGGCCAGGCTACGTTCGTCCATACGGCGCTGCGTCTCGGGGTCGTAGATGTCGAGCTCCATGATGGAGCGCTTCAGCGCCGCATAGATGTGGTCGCGGAGACTGAAGCTGGCATCAACCGGCTCGAGCTTGATCGCCTTGCCCATGTCGTCTTCCCGACTCCGCGATGCGGTTCATGGTATACCAAGTACCAGCCTGCCGACGGCGCGCAAGCCTTGAATGCCCCGCCACCTTCCAGCCTGCGGGATTGCGTCAAGGCCGGATTGTGGACCGCTGGGCATCAATGCGTTGACGCGCAGCCCGATGATCGGCACCGCGCGGGACACCAGCTAGCAGTCATCCCGAAACGGCCCGCCCCACACCGGGCCCCGACAGAACGGAGCACTGCCATGAAGACCCTCATTGCCACGAGCATCGCCGCCATCACCCTCGCCGTCGCCCTGCCCGCAGACGCACGGGACGGCAACTCCAGCCTGCGCGACTTCAAGAAGTGGACCGCCGAGGCACGTGAGGCGGGCGGCTACGGCAACCCGGTGAGCGCGATGATCGACGCGATGACCGACAAGAAGGAGCGCAAGGACATGGCCAAGGAATACGGCGCGCAGTCCTCCAAGGGCGCCCGCGGCTACACGGGCGGCAACTGAGCCGACGCCGCCTCACGACGGACAGGGCACGGGCCCCGGCAGACGCCGGGGCCTTTTGCATTGCGGGCGCTTGCGGGCGCGCCCGCTCCCGGCTCATGCTGCGCTGATCGGGCCGAGCGGGAGAGACAGGATGGACTTCGCGCCTGAGGCGGGCGACGCGCTAATCGTGATCGACGTGCAGAACGACTTCTGCGAGGGCGGCGCGCTTGCCGTGGCGGGCGGTTCGGCCATCGTGCCGGGCATCAACGCCCTCGCCGCCCGCTTCCAGACGGTCGTGATGACGCAGGACTGGCATCCGGCGGGACATGCCTCCTTCGCCTCCAGCCACCCGGACCGCAGCCCTTTCGACACGATCGAGATGCCCTATGGACCGCAGACGCTCTGGCCCGACCATTGCATACAGGGCGGCGAGGGTGCCGCGTTTCATCCCGATCTCGATGTTCCCGGCACGCGCATGATCCTGCGCAAGGGCTACCGGCCGGGCATCGACAGCTACTCCGCCTTCTTCGAGAACGACCATCGTACCCGCACGGGCCTTGCCGAAGCGCTCGGCGCCTGGGGTGTCGGTCGCTGCGTCCTTGTCGGCATCGCCACGGATTTCTGCGTCGGATGGTCCGCGCTCGATGCGCGCAAGGAGGGGTTCGAGGCGCTGGTGATCGAGCCGCTGACCGCCGCCATCGACCTCGACGGCTCCCTCGCCGCGATCCGCCGCGCCTGGGCCGAGGCGGGCGTGGCCGTGATCGACAGCGCCTGAGCGGGCGTGCTAGCGGGCGACATGGCGGCGAAGGACGGCAACGCGGAGCAGGGCGCGCGCATGCGCGAGACGGCGGGTGCCACGCCGATGATGGCGCAGTATCTCGGCATCAAGGCAGAGCATCCCGACGCGCTCCTCTTCTATCGCATGGGCGATTTCTACGAGCTCTTCTTCGAGGATGCGGAGACGGCTGCGGCGGCGCTCGACATCGCGCTCACCAAGCGGGGCAAGCATCTGGGCGAGGACATCGCCATGTGCGGCGTCCCGGTGCATTCGGCCGAGAGCTATCTGCACACCCTCATCCGCAAGGGCCATCGCGTGGCCGTCTGCGAGCAGACGGAGGACCCGGCGGAGGCGAAGAAGCGCGGGTCGAAATCGGTCGTGCGCCGCGAGGTAGTGCGCCTCGTCACGCCCGGTACGATCACCGAGGACCGGCTGCTGGAGGCGCGCTCGGCCAACTACCTCGCCGCCTGGGCGGAACTGCGGGGCGAGGGCGCGCTCGCCTGGGCGGAGCTTTCGACGGGCGAGCTCGGGGTGATGGCGCTGCCGCGGGCGGAGCTCGGGCCGGCGCTTGCCCGTCTCGCGCCGTCGGAGGTCGTGGCCAGCGAGGCGATGGTCGCGGCCGGGGCGGAGGAAGGCGCGGAGGCACGCGCCGAGCGGCTCGCGCTCGTCGCGACGCTGGAGGGCGCCGGGGGCGTGCTGACGCCGCAGCCCCGCTCTGGCTTCGACAGCGCCGGCGCGGAGGCGCGGCTCGCCCGGCTCTTCGGCGTGGCGACGCTGGAAGGCTTCGGCAGCTTCTCGCGACCCGAGCTCTCTGCCCTCGGTGCCATCGCGGCCTATCTCGAGCTTACGCAGAGGGGCGCGCTGCCCCGGCTCAAGCCGCCGGTGCGCGAGACCGCCTCCGGCGCCATGCGGCTCGACGCGGCGACGCGCCGGAACCTCGAGATCGCGCGGAGCCTTTCGGGCGGACGGGAAGGCAGCCTGCTGGCCGCTATCGACCGCACCCGCACCGGGCCGGGTGCGCGGCTCCTTGCCGCGCGTCTCGCCGCGCCGCTGACGGATCCAGCCGCCATCGCCGCGCGGCATGAGGCGGTGGACTGGCTGCTTGCCGAACCCGGACGGCGCGAGACGCTGTCGGAGGCGCTGGCGGCGGTGCCGGATATCGAGCGCGCCCTGTCGCGCCTCGCTCTCGGCCGGGGCGGTCCGCGCGACCTTGCCGCCATCCGCGACGGGATCGCCGCCGGTGCCGGCATCGCCGCGTCGATCTCCACGGGCGACGGGCCCGCCCAGATCGACACCGCCGGGGCGGCGCTCCGCGGTCACGAGGCGCAGACCCAGCTCC
>JBCCDG010000161.1:0-8719 GCA_039030915.1 Pseudomonadota bacterium | reverse complement strand
CCTCCGGCGTGACGATGGCGATGTACAACCTCGACAGCTCGATCATCGACTTCGCGCGCGCCAGCATGAACTACGGCCTCGCGCTCGGCTGGCCGGTTTACATGTCGACGAAGAACACGATCCTCAAGCAGTATGACGGCCGGTTCCTGGAACTCTTCGCCAAGATCTACGAGGAGGAGTTCAAGGACAAGTTCGAGAAGGCCGGTATCACCTACGAGCACCGCCTGATCGACGACATGGTGGCCTGCGCCATGAAGTGGAACGGCGGCTATGTCTGGGCCTGCAAGAACTACGACGGCGACGTACAGTCCGACACGGTGGCACAGGGCTTCGGCTCGCTCGGCCTCATGACTTCGGTGCTGATGACGCCGGATGGCAAGACGGTGGAGGCCGAGGCCGCGCATGGCACGGTGACGCGCCACTATCGTCAGCACCAGAAGGGCCAGGAGACGTCGACCAACTCCATCGCCTCGATCTACGCCTGGACGGGCGGGCTCAAGCATCGCGGCAAGCTGGACGGCAACGACAAGCTGACCGAGTTCGCAGAGACGCTGGAGCGCGTGGTCGTCGATACCGTAGAGAGCGGTCACATGACCAAGGACCTCGCGCTGCTTGTCGGCCCCGATCAGGGCTGGCTCACCACCATGGGTTTCCTCGAGAAGGTGGACGAGAACCTCAACAAGGCGCTGCCCGGCTGAGGCGTCGAGAAGCGAAACGGATCGGGCCGCTTCCGGCCCGGTCGCACCCCAGTCCCCGAGTATCTTCACCGCCGCCGGCCCGGAGCACCGCCTTGCTTCGGCAAGGGCACTAAAGGAGCTGTCGATGCGCGGGCCGCATCGCGATCTGCGCCACTAGAGCGCCACGCCTGGCATCCCATGGCGCGACGCAGCGTGATCGTGCATAATCGCCATGGGTGATGAAAGAGTCGGGGCTGTGCAGCTTTCGGTGGAGATCGAGACCGTTGTCGCTGCAGCCGCCGTGATCGTCGGGCTCAGCCTGGGGATGACGCTCGTCTGCCGTAGGCGCGGCATGGACCGGCCCGCCCTGCTCCTGATCGCGTCCTCGCTCGGGTTTCTCACGGCAGCCCTCGGCGTCTTCCTCCGCGGCGAACTGCCCTTCGTGCTGTCCTCGACGCTCGTGATCGGCGGCGCACTCGGCGGCATCGTCCTTGCCTATCTCGGCATCGGCACCGCGCTCGGTGCGCCGCTTCACCGCTGGCGCTGGATCGCGGGCGGCGCGGCGGCGATGGTCGTCGCCCAGGCAGCGCTGGCCGCGTCGGCGGAGGACGTCGTCCCGCTCATGTTCTCCAGCTCCGCCGTCAACGGCACCGCCGCCACGGTGATGGCGATCGCGGTCTGGCGACGGGTGCGCGCGGGCTCGGCGGCGCGCTGCCCCTCTTTCTCGCGCTCCCCTTCGCCGCCTTCGCGATGGCCTATATGCTGCGGCTCGTAATCTTCGCGGCCGCGCCGGGTATGGAGAGCTACCTCCTCGGCACTGCGGTCATCATTCTCGCCATGGCTATGGCGTCGCTCCTCTGGGTCTTCGGGCTTGTGACCCTTCGCGAAGTACAGGCCGGGCTCGCGCTGACGGCGGCGCGCCAGCGGGTCGAGACCGCATCGCGCGCAAAATCCGACTTCTTGCGATCGCTCAGCCATGAGCTTCGCACACCGCTCAACGCCGTCGTCGGCTTCTCGGAGCTCATGCGGCGGGAAAGCATGGGCCCGCTGCCCGACCGCTACCGCGACGCAGCCGAGCACATCCATATCGCCGGACGCCATCTCAACGACCTGATCGAGGACCTTCTCGACCTCTCGGTCATCGAAGCCGGCCGGCTGAGGCTCGAGGAGACGGATGTGCCGGCGGACGAGATCGTGACCGCCGCCATCGCCATCATCGCTAAATCGGCAGAAACCGCAGGCGTACGTATTGAGCGGCGCGACATCGCACCCGGCCACCTGGTGCGCGTCGACCGGCGGCGCATGGTGCAGGCGCTCGTCAACCTCCTCGGCAACGCCACGAAGTTCGCGCCGGAGGAGAGCAGCGTCACCATCGGCACCATCTTGCCGGAGCGCGGCGGGCTCGCCTTCTTCGTGAGCGACGATGGCCGGGGGATGACATCGGACGAGCTTGCGGAGGCGATGACGCTCTTCGGCCGGCTGCGCCGCGGCGGCGATATGCCGAAGAAGGGCATCGGCGTCGGCCTGCCGCTGACACGCGAGCTGGCGGAGGCGCATGGCGGGCGGCTCGCCATCGAGAGCGCGCCGCAGGCAGGCACGCTGGCGCGCATCGAGCTTCCCCAGGACCGCGTCCTCGGCAAGCGGCGCGCCGCGAGCGCAGCCGAGGTGGAGGAGCTGACAGGCATCGGTGCCGGCGCTCTGGACCGGCGCTCGGGCCGCGTGGCAGAACCGGAAGCCGGCTGACATCGCCGGTTCACGCAGATGCGTGGCAGCAAGCCGACCGCACGGCCTCGCCAACCGCCTGGAGAGACATCCCGATGCAGATGAGCCGCCCGCCCGTGCCGAATTTCGAGCAGGCGATGGCGCTCCTTACCCATGCGGAGGCGGAGATCCGACGGGCGGAGATGCAGGCAGCCGTCATGATGGCGCTGAACGGCTTTCTCGCGGCCGGCGCATTCGTCGTCGAGCGCGGCTCCGGCGTCGCCTTGATCCTGGCCCTTACGTCACTCTCCGGGCTCGCGCTCGGGGCGTTCGTGCTCCTCGCCGATGGCGGCGCGGGCCGGCAGATGAAGGACGCGCGCCAGGCGCTCTACCTCGACGCCATTGGGGAGCGGGAGAGCTACGCGGAGTTTCTGAGAAGCTTCACGATTCTTTCCGCCACACCGGGGGAGCGAGTGCTGCACGCGGTCTGGCTTCGCTCCATCTGGGCTCGGCGCAAGCTGCGCCTCGTCCGCGCACTCGGCATCGTCAGCCTGACGGGCCTCGCCCTCGCGCTCTTCGCCGCGACGGAGACGCTGGGCTGATCCGGACCGAGCCGCACGCCGACTGACAACTTGGCGCCAACTGACTCAAGGAGCCCTCCGACGCCAAAGCCCGGATCGGTCGCACGAAGCCGACGGCGCTCGCTCAGCTCCCGGTGCTTTGCCAGCCGACCATGCTTTCGGGGTAGAGCTTCACGTCCTCGATGCCGGCAATCTCGGAGAGCGCGAACCAGTTGCTCGCGGCCCAGTGCCCGGTGTTGCAAAAGCTGACCACCGTGCGCCCGGGCGTCCAGCCGGCCTCGCGCGCCAGGTCGCGGACATAGCCCGCATCCAGGGTCATGCGTCCGTTCTTACCGAAAAAGCTCTCGTGAATGAGGTTCACAGCGCTTCGCAGCGTGCCGGGCAACCGTGCCGCCGGATGTTTCTCGCCACCCTTGAAGAAGATGTCGGGCCGCGCATCGATCAGGAGCGCGTCGCTCCGCCCCTCGACCACGTCACTGACGCCCTTGCGATCCACGGCCCAGGTCTCGCTGAGCGTGAAGGTCGCGTCGGTCGGCTCCGGCGCGACCGCATCCTTCGTCAGCTCCAGGCCGGCCTCGCCCCAAACGCGCAGTCCACCGTTCAGGATCGCGATCTCGACGAGCCCCGCCGATTTCAGCGTCCAATAGACCCGCGCCGTCGCACCGAAGGCCGACGGGCTGTCGCCCTCATTCACCACGACAACACGGCTATCCGGTGAGATCCCCGCCTGCTGGAGGAGCGCCGTCAGCCTCGTATCGGTAATGAGGGCACCCGGATTGTTCCGCGGCCCCCGCCAAAGACCGTAAGGCATATTGACGGCGCCCTCTATATGACCGGCCTGAAAGTCCTTGGCCGCCCGGATATCGAGCACGATGACATCCTCCGCCTCGGTGAGCGCAGTCGGCGTCAGCAGCTTGTCGAGCGGCGCGGCGGCGAGTGCTGGCGGCGCGAGCGCGACTGCGGTCAGCAGGAATGCCGTGAGGGCGAGGATGCGATGCATGGGAAGCCTCCGTTGCTCATCCTGACAGATATGCGATTCCCCGTGTGGAATTTCAATTTCCACATCGCTGCACGGCAATTAAGGCGGCGCATTCGCGGCATCACATGACGCTCGCGGGCGCTGCTCACAGGCCCGCGGCGGATAAACTGGGATTGTATGCGAGGAGGTTTCACCGTGAACGAGACTGCCGCCAATCCACTCGTCATCTTCATGCCTTCCGGCAAGCGCGGGCGCTTCCCGGAAGGCACGCCGGTGCTCACGGCGGCGCGCCAACTCGGCGTCGATCTCGACAGCGTCTGCGGCGGGCGCGGCATCTGTTCGAAGTGCCAGGTGGCACCCGCCTTTGGCAGCTTCCCAAAGCACGGCGTGACCGTGGCGGAGACCGCCCTCAGCCCCTGGAACAAGGTCGAGGCCCGCTACGACGAAAAGCGCGGCCTGCCCGCCGGGCGCCGCCTCGGCTGCCAGGCGACGATCCAGGGCGACCTCGTGATCGATGTGCCGGCCGAGAGCCAGGTGCACAAGCAGGTCGTGCGCAAGCGCGCGGAGGTGCGCGACATCCGGCTCGATCCCGCGACCCGGCTCTACTTCGTGGAGGTCGAGGAGCCGGACATGCACAAGCCCACCGGCGACCTCGAGCGGTTGATCGAGGCGCTGCGGGCCCAGTGGGACCTCCAGGACGTGATCGGGGATCTGCGCACACTACAGATGCTGCAGCCGGCTCTGCGCAAGGGTAACTGGAAGGTCACGGTCGCGATCCACGACGGGCAGAAGCGCAACAAGGGCCGCATCGTTCAGGTCTGGCCAGGATTTTACGAGGGCGGGGTCTACGGCGTGGCCTTCGATGTGGGCTCGACCACCATCGCGGGGCATCTTTGCGATCTGCGCGACGGGCGCGTTCTCTCTTCCTCCGGCGTCATGAACCCCCAGATCCGCTTCGGCGAGGACCTGATGAGCCGGGTCAGCTATGCGATGATGAACCCCGGCGGGGACCGGGAGATGACGCTGGCCGTGCGCGAAGCCATCAACCGGCTCGTCGCGGAGCTCGCCAGCGAGGCGGGGATCGTGGCGGAGGACGTGCTCGAGGGCGTGCTGGTCGGCAACCCGGTGATGCATCATCTTCTGCTCGGTATCGATCCGGTGGAGCTTGGCGGCGCGCCCTTCGCGCTCGCGACCTGCGAGAGCATGGCGCTCTGGGCCAATGAGATCGGTCTGCGCATGCACCCCGATGCACGGCTCTACGTGCTGCCCTGCATCGCGGGCCATGTGGGCGCCGACGCGGCTGCGGTCGCGCTCTCGGAACACCCGCACACGATGGACGAGCTGTCCCTTATCGTCGATGTCGGCACGAACGCAGAGATCCTCCTTGGCAACCGACACAAGGTCCTCGCCTGCTCCTCGCCGACCGGGCCTGCCTTCGAGGGCGCGCAGATCAGTGCCGGTCAGCGGGCGGCGCCCGGTGCCATCGAGCGGGTCGAGATCGATCCTGCGACGATGAAGGCGCGCTTCCGGGTCATCGGCTGCGAACAATGGTCCGACGAGGCGGGCTTTGCGGCGCAGGTTGGCGCTGGCGGCGTCACGGGCATCTGCGGCTCGGGCATCATCGAGGTGATCGCGGAGATGCGGCTCGCCGGCATCCTGGATGAGGATGGCACGATCGGATCAGAGGCCGCACTCGGCGCTTGCGTGGTGCAGGAAGGGCGCACCTGGGCTTATGTGGTGCATGACGGTCGCGCGGAGGATGGGCCGCTGATCACCGTGACGCAGGCTGATGTGCGGGCAATCCAACTTGCGAAGGCGGCACTCTATGCGGGCGCGCGCCTCTTGATGGACGAAATGGGCGTCGACACGGTCGACCGTGTCGTGCTCGCCGGTGCCTTCGGCGCGCATATCAGCCCCAAGCACGCCATGGTGCTGGGAATGATACCCGACTGCCCGCTGGAGAATGTCAGCTCGGCAGGGAATGCCGCAGGCACCGGAGCACGTATCGCGCTTCTCAATCGCGGCGCGCGCCAGGAGATCGAGGAAGTCGTGCGACGGATCGAAAAGGTCGAGACGGCCGTTGAGCCCCGCTTTCAGGAGCACTTCATCGCCGCCATGGCCATTCCGCACAAGACCGCGCCCTATCCGGTGCTGAGAACGCACGTCAGCTTGCCGGACACGCGCTGGACATCGGCCGAAGGCGATGACCGGGCCGGTCGTCGCCGGAGACGGGTGCGCGCCTGATCGTGGAGATCAGGCCCGACGCAGCGTTGCGTCCTCACCGATGTCGTCGAGGAGAAGGCGGGCGTTCTTGGCGTTGGCCTTGTGAGCAATATCCAGAAGGTCGCCGACCAGCGGGACAAGGCCGATCACCCAATCGATCCCGAGGTTGAGCCCCATCCGGCCAAGCGTGCGCTTGCGCGCGCCGAGCCGCCAGCCCTCGGCCATCAGCCAGCCCGAAATGCCGGTTGAGACCGTGTCGCCGATGCCGGGAACCAGCCCGATCAGACCATCGAGACCAACCCTCCAGCCCAGCACCGGCAAGCGGAACTGGCGGTCCATGATCTCGGCGAAGCGCTCGATGCGGGCACGTCGCTCGGCAAGCTCGGCGCGGGAAAGACGTTCCCGCGGCATCCGCTCCGGCGCGTTGCCGTTCCAATCCGTCCGGTCGCTCAGGCTCATCGTGTCTGCTCCTTGCGGCTCACAAGACTGAACGCGACGACACGGGCAGGGTTCCCTCAGCGCAGAAGGGTGAGGATGCGGGCTGCGTTGTGATAGGCGGCCTCGCGGCGCGCAGCTTGCGCCGCAGCCTCCGCATCCTCGCCCCACTCTGCGATGTTCCAGTCCTCATCCACCCGGCTCGCCGTCCAGGCATCTGCTGGCGCCAGCCAGCCCTCGACGGTCGCGAGAGCCAAGACCAGGCTGCCGGAGATGCTGACAAGCTCATGCATGGCGGTCAGCGACCATGCGTCTGCGGCCTCGAGAGGTGCGCGCAGCCGGGCGATGGCTGCGGCGTCCTGGGGCGCGTAGATCACACCTTCGGAGGGGACGAGGCGCGCACCATAGGTTTCGGCGGCCCAGTCTAGCAGCGGGTCCCAGAGCGCGGCCTGGCGGGCGGCGAGGCCCGCGGGATGGGGCGCGCGGTAGCAGAGTAGATCCGTCTCGCCATAGCCGGCGATTTCATCCACCACCCGGCCAGGCGCCGGCGCGACACGGTCGATAGCAGTGTTGGCGGCGCGAGTCACCGGCATCGCGGTGGGGTCGACATGCTCGCGCTGCGCCTCCCACTCCGCCGCCATCGCTTCCGCCAGCGCCGCAGTCGGCAGGATGAGCGGCGCCTTGCCGGGGGTGCGGATGGGCTTGTCGTCGAGCCGCACCTCGAAGCCGCCCTCGGCCGGGGCCGTCGCCGTCACCTTCCAGAAGCGCTTCATGGCCGCGTCCCCCGCCCTGCCCCTCTGCACGACGCGGTCAGTGCCGCATCGAGGGCTGCATCGAGCGCTCCGAAGTCCTCGACGATGCTGTGGGGCGCTGCCGCCGCGAGCGCCTCGACCGGATGATAGCCCCAGGACACACCGACAGAGGCGACGCGCGCATTCAACGCCATCTCGAGGTCGAAACGCGTGTCGCCGATCATCACCGCGCCTGCCGGGTCCGCCCCTGTCTCCCGCAGGATATTCTCGATCATCGCGGGATGGGGCTTCGAGGGCGCGTCATCCGCCGTCTGCGTCGCAACGAAGAGACGGCCCAGATCGTGAGCCTCCAGCATGTGAGCGAGCCCGCGCCGCGCCTTGCCTGTCGCGATGGCAAGCAGCCAGCCGGCCCGGTCGAGCCGGTCGAGCGCATCGCGGGCCCCGGGGAAGAACGGCGTCGTCGCCTCGCCGTCTCCCGCATCCCGCGCCGATTTGTAGGCGTGCTTGTAAGCGACGGTGAGGCGCTCGACCCGCGCGGCAGGCTCATCGGGATGGAGCCGCGCCATGGCAATGGGCAGCGAGAGACCGACGATGCCGAGCACCGTCTCGCGCGGCGGCATCTCCAACCCGGCCGCCTCGTGCCCGGCGGCCATGGCAGAGAGGATCGCGCCCTGGCTGTCGACGAGTGTGCCGTCGACATCGAAGATCGCGAGCTTGAGCATGGGCTCCTCCGGAAGCTTGCGCGCTCAACAGCACGGCCAGCCCCGGCGCGCAACCCGCTCAGGGGGCGCGCAGACCCAGCATCGCCCGTGCCTCGCCCGGCGTTGCCACGGGTCGGCCATGCTTCTCGCAGAGCGCTGCGGTGCGGGCGACGAGGGCGGCGTTGGACGGCGCAAGCGTCTCCCGGTCGAGGCGCACATTGTCCTCGAGCCCCGTGCGGGCATGCCCACCGCCCGCGATGCACCATTCATTGAGCGTAAGCTGGTGCCGCCCGATCCCCGCGCCGCACCACTCCGCCTCGGGCGCAAGGCGGCGGAGCGTGGCGACGTAGAAGTCGAACACCTCCCGGTCGACGGGCATCGCGTTTCGCACACCCATCACGAACTGCACATAGAGCCGCCCTGGAATGCGACCGTCCGCGTTCATCTCGGCGGCCTTGAAGATGTGGCTGAGATCGAAGGCCTCGATCTCGGGCTTCACGCCGTGCTCGCGCATCAGCCCGGCCAACCAGTCGACGAGATCGGGCGGATTCTCGTAGACGCGCGTCGGAAAGTTGTTCGAGCCGACGGTGAGCGAGGCCATCTCGGGCTCGAGCGGCAGCATCCCCCCGCGCGCCTGCCCGGCACCGGACCGCCCACCGGTGGAGAACTG
>JBCCDG010000160.1:0-8747 GCA_039030915.1 Pseudomonadota bacterium | reverse complement strand
AGTGCTCACTCGATGATTTTCGAGACGACGCCTGCGCCGACGGTTCGGCCGCCTTCGCGGATGGCGAAGCGGAGCTTTTCCTCCATGGCGATGGGGGCGATCAGCGTCACCTCGAATTTGAGGTTATCGCCGGGCATCACCATCTCCGTGCCCTCCGGCAGCGCCACCGTGCCCGTCACATCCGTCGTGCGGAAGTAGAACTGCGGCCGGTAGTTGGTGAAGAACGGCGTGTGCCGCCCGCCCTCTTCCTTCGTCAGGATATAGGCTTCCGCCTCGAACTTCGTGTGCGGCTTGACCGAGCCCGGCTTGCAGAGCACCTGGCCCCGCTCCACGTCCTCGCGCCCGATGCCGCGCAGAAGCGCGCCGATATTGTCGCCCGCCTCGCCGCGATCGAGCAGCTTGCGGAACATCTCGACGCCCGTGCAGGTCGTCTTCTTGCTGTCCCTGAGCCCGACGATCTCGATCTCCTCGCCGACCGTGATCACGCCGCGCTCGACGCGCCCCGTCACCACCGTGCCGCGACCCGAGATCGAGAACACGTCCTCGATCGGCATCAGGAACGGCTGGTCGATCGGACGCTCGGGCGTGGGGATATACGCGTCCACCTGCGCCATCAGCTCGCGGATCTTCTCCTCGCCGATCTCGGGGTTGTTCCCCTCCATCGCAGCCAGCGCCGAGCCCGCCACGATCGGAATGTCGTCGCCCGGGAAGTCGTAGGAGGCCAGAAGCTCGCGCACCTCCATCTCGACGAGCTCCAGAAGCTCCTCGTCGTCCACCTGGTCGACCTTGTTCAGGAACACCACCAGCGCCGGCACGCCGACCTGGCGCGCGAGAAGGATATGCTCGCGCGTCTGCGGCATCGGCCCGTCCGCCGCGTTCACCACCAGGATCGCGCCATCCATCTGCGCGGCACCCGTGATCATGTTCTTCACATAGTCGGCATGGCCCGGGCAGTCGACATGGGCGTAGTGACGCGCATCCGTCTCGTACTCCACATGCGCCGTCGAGATCGTGATCCCGCGCGCCTTCTCCTCCGGCGCCCCGTCGATCTGGTCATAGGCACGGAACTCGCCGAAATACTTCGTGATCGCCGCCGTCAGCGTCGTCTTGCCGTGGTCAACATGCCCAATCGTTCCGATGTTAACATGCGGCTTGTTACGCTCGAACTTCGCCTTCGCCATTTCCTTGCCTCTCCGTCTGAAAAGCGTGCTTCGGCGGTCGGTCCGCCGCGTCCGGGGCGCCCTTACAGGAGCGTCACGCGCGCTTCAAGTCGATTATCGGCACCGTACGGGCGAGCGGCGGGAACCTATCGCGAGGCCCGCCCGTTCTGGAAGTACACCCGACTCAACGAAAGGACCGTGCGATGAACTGGGATATGATCCAGGGCAAGTGGGAACAGTACAAAGGCCAGGCCAAGACGCACTGGGGCAAGCTGACGGATGACGAGGTCGATCAGGCCGCCGGCAACCGCGAGCAGCTCGAGGGCAAGATCCAGGAGCGCTATGGCATTGCCAAGGAAGATGCCAAGCGTCAGGTCGACGAATGGATGTCCAAACTCTGACACCGCTATGCGCTCACTGATAGACCGCGCCAGCGAGCCGATCGCCGGCGCGGTTTTCGTTTCGGTGATGGTTCCGAGCCGACGTCGGTTCTCGCTCCGCCGAACCTCTCCATAACTCGGCACAGGGCGCATTTCGGCACCGACCCCGCCCAAAGGCTGGTTACGCTATGCGCATCTCGGTGAGGCATCGCGGAATGTATGCACCGCCTTGACCATATCGCTGCACCCTCTGACCGGCGGTTCTTGTCGGGCCTCCGCAAGGACGTTATGGCCGTCGCACCGCATCAGAGACAGGCAGTCCGATGGACATATCGCCCCGCTTTCCCCGTATGAATGAATGCATGCACCACACGCGCTCAGTGCTGGCGGCCACGTTTCTGTTCGCCGTGACCCCCGTTGCTGAGGCCGCCGATACGACACTCAACTTCGCGCATTTCATGCCGGTCGAGAGCTGGCAGAATCGGGAGCTCTTCGCAGCCTGGGGCGAGGCTGTGGAGGGCGGGTCGAACGGCAGCGTCGATGTGACGATCTACCCGGCGCAGACGCTCGGCCGCGCATCGGACGGCTATGACAACGCGCGCGACGGCATCGCGGACATCGCCTGGACCGTGCAGGGCTATACGGCGGGCCGTTTCCCCCTGAGCCAGATCGTCGAGCTGCCGGGGCTCTTCGAGCGGGCGGAAGTGGGCTCCTGCGCCTTTCAGATGCTCTACGATTCAGGCGCGCTCGACGCAGAGTACGCGGATACGCATGTGCTCTTCGTACATACCCACGGCGCGGGCCATATCCACACGCGCGACAAGGCGGTGACAACGCTCGACGATCTGGCGGGGCTCAAGCTCCGGCGGCCCACGGCTGTGATCGGCAAGCTTCTCGACGAGCTAGGTGCCGAGCCCGTGGGCATGCCGGCACCCCGCATTTATGAGGCGGCGGAACGCGGCACCATCGACGGCTTCCTGCTGCCCTGGGAAGCCGTCGGCGGCTTCCGCGCGGACGAGGTGGCAGACCATCACACGGAGTTCGGCTTCTACGCCCTCGCCTTCGTCGCGACTATGAACAAGCGCACCTACGAGGCGCTGCCGGAAACGGCGCGAGCCGCGATCGATGCGGAGAGCGGCATGAAATGGGCGCTCGCGGCGGGCCGGGGGTTCGACAAGGCGGACGCCGATGCGCGCCCCTCGATCCTGTCGAACGGGACGCTGCACGAAATCGAGGGAGCCGAGCGGGAACGGTGGGAGGCGGCGGCATCGCGGGCCACGGAGGCATATCTCGCGGAGCTCGAAGCCGCGGGTCTGCCGGGCCGGGCCACCTACACCGCGGTCGAGGGCTACGTTGCCGCGTGCCGCGCCGAGATCGACGGCTGAGCCTGATACGGTGGAGCGCCTTGCCCGGGTGACCGACGCGGCCTCGGCATGCGCCCTCGCCCTGTTGCTTGGCGTCGTCGCCGGTAGCGTTGCGGCACGCGCGCTTTACGACGCTACGGCCGGAGCGATGAACTTGCTGGTGCCGGGGGCCATCGAGCTCTCGGGGCTTTCGCTGACGCTGATGGTCTTTGCGGCCCTGCCGGGCGCGGCGCTGCGTGGCCTCGCAAGGGTCGACATCGTGCTGGAGCGCCTGCCGGTACCGGCCCGTCGGCAGCTCGAGCGGCTCTGGTTCGTTGTCCTGGCGCTCGCTGCGGGGCTACTCGCCTGGCTCCTCCTCGCCCGAGCCCGGCTCGAGCTTGCGGCGGGGCATGTAAGCCAGGATCTCGGCTGGTCGCTCTGGCCCTTCACGGCGTTCGCGGCGCTTGCCGCAACCCTCCTCATGCTGGCCGCGCTCTGGCGGGCGCTCGGCGGGCAGCAGGCCGCGGGTCGTCCACGATGAGCCCGGAGGCGACCGGGCTCGCGGGGCTCGGACTGATGACGGTGATGCTCGCGCTCGGCTGCCCGGTGGGGCTCGCGATGATCGCCATCGGCCTCGGCGGCTTCGCCGTGCTGATCGGCCCCGAGCCAGCGCTGCGCATTCTCGAGCGCGCGGCGCTCGAGACGGCGGGCAACCCAGGCTTCACCGTCATTCCGCTCTTTATCCTCATGGGCGCGGTCGTCGCCCAGGCGGGTATCGGGCGCGATCTCTTCTCGGCGGCCCGGCGCCTCTCGGGTGGACGTCCTGCAGGGCTCGCCATCGCAGGCCTCGGCGCCAGTGCGGGCTTCGCGGCGGCCTCGGGCTCCTCGCTCGCCACGGCCTCCGCCATGGCGCGCGCAGCACTGCCTGAGATGCGCGCGGCGGGCACGGACCCGCGGCTTGCCGCCGGCGTGATCGCGGCCGGCGGGACGCTCGGTATCATGATCCCGCCGTCGATCGCTCTCCTTCTCTATGCGCTCGTCATGGAGCAGTCGGTCGGCGCGATGTTCCTGGCGGGCATCATACCAGGACTTCTCGGGCTCGGCCTCTACGCCGTCGCAGCGCTCGCGGCCGGCCGCGTCTGGCAACCCTCGGGCCTGAACGCCGCGCCAGCGGCCACGCAGAGCCGGCGGGGTGGCGCGCTCGCCGCACTCGGCCTCTTCGCCTTCGTGATGGGCGGGATCTACACCGGCCTCTTCACGCCGACCGAGGCGGCCGGCGCGGGCGCCGCGCTCGCCCTCGTCCTCGCACTCGCGCGCGGGACCGACGCCGCCGGCATCCGCACTGCCTTTGCCGAGACGGTCGCGCTTTCGGCAACGCTCTTCGTGATCCTGATCGGGGCGGAGGCCTTCGGGTACTTCCTGAGCGTCTCGCGCCTGGCCTCCGCGCTCGAGGGCTGGATCGCTGCTGCGGGGATCGGCCCCTACGGTCTTCTCTGCGCCATTCTCGCCTTCTACCTCGTCCTCGGCTGCCTGATGGACAGCCTGGCCATGATCCTGCTGACCGTGCCGATCTTTGCCCCACTCGCCGCAGCGGCCGGGTTCGACCCGATCTGGTTCGGCATCCTCGCCGTGACCGCGGTGGAGGTGGGGCTGATCACGCCGCCCGTGGGTCTCAACCTCTTCGTCGTGCGCGCGGCGGCGGAGGATCTGCCGCTGGGCACCATCTGGCGGGGGGTGCTGCCCTTCGTGCTGGCGGATGTGGTGCGCCTCGCGCTTCTCGTCGCCCTGCCCGGCCTCGCGCTCTGGCTGCCCTCGCTCGCCGGACCCTGAGCCGCAACGTATCGAAGCAAGCGGCATCCCGGCTGGTCGCCGGGATACATTCTACGTGGTCGCTTCATGGCAAGCCGGGGAGAAATCGGCCGATATGCGGCGCGCGGGGCGGATGTCGCCCGGCACCGGGGGCATGCGTCAGCCGCCCGACAGCGCACGCACCCGCTCGAGCAGATCCGGGGCGCTGTGGCCGAGTTCGTAGGCGCGCAGAAAATCCGCCCCTGCCGCCTCCGCCTCGTCCGCAGCCTCGAGATAGAGCCCACGGGCGTAGTGAGCGGCGCCCCATTCGGGCGCGAGCAGAACCGCCCGGTCGAAATCGTTGCGCGCGGCCGCGATGCCATTGGCAGCCCGCGCCTCGGCCCGGCCGAGCCAGGCCGCAGGGTCGCGCGGACGCCGCGCGATGACGGCGGAGAAGTCCTGCTCGGCCTCCCGCCAGCGGCCGAGAGCGGCGAAGACGCGCGCCCTTTCGAAATAGCTCGCCTCCCAGTCCGGCTCCCGCTCGAGGGCGGCGGTATAGTCGGCGAGTGCGGGCTCGAAGCGGCCCTGCTCGGCCTGGAGCCTGCCGCGGGCGAGATAGGGGCCCGGAGCGGACGGATCGGCGGCGATCGCGCGGCCGTAGCTTTCTACCGCCTCCTCTACCCGGCCCTGCGCGCCGAGCGCGAGGCCGCGGCTTACCCAGGCCGGTGCCATGGCCGGCGCGAGCGCGATCGCCGCGTCGAAATGGCCCTGCGCCTGCACGGCGCGGCCCATATCGAGCGCCGCGACGCCGGCATTGTAATGAACCGCCGCACGGTTCTCCGGCCCGAGCCGGCCGTCATCCGCCTCGAGCGCCTGTTCGCAAAGCGTGAGGAGCGCGCGGGGTTCGGCATCGAGCCCCGAACAGTCAGCCACGAGACCGGCGAGGCGATCCGCCATGACCGGCTGCGCGGACAGGCTCCAGGCCAGAAAGGCTGCAAGCCCGAGCAAGAGGGCCGAGGCGGACGCGGCAGTCCAGGACCGGCGGCGCGCCGGTCCTGTCGGAGCGGGTCGCGCCTCGGCAGGCACTGCCGTGCCGCAGGCCGCCTCAAGATCGAACGCCATCGCCGTCACCCCGGTCCAGATCCGCACTGAGGCCCTGGGCACTTCGGGAATGCCACAGGCCGCAGCCGGAAGCCTGCACCGCTTGCCACCGGGAGGGAAAGGGACAAGTCTGGAGACGACACCCTCTGGCGGAAACCGATGCCCCATTCTCCCAGCCTGCCAGCGAAGGCCCGGCTCAGCGCCGAGACCGTCGCCATCCTCTGGATCCTCGTCTCGGTCGCCGGGGCGACGGGGATGACGATCGGCGTGCGGCAGGTGACGGCGGACATCCACAGCGTCATGCTCGCCTTCCTGCGCTCGGCCTTCGGCGTGCTCGGGATCCTGCCGCTCCTCCTCGGCCTCGGCAAGGGGGGCGGCGCGCCCTTCCGCTTTACCGCCTGGAAGCTGCATCTCCTGCGCGGGATCGTCATGGTCGGGGCGCTCAACTTCGGCTTCTACGCGATCGGACAGCTGCCGCTTGCGACATCCACCGTGCTCTTCTTCATGGCGCCCGTCTTCGCGACGCTCTTCGCCATGGCACTCGTCGGCGAACGCGTGGGGCCGCGGCGCTGGGGCGCGATGGCAGCGGGCTTCCTCGGTGCGGTCATCATCCTGCGGCCCGATGCCGGCGTCATTGAGCCTGCGATGCTGCTGGCCCTCGCCTCCGCCATGTGCTTCGCGGCCGCCCTCGTGCTCGGGCGGCTGGCAAGCGACAGGGACGGGGCGAACGCGGTCTTCGTAAGCTCCTCGGTGGTCGTGGGCGTCGCGACGCTGCCACCGGCACTCTTCTTCTGGGACATGCCGGAGCGTGCTGTCACCTGGGTGCTCATCGCCATGATCGTGCTCGCCTCCTCGCTGCGGACCTTCGCGGACATCAAGGCCTATGCGACCGGCGATGCGGGGTTTCTCGCGCCTTTCACCTATCTGCGGCTGGTGACGGTGGGCATCGCGGGCTTTGTGCTGTTCGGCGAAGTGCCCGACGCGGCGACCCTTCTCGGCGGTGCGGCGATCATCGCATCGACCCTCTACATCGCGCTCCGCGAGGCGCAGCTCCGGCGCCCGAGCCATGGCGGCGGGGGCGGACCGTGAGCGCCCGGGTGGAGGAGAGTGCGCGACGGCACGGCGGCCGGCGTCGGCCGTTGGCGGCGCAGTCCGCCGCGCTGCGCCGTGCTCGTGCCCTGAGCATCGCGACGCTCATGCTGCTGCCCGTATCGTGGACCGCGGCGGAGACGGGCAGTGATGCCTCGCGGGAGGCTTATCGGCTCTCGGCCTCGCGCAGCGCCGACGGGGTGATCACGCTCTTCGGCACGGCGCCGGACATGACCAGCCAACAGCGCCTTCTGCGTGCAGCCGGGCTCACACCGCCGGCGGAGGGCGGGGACGAGACGGCGTGGCGCGGCGGCATCCACGGCCTCGCCGTCGACAGCGCCGCACCGGCGGAGCCGACACCCGGGCTTGCCCACCGCGCGCTGCGTGCCTTCAGCCTGCTCGAAGCGGGTCGTCTGAGCATCGCGGACACCTCCGTCTCGCTCGAAGGTAGGGCGCGTGACGCAACGGCGCTCGAGCGCCTCGAAGGTCTGCTCGATCCGGAATGGTTTGCCGCGGTCTGGGTCGATGCTGAGCCTCCCGGCCTTGTTCTGAGCATCGACGAGCGTGGCAGGCTAACGGCCGAGGGCGTATTGCCGCCGGGGCTCGAACGGGCGGTTCTCGCGGATGCCCTGCCGGGTCTCTCGCTCCCCGAGCGTGGGGGGGGTCTGCTTCTCGAAGGGGATCAAGGGGGGGAGGAAGCAGCACTGGCGCCGGAGCGCGCGCCTCGACCTACGGCCGCCCCTGCCGTCGGCCGCGCCGCGCCGCCTAGCGCCGCGGTGCCCTTCGTCGTCGCGGCGGCCCCGCTTTCCACGCCCGCGGAAAGTGCCGTCTGGCGGTCTGTGCTCGCCGCGCTGCCCATCGCCCTGCCCCGCATGGAGCGTGGCACAATTGCGCTCGGGCCGCGGCGGATAGAGATCGAGGGCAGGCTGCGGCCTGGTTTCAGCGCGGCGGATATTCGCGCAGCGCTGCGGGCGGCGCTGCGCGGCGCGACCAACAGCGCCGACACGCTGGCGCCCGGTACGGGCGATGCCGAGATATCGCTGCCCACCGCCCTGACAGCACCGCCGGATGCCGCCTGGCAGATCCGTCTCGACCTTATAGATGCCCCACCCCCGGCGAGACTCACCATCGCCTTTGCCGACGGCACGCTCAGCCTCGCCGGTATCCTGCCCGAGGGGCTCGACGCTGAGACGGCGCTCATCCGAGGCGGCGGTGCCCGGCGCGCAGGCCTCACTTCTGGAGGGCGCGGCGACCCCTTTCTCTGGCGGGAGATCGTGGACGCCATGGCAGCGCTCCGCGAGGTGCTCATCGCCGCCGAGGGCCAGGCCACGTCTGAGCGCATCGCGCTCGCCGGCACCCTCAGACCGGGGCAGGACGCGGCCACCGTCGAGGCCTTTCTCGCCGCGCAGCTCGCCGGCGTCGGCGAGGCGCCCGTCCTCGAGCTTGCGCTTACGGAGACGCCGGCGGCGGAGGGAGACGAACGGACCGATCTCGCCACAGGCGGCCGCGAGAGACTGACCTCGGCGGGCTGGGCGCCAGTACCCCCAGCCGCTCCGCGCGGAGAGGACAAAACGCCGGCAGCGGACGACCTCCAAAGCACCGACTGATCGCCCTGCGGGACCGCTTCCGGCCACCTCGCCGCCCCTGCGCTGCGCGCCTCAAACCGCGGACGTGGCGAAATCGTCGCCCGCCATTGACAACAGCCGGAGCGAGCGAATACGCCCCTCGGCGGGCGGGTGGCCGAGTGGTCGAAGGCGCTCCCCTGCTAAGGGAGTATACCTCAAAAGGGTATCGTGGGTTCGAATCCCATCCCGCCCGCCACTTGCCCCTCAGAAACGTTTCTCCCGATCCGGCTCCGGCCAGATTTTTCCGTTGTTTCCGAGGGT
>JBCCDG010000159.1:0-8864 GCA_039030915.1 Pseudomonadota bacterium | reverse complement strand
TGTGCGAGCGCGCGAGGACCGCGCCGGCGAGGCTCTTCGGCTCCTCGGGCGCCACCACGGCGGTGGGGATCGGCGCGAGCGGCGCGGCGCGGTCGAGGAGCGCGTCGAAATGGCGATGGCGCTGCACGATCAGCCCCGGCAGCGCGTGGGCGTCGAGGCTGAGGGGGGCTGCGGGCGGGCGCACGGTGACCATGCCTTCGAGAAGCCGCGATGCCGTCTGACCCTCCTGCTCCGGGCGCACGACCTCGGCCGCGAGGCGCACCGTGCCGTCCGCACTGCGTTCGACCACCTCGACCCGGGCGATCACCTCGTCGCCCGCCATCGCGCGGTCGAGAAAGCGGAACTCCTGCGAGACGAGGAGGGTGCCGGCCCCCGGCAGATGCGTTCCGAGCACGGCCGAGACGAGGCTGGCGAGAAAGGCCGCCGGCGCCACCGCCTCGGTCACGCCGTCCCCGTCCCCGTCGAGATCGTCGAGATGGAGCGGGTTGCGGTTCCCGGTCGTCGCGGCGAAGGCATAGAAATCGTCCGCGGTACAGAGTCGGCGAAGCTCCGCCCGCTGTCCCTCGGCGATCGCGTCGTAGGGCGTGTTCTCGAGAATGGTCATGGCGATTCCGGTTTGCCGCTGGGCCCACAGAAGCGGGCAACGGCGACACTATCGTCTCGCGCGGTCTTTCGCGTCGGGACCGCGCGCTCTTCACGATTTGTGCACCACAGTGTTGCTAGGCAGGACCGGAGCGGAAGGAGCGCGCGATGGCGGAGCAGCAGGCGAGTTCGGCGGATGAGGACAAGGGCGCCGGGCACACCGGGCCCGCGGCGGTTGTAGAGGCGGCGCGGGCCGCCGCGCAGCCGCCCGAGACGCCGCCAGAGACGCCGGTGGGCGGCAGCGGGCTCGCCGCTCTCGAGGCGGTCAACGCCGCAGCCCTTGCCGCCGTGCCGGGTTTCCGTGAGGGACGGACGCCTGGCGCGCTGCCTGCCGTCGACGCACGGTTTCATCAGTTCAAGAACCGCCATCCCTATCACGGCTTCGTCGAGGTCGAGGTGGAGGGGGAGCGCTTCGTGATGCTCTCGACCAATGACGATCTCGTCGCCATGAGCTTCTTCTGGCACGGCCCCGACGCCTGGGAGCCGATGTCGATGCATCTCTGGCGGGCCTGGGCGCAGGAAGCGGATCGTGTGCTCGATGTCGGCGCCTTCTCCGGCGTCTACGCGCTTCTGGCCGCGGCGACTGCGCCTTCGGCCTCGGTGCTGGCGGTCGAGGCGGCGCGCCGGACCTATGGCCGGCTTCTCTCCAACATCCAGGCGAACGGGTTCGAGCGGCGGGTGCGCGCGCTCAACCGGGCTGCGGCATCGGGGCCCGGGCTCGTCAGCTTCAACCGGTTCAGGGGTGAGAACATCCTGGGGATCGGGGACAGCTTCCTCGCGAAGGAGGGGCTGGAGGTGCTGTCCTCGGAGGAGCAGGTCGAGACGGTCTCGCTCGATGCGCTCACTGCGCAGGAGGCGTTCGTGCCGGACCTGATCAAGATCGACGTGGAGGGCGCCGAGCTCATGGTGCTCGAGGGCATGGCCACGCTCCTTTCCGAGACGCGGCCGCGGCTCCTCGTCGAGGTGACGCCCGAGACGTCGGAGGAAGCGGCGCGGATTCTCGAGGGGCATGGCTACCGGATCGCGGCGGTCGATGAGGCGGCGCTGACATGCTTGCCTCTCAAGGGCCCGATGCCCCGCGTCGGCAATCTGGTCGCGGAGCACCGCGGCAGCACGGGCTGACGCTCCATCAAGGCGCAGCCGGATGCGGGACGCCCCATGCGCCGGCGCTCGAAGCGGTCGCTCGAAGGGCCGCGCCCATTGCAGGCGACCGTGCCTGCTGTCCGGCACGCGGCCGCTGCTTCTTCCCGAATTCCATCCATGACCTGTCTCCCGCCCCACGGCACCCCGGCGCCACTGCCTCTGCCCATCGTCGCCATCGCCGTCATTGCGGCATCGGCCGAGAGGGCGGGTACGGAGCCGCCTGTGCTGGTGATGCGCGCCATCCGAGCCGGCTTCGATCCCGAGCGGTTCGGGGGATCGCCGGGGGCCGTCAGACACTTCTCGGCGCGCGACCTTGTGGAAAGCCTCGATCGGCCATGATGACCCGGCCCCGGTCCACTGCGTGCACCCATCTCGGGATACGGGACGGTAATGCAGGGTCGGGCGTTGCGGCGGCGCGCCACGAGCGGTGCCCTCCAAGTGCGCCGCGGGTGGGCTGCTGCCACGGGCGGGAGGGTGGACGCGGCGCCCTAAGAAGCGGGGCGGCGTCCGTGGGGCTTAGGGCGTGTCTGCCAGCCGGTCGCGCAGCGCAGTCTTCAGTATCTTGCCGTAGTTGTTCTTGGGCAGGGTCTCGCAGGCGAAGTAGGCCCTCGGGCGCTTGAAACGGGCGATCCGCGCGCAGCAATGGGCGTCGAGCGCGATGGGATCGAGCGCGGCACCCGCTGCCGGCACGACGAAGGCGACGACTTCCTCGCCCCAGTCTGCATGGCGCCGGCCGAGTACCGCGGCTTCGCTCACGCTTTCATGCTCAAGGAGCGCTTCCTCCACCTCGCGCGGATAGATGTTCGTGCCGCCCGAGATGATGACGTCCTTCGACCGGTCGACGAGCGTCAGGAAGCCATCCGCATCGAGATGGCCGGTATCGCCGGTGCGGAGCCAGCCGCCGGCCAGCGCCTCGTCCGTCGCGACTGGGTTGCGCCAATAGCCCGCCATCACGGCGGGGCCCGCGACGAGGATCTCGCCCGGCGTTCCGGGGGCTGCGTCCTGTCCGCTTTCGTCGAGGATGCGAAGCCGCATCAGCGATTGTGCGGTGCCGACGGAGGCCAGACGCTCGCGCCAGTCGGGATGGGCGCGGTCGGCCACGAGATCGCGCGCCAGCGCCGTGATGGTCATCGGGCTCTCGCCCTGTCCGTAGATCTGGACGAAGCGCGGGCCCATGACCGCGACCGCCTCCTCGATATCGGCGCGGTACATGGGCCCGCCCCCGTAGACGATGGTGCGGATGCCCTCGCCCGTGCCCCCCGCGGCGCGGGCAGAATCGACGAGCCGGCGGACCATGGTGGGGGCCGCAAACATATGGACCGAGCCGAGCCGGGGTGCGAGATCGAGGATCTCCGCCGCATCGAACCCGCCCGAGGGCGGCACCGCATGACGCGCGCCGCGTATCACGTGCATGAAGTTGTAGAGCCCGGCCCCGTGCGACATCGGGGCCGCATAGAGCGCGGTATCCTCATGGCGCACCGTGTCGACATCCATGAAATAGCAGGCGGTCATGGCGGCGATGTTGGCGGCCGTGATCATCACGCCCTTGGGCCGGCCCGTGGTGCCGGAGGTATAGAAGAGCCAGACAAGCCCATCGGCTGCGATCGTGCAGGGCACGTCGCCGCCGGGCGGCGTCGGCGTGGCGGTCAGGCGTTCCCACGCGTCGCTGCCTGGCACGATGACGGCCTCGACACCGGCGGGGAGGTGGGGCGTGAGCTCGGCGGCGAGACCCTCACTGGCGATCACAAGGCGCGCCTCGCTGTCCTCGAGGATCCAGGCGGCTTCGCGGGGGTGGAGCTTGGCGTTGATCGGCACCGCGGCGGCGCCGGCATGCCAGATGCCGTAGAGCGCTTCGAGATAGGTCGTGGCGTTGGGCATGAGGAGCGCCACACGCTCGCCCGGCGCGATCCGGTGGCGCGCGCGAAGCCCGGCCGCGATGGCGGCGGCGGTGGCCGCGAAGCCGGCATAGAGCGCGCGTGTCTCGGTCCCGGCGAGCAGCGCGGGGGCGTCGGGCCAGCGGCGGGCGCTACGGCGAAGCCATTCAGCGGGGTTCATCGGCGTCTCTGTATCCTTGGCCCGGGGAAGACTAGGGCTTGGCGTGTCGGGTGGAAGTGAGCGCGGGCTGTCTGGGCGCCCCGGCTTCGGGTCTCGCGACCCTCAGCGGCCCACCCGCCAGCCTCGCGCCCTCCGCGATGCAGCGTCGGTGCTTACTCTTTCTCGGCGTCGCGGCCGTGATTGGCGCGGATGTCGCGAAGGCGTAGGCTGATCTCCGCGGCGGGCATGAACCAGGCGCGTCCCCTGTGCCACCACCGCGTCTCGAAGCGCGTCCGCGCGAAGGCCGTGTCGCCCGCCGGGTCGCCCAGCATGGCGAGCGCCGTCTTGTGGCCGAGCCAGGGCGCCATGGCGTTGCCCGAGCCCGAATAGCCCATCGCGTGCCAGAGGCCGTCGTCCTGGCCCACATGCGGCAGCGTCTCGAAGGTGAAGCCGGTGAAGCCCCGCCAGCTATGGCTGAGGGCGACGGGGCCAAGATCGGGGAAGATCTGGGCGAGGAGGCCCCGAAGCTCGCGCTGGACGAAGTGTTCGGGCGCGTCCAGCATCGCCGCGCGGCCGCCGAAGACGATACGATCCCCGGCGGGTGAGGGGCGGTAGTAGCAGTGCCGCTCCCGGCTCTCGACCGTCATGCGGCCCTTGGGGAAGAGCGCCTTCATCCGATTCGCGCCGAGCGGCTCGGTCGCGATGATGAAGCTGGGGACGGGGACGATGCGGCGGCGAAGGGCCGGAACGGCCGCGGGCGTGTAGCCGTTCGTCGCCATCAGCACCTGGCCGGCCCGGATCGTTCCCCGCGGCGTCGCGACCCGGAACCTGCCACCCTCCCGCGCTATGGCGGTGACGGGGGTGTCGCCCTGGACGAGCGCGCCGTGCCGGGCTGCGGCGGCGAGAATGCCCTTGACCCATTTTGCCGGATTGAGGCCGCCATGGGCGGGGAAGACGACACCGCCCCGATAGAGCGTGGAGCCCGTCTCCTCATGCTGACGGCTACGGGGGATCATCTCGTAGTCGAGGGGAACGATCCGGGCGAGCGCTTCAATCGCCCGGGCGGTGGCCTCGTATTCGCGGGCCGCCCAGAAGCCGCGGAAGCGGCCGGTCTGTCGGAAGTCGGGGTCGATGCGTTCCTCGGCCATGAGGGTGCGGCAGAAGGCGAGGCTCTCGACATGCGCCTCGTGGAGCAGGCGGCGGGCGAGGTCCTCGCCGTAGCGGTCGCGGAGCGCTTCGGGCGAGAGACGGTGGCCCCCGCCGATCATCCCGCCGTTGCGGCTGGAGGCGCCGATGCCAGGGGCGCCGGCGTCGAGGACGAGGACGGTGCTGCCTGCCCTTGCGAGCGTGCGCGCCGCCGAGGCGCCGGTCAGCCCGGCGCCGACGACGACCACATCCGCCTCGGCCGGCAGATCGGCCGGGGGCGGGGCGGCCGGCGCGCCCGCATCCTCCCACCAGAAAGGGGTTGTCTTGGTCATGGGAGCTCCCGCCGCTGTCTCTGTGTCATGGGAGCAGGCCGGGTGCCCGGGTCAAGTCCGGGTGTGCCGAGGGGCGGCGATACCGTCGGCCGGTGGGGAGGCGACGCATGAGGCGGCCGGGCGAGGGGCGCGCGTCCTTCGATGGAGAAGCTGCCGCGACAATGCGGTCGCGGCAGCCGCCGTTCATGCGGTCTGGCGCGCTTCAGGCGCCGATCTTGCCGCCGCCTGTCTTGGTTACGACCAGCACGGAGGGGCGCGGCGGCATGCCGTCCGCGAAGTCCGGCCAGCGGGTCGCCGGGTCCTCGAAGGTCGAGGCACGCTCGAAGCCTGGGTAATCCTTCGTGCCATCCGTCGCCGGGTGCTGCACGGCGAGGAAGAGCGTCTCCTGATTCGCCGTGAAATAGGGCCCGCAAAGCTCGGCACCCACGGGGCAGCGGAAGAAGAGCTTGGAGGAGCCTCGAAGCGCGCCCTCGGTCTCGACGCCGTAGAGCCCGTCCGCCTTGCCGGTCTTCGGCCAGTTGCCGCCCTGATCGGTCGAGACCCAGAGCCGGCCGTCCGCGTCGATGGCGCAGTTGTCGGGGGCGGCGAACCAGCCGTGCTCGCTGGTCTCGGGGCCCCATTGCGCGCCCACCTCGGCCACCGCGGGGTCGCCGCACTTGACGAGAATGTCCCAGCCGACCGTGTCCGTGGTGTGGTCGCCGTCCGGAACCGTGAGCTCCACGATATGGCCGAAGGTGTTGTCGGCCCGCGGGTTGGCCACGTTCTCGTCGCCCGGCTTGCGCCGGGTGTTGTTGGTGAGCATGACGTAGACGTTGTTCGTGCTGGGCTGCACGTCCTCCGGCCGGTCCATGGGTGTCGCACCTAGGAGGTCGGCGGCGAGGCGGGTGTCGATCATCACGTCCGCCTGGCTCTCGAAGCCGTTCGCGGCCGTGAGCGGTCCTTCGCCATGGACGAGATGCAGCCAGTCCATGGTGCCGTCGTCGTTGAAGCGGGCGACGGAGAGGGTGCCCTCGGAGAGGAGCTGCATGTTCGCCGCCTTGTCCTCGCCGACGGTGCCGGCGGAGACGAAGCGGTAGAGATAGTCGAAGCGGTTGTCGTCGCCCGAATAGACGACGACGCGGCCGTCCGGGTTGGTGATCGACTCAGCGCCTTCGTGGCGGAAGCGGCCGAGTGCCGTGTGCTTCACCGGGCGCGAGGCGGGATCGGCCGGGTCGACCTCGACGATCCAGCCGAAGCGGTTGACCTCGTTCGGCTCCTTATCGATATCGAAACGGTCGTGGTACTTGCCCCAAGCGTACCACATGCCTGGCACGCCGTAGCGGTCGAAGGACGCCGCCTGGGCGTTGGCCTCGAGGTCGGGCTTGCCCTCGCCGTCGAGCTTCGAGGTCCAGAAGTAGCCGTGGAAGTTCTCCTCGGCCATCAGGTAGGTGCCCCAGGGCGTGATGCCGCCAGCGCAGTTGTTCAAGGTGCCGATGACACGAGTGCCCGAGGGGTCGGCCGCGGTCTGCATGCGCGGATGGCCGGCCGCAGGGCCGTCGATCTCCATCAGCGTGTCGAGCGGCGTGATGCGGCGGTTGTACGCGCTGTCGAGCACCGGGGCCCATCCATCGGCGCCCTCTGCGATCTCGATGACCGTGCCGCCATGGGCGGCCATCTCGATCTCCGCGATCTCGCGGGTCATGCCCGCGAAGCCCGCCTTGTCCTGTCGGCCGAGGCCGGGGAACATGACCTCCTCGTTGGTGTATTCGTGGTTTACGCAGAGGAGGCCACGGTCGCCGGCTGCGTTGAGCGGCACGAAGCCCACATAGTCGTTATTGTAGCCGAACTGCTGGAGCTGTGCCTCGGCGGACTGGTTCTGCGGGTCGAAGGCCGGCGCGTCGGCGAAGATCGGATCGCCCCAACGGAGGAGGATCCTGGCGTCATAGCCCTCCGCGACGTGGTGCGTCTCGTCCACGCCGCCCTCGATCTCACCGAAGACGAAGCTGCCGCTCGCGGCCTTGGCTTCGGTCGCGGCCGTCAGTGCTGTCGTGCCGAAGAGCGCCGTGGTCGCCGAGACGGCGAGGGCGCCGCGCAGCACGTCGCGCCGGCCGTAGCGGCGGTTGATCACGTCGCCGATGGTGTTGCTGAGATGGGGGTTCGTGGGGATGTCGTCGAACGCTTCGAAGGCTTCTGCCTTGTTGCAAATCTCTGGGTCCCGGACGATCTCGTCGCGCTTCATGGTGGTCTCCCTGGCGGTGGCTTGGATTTATCCGGCGCGCTTCGCGCAGCTCGGACACCTGCGTTACGCTATTCCCTGAGTCTCACACTTCGATGACGATACAGTCTCAAATCAAAACAGCGAGAGGGGAGTGCGGGGGTCATGAAGCCGCATCGGGAATTCTTCGCGATCGACGACGGGGCGTGGGAGGCGCAGGCGGGTTACCCGCTGGGCTTCGAGGTGCAGGTGCTGGCGGACGATCTCGACCCGGTCGCGCGGCGCGGCTCGCGCACGGTGTTGCAGCGGATCGCGCCAGGGGCGGCGACGGAGGGGGTGCTGACCCATGAGGAATGCGAGGAGGTCTTCGTCTGGCAGGGTGAGCTGATCGCGGCGGGGCAGCGGTTTGCCGCGCCCGCCTATGCCTGCCGGCCGGGCGGCGTGGCGCATGGCCCCTTCCGCTCGGAGACGGGATGCCTGCTGCTGGCGGTGTTCTACTATGCGGAAGGGCCGTGAGGCGCGCGGGGTTCCTCAGGCGATGACCGGCAGCGCGGCGATGCGGTAGGCGAGCGCGATCTCCCGCCCGGTGCCGGGATCGGCAAGGCGGGCGCGGAAATACGGCGTGGGACGCACGCCGCCCTTGGCGGGCACCGTCCCGCAGAAGAGCACCGTGCCAGCGCCAGGGCCGCCGTGCCGCCCGCCCGGCGCGCCTGCGACGATCTCGGCAAGCGGGAGCATCGCGGCGAGGCTGTCGGCCTGATAGGCCTGCCACGCCGTGCCATCGGTCGAGATTTCGGTCGTGAGCGTGAGATCGTCGAGCCGGGCCGCGACCTCCTCGAGCGGCCAGGCCTCGCGCGCCAGCGGCTTGGGGCAGAGGGCCTTGGAATGCGCGACCGAGGTGGCCTCGAGCCCGCGATCCGTGTGGTCCGAGCCGAGGGTGAGCCAGAGGCGCGCGCCGTCGTCGAGGATCACGGGCTCGGCCTCTCCGCCGGTGTCGGCGGAGAGCACCTCGAAACGATCCCCCTGCACCGCGAGGGGGGCGGGTACGCGATAGTAGAGCGGGGTGGTGGAGGGAGCGGCGACGCCGATGGCGGCCAGCTCCTCGATATGATGCGCGACCTTGGCGGGATCGCGCCCTGTCCAGCCGGCGACAAGGCAGCGGGTGGGCGCGAAGTCGAAGGCGCCATCGGGGCCCTGGAAGCGGAGGGTCATGGGCGGTCTCCCTGGGTGTTGCGCCTCGGGCCCCTTGAGCCCGGCGGCCCCGCGAACAAGGCCCAGGGGGGGGGGTGAGGGGTAGCCGAAGCACGGCCGCCCCACGCCACCCCCCGGAGGGCGGGGCGACGCCGATGGCGGCCAGCTCCTCGATATGATGC
>JBCCDG010000158.1:0-9224 GCA_039030915.1 Pseudomonadota bacterium | reverse complement strand
ATCGCGGATGAGGCGATGCTGGCCGACTGGGTCGCACGCTATCAGGGCGAGGCCGGCGTCGACCAGGGCCTGATCCTCGGCGGTGGCGTGAGCGAGCCCAAAGGCGCATTCCACGCGTCCATGCAGCTCCTCGAGACAGGCGTCTTCGACCGCGCCGGCTTCAAGCGCCTCCACGTCGCGGGTCACCCCGAGGGCAACCGCGACATCGACGCGGACGGCGGCGAGAGGGAGGTGATGGCGGCGCTCGCCTGGAAGCAGGCCTTCGCCGAGCGCACGGATGCCGAGATGGCCATCGCCACCCAGTTCTGCTTCGAGGCCGGGCCGGTGATCGCCTGGGCCAACCGTCTGGCAGCCGCTGGTGTGCGCCTGCCGGTCCATATCGGCGTGGCGGGTCCCGCCAAGCTCCAGACGCTCATCAAGTTCTCGATGGCCTGCGGTGTCGGCCCGTCGCTCCGCGTCCTGCAGCGCCGTGCTGCGGATCTCACGAAGCTCATGCTGCCCTTCACCCCCGAGGAGTTCCTGCAGGGCCTCGCCGCGCATCGTGCCGAGCACCCGGACTTCAACGTGACGAAGGTCCACTTCTTCCCCCTCGGCGGCATCAAGGCCACGGCCGAGTGGACCGCCGAGCATGGCCGCCGTCCGGCAGCCGCCCGCGCCACCGCCTGAGCCACCGGTAAGGCGGGGTTCCACCCCATCGTTCCGGAACCGCCGCCGTGCGGTGGGGATGGAACCCCACCCTATCGGCAATCGCGCCCTCCAGCCTGCCCAAGGACCGCCCGCCCATGACCCGCACCGTCATCGAGTCGAAGACCAAAACCGTCGTCATGGGCTTCGACGAGCCCTTCTGCGTGATTGGCGAGCGCATCAATCCCACCGGACGCAAGAAGCTCAATGAAGAGCTCGAGGCGGGCGACTTCTCCACCGTCGAGAAGGACGCGCTCCTCCAGGTCGCCTGCGGCGCCACGGTGCTCGACATCAATTCGGGTGCGGTCTTCTCCAACAAGATGGCCGAGGACCCGCGCTACGCGGACAACAACTTTGTCGAGCCCGCGCTCATGAAGGCGCTTGTGGAGAAGGTCCAGGCAATCGTCGACGTGCCGCTCTGCATCGACAGCTCCGTTCCCGGCGCGCTCGAGAACGGCCTCGCCGCCTGCGAGGGCCGCCCGCTCCTGAACTCCGTCACGGGCGAGGAAGAGCGGCTCGAGACCGTCCTGCCGCTGGTCAAGAAGTACAACGTTCCCGTCGTCGCCATCTCCAACGACGACACCGGCATCAACGACGATCCGGATGTCCGCTTCGAGGTCGCGAAGAAGATCGTCCAGCGCGCGGCCGACCATGGCATCCCGGCGCATGACATCGTGGTCGATCCGCTCGTGATGCCCGTCGGCGCGAAGGACACGGCCGGCCTCCAGGTCTATGCTCTCGTCCGGCGGCTGCGCGAGGAGCTCGGCGTCAACACTACCTGCGGGGCATCCAATATCAGCTTCGGCCTGCCGAACCGCCACGGCATCAACAACGCGTTCCTCGCCACCGCGGCCAGCCACGGCATGACCTCGGCGATCATGAACCCCGTCGATCTCGGCGTGACCAAGAAGATGATCCTCGACCGCATCGCGATGCTCCGGGCGCAGGGCTTCGCCTTTCCCGAGGAGGTCGAGCCAAACGCCGTTGCCCCCTTCATCGGTCTCGGCGCCACCGAGGCGATGGTCGAGGCACGCAAGGCCGAGCTCGCCGCCATCGGCGTGAGCGTGCCCGACCTGCCCTGGACCACGCTGGCGCCCATGCTCGGCCTCGGCCAGCCCAAGGGCGTGCCCTCGAAGGAGATCGAGAGCATCAAGGCCACGGACTTCCTCATGAACAACGACGCCGGCGGCGCCAACTGGATCCGCTTCAACAAGCCCCCCGCCGCAGCGGGCAGCGCCGCCAGCGCCCGCGAAGGCCGCCGCCGCCGTCGCGCCTGACCGGCCGCTTGCCGCCCGCTGGCAAGGGCATAGCGCGGGCACCGTGGGTTATCGCGCACCGGAACACACTGGCGATACATGCTGAATAATGCATTCATTGCTCGATTGGTCACGTGATGACCGACTTCCACGGGGAAGCTCTCCTGACCGAAGAGACAGGCGGAGCGCTTTCACATGCGTGGATGGGTTTCATGCTCCGCCACCCGGGCAGGCGTCTTAGTTAGCGTTGTGCCGGCGAGCGCGATCACGGTCGTATTGCGGACGTTCAACGTCGATGAGGACGCCAACGTCGTCTAGGTGTCCCAGGGCTTCACGCAGTCCCGCTCAACTCGATGGCGCATCCGTCGTCGGCTCGATCACGCTCACTTGCGGGTATCGAAGCGCCCGCCATTCCGGTGCCGACGGGCCTACCGCTCGCGCTCTCGGGCCTCGGCCTGCTCGGACCGATGCGCCTGCGCCGCCAGAGCCTTCGAAGCCGGATCATCGCGCGGATGCCTGCCGCACCTGGCCGAACCTGACCGAGATCGGCCAGGCAAAGGGGAGCGTGCCGCCGCGCCATTGCGCGCGGAGATCGGCCGCGAAGCCGTCGACCAAGGCGCCCTCTCCCGCGGCACGGGCGCGCTTCACGGCAGACCAGGTCTCGACATAGCCAAGGAGCGCGTCGGCACCCCATTGGCGCTCGATGGCGAGCGCGGGCGCCGAAACGGGCTCGAAGGGGAAGGGAAGGTCGGCATAGCCGTTCTCCACATGCTCGCGGCCCGGCGGCCAGTGGGCATGGATCTCGTGCCAGTAGAAGCGGTCGAAGCGCTCACGGATCGGCTCGGGCGCGATGGTCACGCCGTAAGTCACCAACGCGACCAGCCCGCCGGGGCAAAGGACGCGGCGGCACTCGGCGTAGAAGGCGTCGAGTTCGAACCAGTGCGCCGCCTGCGCGGCCGTCACCAGCGCCGCCGCCCCGTCCGGCGCGGGGAGCGCCTCGGCCCCGGCGAGGTGATAGCGCACATGCCGGTGCGGCACCGCGGCATCGATCTGCGCGGCGCTCACATCGGCCGCGGCCACCGCCTCGAAGCAATCGCCGAGCAGCACCGAGAGCTGGCCCGTGCCGCAGCCCGCATCGACCGCCAGGCGCCGATGCGGCGCCCGCGCCGCCAGCGCCTCGGCCAGTGCCGCCGGATAGCTCGGCCGATGCGCCGCATAGGCCGCGCCCCCTGCCTCGAAATGCCGCCGTTCCTCCGCCATGCGCCTGCTCCAAGCCTTGCGTCATCGCGTGGCAAGATACCGGTGGGTCGTGATCCTCGTCGAGCCGGTCCCGAGAACGCGAAAAGGGCCGGAGGCGTCTCCGCCCCCGGCCCCGAAGCCGTCGTCAACGAATGCCCGCCTCAGCAGTCCGGCACGATGTCCTCGGCCTCGATCGAATGGTCCATCGAGTGCGAGGGACGCGAACAGCCCGCCTCGCCGACCACCTTCGCCGGCACGCCCGCCACGGTCGTGTTCGCCGGGACGGGCCGCAGCACCACCGAGCCCGCGGCCACGCGCGAGCATTTGCCGACGGTGATGTTGCCGAGCACCTTTGCACCCGCACCGATCAGCACGCCATCGCCGATCTTGGGGTGCCGGTCGCCCGATTCCTTCCCCGTGCCGCCCAGCGTCACCGAATGCAGCATCGAAACATCGTCTCCGATGACCGCCGTCTCCCCGATCACGATGCTATGCGCATGGTCGATCATCAGCCCCTTGCCGATGCGCGCCGCCGGATGCGCGTCGATGGAGAACATCTCCGAGACCCGCATCTGGATGTAGAGCGCCATATCCCGCCGCGCGTTCTTCCAGAGGTGATGCGCCACGCGCTGGCACTGGATCGCCAGGAAGCCCTTGAAGTAGAGGAGCGGCTGGATCAGCCGCTCGCAGGCCGGATCGCGCTCGAAGACCGCCATGATATCCGCCCGGGCCGCCTCGCCGATATAGGCGTCCGCGGCCACCGCCTCCTCGGCGAGCTCGCGCAGCATCATCGCCGGCATCTCGTCGGTTTCGAGCTTCGAGGCGATGCGATAGGCCAGCGCCTCGTCGAAGCCCTTGTGGTGCAGGATCGCGGCGTGGATCGCGCTCGCCATCATCGGCTCGGCCTCGACCAGCGCCTCCGCCTCGCTCCGCATCCGGGTCCAAACGGGGTCCACCGTGTGGAGCCCCGTGCCCCGCTTCCGCTTGTCGCTCATTGCGCGCCTCCCGAACCGGCCAACGGCAGATAGATAACATCGCCGGCGGAGGATGCCCGTCAATGACACATCACGTGATCGGATCAGGACTTTGGTGGCGCAAGCGTCAGGACATGCACGGCGAGGCGGACGCGCCCGGCCGTGAAGCTGCCGCCCTCGGCCGTCACACGAAGCGCAGTGTCGGCATAGTAGGCTGTCGGGCTGCCCGTGACGCCGAGGGCGTAGGAGCCCGCGCCGATGCCGAGGCCCGCGCCGTAGCGGTCGTCGGCACCCGCAACGCCCAGCCGCCAGGTCGCAGCGCCCGAGATCGCGTCGAGCACCAGGCCCGTTGCGCCGATGACCACGTCGTTGGCGCGGATCAGCATCGCCGTATCGGTGGCGGCGCCCGAGAGCGTCATCTCCGTCTCGTGCACCCGGAGCGCCGTCGAGGCCCCCGCGGCACTGCCCGCGGCCCAACCCCTCACCCAGGCGCTGCCGTCATAGGCCGCGCGCTCGCCGGTCGCGGCGTCATGAAGGGACAGCCCCGCCCAGGGTGCCACGAAGATCCAGCCGCCGTTCGAGCGGATGGCGACCGCATCGCCCTGCCCCGCCCAGTCTCCCGTCGGCGCCGTGCCGACCACATGGGCGCTGCCATCCGCGGGGCTCGCGGGTGGGGTGTTCCCGCCCATGGTCTCCACCGCACCGCCGGCCAGCGCGTCGATCCGCTCCAGCCCCTCGTTCACGGTCACATGCTTCTGCGCCTGCCCGCTCTCGAGATAGGGCAGCGAAAGGCGAAAGGTCTCAGCCATGGAAGGTGATCCTCCTGCGGGTTCCGGTGGTGTGGAAGTTCGAGATCTGGGCGACCTCGACCTCGAAAGGGGCGGCGATGCCGTCGGCCGCCTGTTGCGACGGTGTGTAGGTCCAGGTCGGCGGCACGACGGTGACCCGGCGCACCAGCGTCCCGTCCTTTACGATCTGGAGGTTGTAGCGCTCCACGGTCTCGCCCACGGGCACTTCGCCCGCAGCCCAGTTGTCCCCGTTGAGCCGGCTCCGCCTGATCCAGCTGAAGGTCACGTCGCCGCCGAGGCTCCCCTTGGCCCGCACATGGCAGGGAGAGAACGGCCGAAGCGCAGCGCCCCCGGCAGTGCCGCTCACGGTCACGGCCGAGGCGTCGTCCGCCGGCCGCGTGCCCGGTACGGCGCGCAGCGCAAGATCCGCCCCGAGACGCATCTCCGAGAGCGGCACGGAAAACAGCCCGCGATCGACGATCACCAGCCGCGAGCCCGCCGGCGCCACGATGCCGGCCAGGGGCTCTGTGCCGCGAAGGCCCCGAAGGAAGCTTCCGAGCGTCCATGCCGCGGGCCCGGTCAGCACCGCGTCGCGGAACTGCACGATCTCGATACTGCCGTCCGGTCGGATGAGCGCCGCCATGTTGCTGTAGTTGAGCACGCTCGCCTCGGTCACGCTCTGGAAGGCGGCATCCCCGGCCTCGACCGCGAGGCTCACACGCTGCCACCGGTCGGGCGCCCCTGGTGCCAGATCCTCGCTGAGCGTGCCCATGATCGCCGGCACCCTCTGCCGTCCGAGCGTGACAAGCCCGCCGTCCAGCACCTCCAGCACCGTGACGCTGCCCGGCCAGGGATCGGCCGCCACCGCGAGACGGGGCTGATGGTCGGTGCCCTGCCCCTCGGCAAGCGGCAGGTCCAGGAACAGCGGATCGAGCGGCCCGGGCAGGATCGCAGGCGGCAGGACGACGCCGGGCCCGTCGCCCGTGCCCCCACTGCCGTTGGGCCCGCCACGCGCGCCGCCGCCCACGAACGCTCCCTGCGGCGCATAGAGCGTCTCGTCCACCCGCGTCGCGGTGACGGCGCCGCTCGCCCCGATCTCCAGCCGCTCGATCCGCCAGGTGCCGCGCCGGCCCGACAGGCCGACGATATCGCCCGGCTCGAGCGCCAGGTCGCTCGGCCGGATCGCGAACTCGGCCGCGCCCCGCGCGCTCTCGGTCTCGGCCATCCAGCGTGCGACGATCCCCTCCGCCGTCACGGCCGGGAAGGCGATGGAGACCGCCGTCTCGTCCGCGTGGACACCGGCACTTCCCGGCCGTACCCGTTCCGCGAGCCCGGGCTGATAATCCGCCTCCGCCTGCACGTAGGAGAGGCGCAGGATATCGGCGAGATCGCCCTTGGAGCCGCGCGAGAGCTCAAGCGCCTGCCCCGGCTCGGCGCCCTCGACCAGCAGCCCTTCGTCCAGCACGCGATCCACACGCCCGCCCCGCATGCGGAAGACGACGCGCCCGCCGCTTTCGAACCCGTCGAAGCCGTAGGTCGTCATCAGCGCCTGCAGCGCCTCGCGCGCCGTCCGCGTCCGCTCGATCACATAGCCATGAACGACGCCATGCAGATCGCTCACATCGAACGCGGTCATCCCCGCCCGCGTGCAGATGGCGGCCACCACTTCCGCAAGACCCGAGGCGCCCACGCGCCCGGTCAGCCAGTGCCCCAGCGCATGGTTCACGCCGTCCGACCATACATCCGTCCGGAACGGAAAGTCCGGCCACGGCCGCAGGTCCCATGTCCAGACATAGACCCGATCCTCGGGCAGCATCGGCTGGCCATAGACGCTCGAGACGGGGTTGTTCGCCGGATCCGCCCAGTATCCGAGCTTGGCCTGCAGGAACCGCCGCTGCATCTCGTCGTCCCGCACGCCGAGCGAGCCTGTCGGGAGCTTGCTCTCCGAACTCTTCGGATCGACGAAGACGTTGGGCGTATTGGCGCCGAGATCGACCGCGGGGCAACCGGTCTCCGTCAGCCAGATGGGCTTCGATTGCGGTGCCCAGGCCGTGGGGCTCCCCGAGCGCACGCCACCGGGGCGGTCGTGATGGGGGTTCGACCACCACCCGACCAGATCCTTCGGCCGGAACACCCAGTCTTCGCCATACGCACCATCGGCAATGGGAGAGCGGACCTGCGCGAGCCGGTCCGCCTCGGAGGCGTAGAACCAGTCATAGTCCTCGCCACCCGCCACGTTCGCCCGCAAATAATCGAGCTCATAGATCGAGCGGGCGGCATCCTCGTCAGCGTGCCCCGGCTCGTGGCGCCAGTCCGCGGCGCTCATGTAGTCGTCGATCCCGATGAAATCGATGTTCGGATCGGCCCAGAGCGGATCGAGATGGAAGAGCAGATCGCCCGATCCGTCGCCCGGCTGATGCCCGAAATACTCCGACCAGTCGGCGGCGTAGGAGATCTGCGTCGCGGGCAGCAGGGTCCGCACCTCGCTCGCCAACATCTTCAACTGCTGGACGGCCGGATAGCTCGTCGCCCCGTCGCGGATCGTCGTGAGACCCCTCAGCTCGGAGCCGATGCAGAACGCATCGACGCCCCCGGCGGCCTTCGAGAGCGCGGCGAGATGCAGCACGAAGCGCCGCCACGTCCACTCCGACGGGCCCGAATAGCTCACGCCCTGCCCGCTCGCGAAGAACTGCGCCGCGCTCGCGGTCCCGAAGAAATCCGCCACCTCGTCCGCCGCGTCCGCGGTCTTGTCCGTGCTGCCCGGTTGGCCCGGTGCGGCATCCAGCGTGATCCGCCCGCGCCAGGGGAAGGCCGGCTGGCCTGTCCCGCCGTAGGGGTTCGCGAGCGTGTTCGACGGCGTGACGTCCATCAGCAGGAACGGATAGACCATCACCTTGTAGCCACGCGCCTTCAGCTCCCGGATCGCCGCGATCACCGAGGCATCGGAGGGCGTGCCGCCATAATTCGGCCGGTCGTCGCCGTTGCGGCTGATCAGCGCCGCGGTGCCGGTGTCGAGCCCCGCCACCGACCATTCGGCCGGCCCGCTCTCCCGGCCCTCGACTTCCACTTTGGGTCGCACGGTGCACCGCCCGCAGCGCAGATCGCTCCCGAACCAGCTTACGATGAGCGATACGGTGTCGACGGCCGGCAGCTCGTCGCGGAGCTGGTCGAGCGAGACCATCATGTCGGGCTCGAGCCGCGCGTTGTTGACGTTGGCCGCCTGCGTCTTGCCACCGCCAAGAAGATAGCGCTGCGGCTCGCTATGGAGTGCATGCTCCCCGGTCCCGGGCGAAAGCGCGACGCCCCGCACGATCTTGGACAGGGGCTCGCCGAAGATCGCTGGGTCGAGCCCGAGAGCCTCGGGATCCACACCCCGGTAGACCTCGAAATTGAGCTGCGGGATCCGATTGCCGAAGGCGCCGAGATCGAGGTCCTCGAAGACCACATAGGCCGTGCCGCGATAGGCGGGCGCGTTGCCTACCCCCTCCACCGCCTCGATCTTCGGATCGGGCATCTGTGCGCCGTCGCCCTTGTAGACGCGATAGGTCACGCCCGCGGTATCGAGGAGCGTGCCGTCCGCCCAGATGCGCGCGACCCGGTCGATCGGCCCCTCGCCGAGCGCCACCGCAAAGCTGATCGAGTAGGCGTATTCGCGGACCCGCTGTCCGCCCGTGGCCTTGCCGCCCACGTTCTCGCTCCGCACCTTCTCGAGAAAGCGCGTCGACCAGATGACCGTGCCGCCGATGCGCATGCGGCCATAGCTGATGGGCAGCGGCGCCCCCTCGGTGGCGGTCTGGAGCCGGAGAGCCCGCGCCCGGCCCACCTCGCGTGCGGCGGAGCCGCGTCCGAGCAACGCCTGGTCGACGAAGCTGCCGCCGATCGCGCCGGCCGCCTGGCCGACGGTCGCGGCACCGAGGCCGAGCACGCTGCCGCCGATCGCGCCTCCGATCGAGGAGCCTGCCGCAGCCAGTACGAGCGTTGCCATCAGGCACCTCCGGGTGAACGCGTTTCGGGAAAGCGGAAGACGCCGGCGAGCCTGCGTCCCCAGGCGGGCCCGATGCCGGTCTCGCAAACGGCATGGCCCGAATAGGCATGGATCATCCGGCCCTGCGGCACGGTGCCGGCCGCGAGGATCGCCGCATGCTTCGCCGGCCCTCCCGCCCGCATGCGGAAGAGAAGGACATCGCCCGGCTCGGCGCTGGGTTTCCCCCCCCGCCACAACCCCCGCCGGGCCCCCCCCCCCAAACCCGCGGGACCCAACCCCACCCCCCCCTCGGGGGGGT
>JBCCDG010000157.1:0-9224 GCA_039030915.1 Pseudomonadota bacterium | reverse complement strand
GGGCCGATTTCCGCAGTGCGGAAGGGCAATGCAATCGGTAGCAGAGAAGGGGTTGGAATAGGGCGTTGATCGCCTGTGCGGCGCAGCATTCGCGAGCGCGGACCGCGCATCGGGAGGAGCGGCAGGTCCCAGGCGTCGGGCTTTGTTCGCGCGGCAGAGCGGCCACCGGGAGCCAACCGACCTATCGTCAGCGATGGGGACCTGGATAAGGCGGCAACGTGCCCAACGTCCCCTGAAGGCCGTCTCGGCGATAGCGTTTGGACGACGCCGTATGAACGAGGCGAGGGCTGTGAGGGATGTCTGGAGGGGACCTAGCCGCGGCATGCTGCGGCGCATCACAGGACGGCGGCCATCGGCGCTCCGCCCCCATGATCGCGGCGGGACCGTGCGACGTACCGGGCCGGCGCAGCAGCGCCGGCCCCGGCGCAGACGTTACGCGTCGCGGTGCACTTTCTCGCGGCGCTCGTGCATCTCCTGGGCCTCGAGGCTCAGCGTGGCGATCGGGCGGGCATCGAGCCGCTTGAGGCTGATGGGCTCGCCGGTGATCTCGCAGTAGCCGTAAGTCCCCTCGTCGATCCGGCGGATCGCCGCGTCGATCTTGGAGATGAGCTTACGCTGGCGATCGCGCGTGCGCAGTTCCAGTGCCCGGTCCGTCTCCGCCGAAGCGCGGTCGGCGATGTCTGGAATGTTCTGGGTGCTGGACGCGAGGTCCTGGAGGGTCTCCCGGCTTTCGTCCAGAATGGACTGGCGCCAGGCGATCAACTTGTCCTTGAAGTAGCGCTTCTGGCGCTCGCACATGAAGTCTTCGCTGTCGCTGGGGCGGTACTCAGTGTCGATTGGCGTCTCGACGTTCATGGGTCCCCACACCTTCCCTGTTGGTCACTGACCTGCAACCTATGCAGATCGGCGTTGTCATAGACGCATCGCTGCGCCTTGTCACCACTTAAAACCCTCGCAAATCCGGGGTACTAGGCGCTTTGGCTACGACCATGCCGCCGGGGCACGCGCCGCCCCATACGGCTATCCGGGGGACCGATGCGCTTCGAAAGCACTGCCGACTATGTCGCCACCGACGATCTCACCATCGCCGTCAACGCGGCGATCGCGCTCGAGCGTCCGCTGCTCGTCAAAGGCGAGCCGGGCACGGGGAAAACCGAGCTTGCTCGGCAGGTGGCCGGGAGCCTCGATCTCAAACTCATTGAGTGGTCCGTGAAGTCGACGACCCGCGCGCAGCAGGGCCTCTACGAGTACGATGCCGTCAGTCGCCTGCGCGACAGTCAGCTCGGCGACGAGCGGGTGCGCGAGATCGCCAACTACATCCGGCCCGGGAAGCTCTGGGAGGCGTTTTCGGCCGAGGAGCGCGTCGTGCTTCTGATCGACGAGGTCGACAAGGCCGATATCGAGTTCCCGAACGATCTGCTCCAGGAACTCGACCGTATGGAGTTCCATGTCTACGAGACGGGCGAGACCATCAAGGCGCGCCAGCGGCCCATCGTCATCATCACCTCGAACAACGAGAAGGAGCTGCCGGACGCGTTCCTGCGCCGCTGCTTCTTCCACTTCATCGCCTTTCCCGATGCGGAGACGCTGAGCCGTATCGTCGACGTGCATTTCCCGGGCATCAAGCCCGCGCTCGTCCGTGCCGCGCTGACCCAGTTCTACGAGCTGCGCGAGGTGCCGGGGCTCAAGAAGAAGCCCTCGACCTCCGAAATGCTGGACTGGCTGCGGCTTCTGGCGGCCGAGGACATGGATCCGGCGGACCTGCGCGCCGACGCGACGAACGCCATCCCGCCCCTCTACGGCGCCCTTCTGAAGAACGAGCAGGACGTCCATCTTCTCGAACGCCTCGCCTTCATGGCGCGGCGCGAGCGGCGCTGAGGCGCGACAGGATGCTCACGCCCGCCACGATCCTCGCGCCCATGGGCGTGGCGGGCGCCCGCGCGCTGGCGTGGCGGAACCTCGCGCTCGATGCCGCCTTCTACGACCTGCCGGGCCTGACGCCGGCCGAGCTCGAGGCGCTGAGCCATGTGCGGCACGAAGAAGGCACCGTGATCGTGGTCGATCCGCCCGACGGGTCGCGTGAAGTCATGGGAGCGGGCCCCAAGGCGTCCGGTTGCGCCGCGGGCCTTCGCAGCTTCGCGAATTACGAAGCGCTGCGTGCCGCACCGGGCCGGCTCGTCAGCCAGGTGGTCGTTGCCGGCGTCGGCAGCTCCGGCCTCGGCGCCGCAGCCCTCGCCCGCACCGTGGCGGCAGTGACGGAGCGGCCCACCGCCGCGGTCGTCGCGGGCTACGGCGCCGAGGATTTCGTGAGCGAGGCGCTCGGCGGCTTCTTCCTCTTCGGCGCCGCCAACCGCGCGCGCCATGCGCGCCAGACGCTGCGCCATCGCGTCGGCACGATGATCGCGGAGAGCCCGAACGCCCCGGCCGTGCCGAAGCCCCTGCCCCATCAGTTCGCGACGCCCGACGTCGCCACGCTCGTCCGGCTCCTGTCGGACACCGACCGGCGCGTCGATCTGCTCCTGGGCCATTCCAAGGGCGCCCTCGCCATCGCCGCGGCCCTTGCGCGGGTGATGCGCACCGCCGATCCGGTGACGCGCGCCAAGGCGGCGCGGGCGCAGGTCGTCTCCGCCGGTGCCGTCATCGCCTTCCCGCCGGAGGTACAGTGGGTGACCCAGCTCCTCGGCGCTCTGGACGGGCTCGGCGCGCTCAACTCCCGCCTCGGCCTGCCGCATCGGCGCGTGGCGATGGCGGGGCATCACCTCAACACCGCCCTACCCTTCCACCTCGACCTTGCGCGCGAGCTGCGCGCCGTCCTCAATCTGTGAGGCTGTCATGAGCGTATCAAAAGTCACCATCCGCCCCCTCGAGCGCCGCGACGAGGCCGCGTGGCGGCGGCTATGGATCGACTATCTCGCCTTCTACGGCGCGACCGTGAGCGAGGAGATCTACGCGACCTATTTCGAGCGCTTGCTGGGCGACGATCCGCAGGACTTCCATGGCCTCGTGGCAGAGGCCCCGGACGGCACGCTCGTCGGCCTCACGCACTACCTTTACCATCGTCACGGCTGGCGCATCGAAAACGTCGTCTATCTGCAGGATCTCTATGTCGACCCGGAGACGCGCGGCACTGGCGCGGGGCGTGCGCTCATCGAGGCGGTCTACACGGCGGCGGATGCTGCGGGCTGCCCGTCCGTCTACTGGCTGACGCGCGAGGGGAACGCGGTCGCAAGGCAACTCTACGACCGGATCGCGACGGCGACGGATTTCATCAAGTATCAGCGGTGACGGCCCCGCTTTGCCTGCGGGCGGCGGCCGTCGCGCTCGCAGTGCTGCTTGCCGGCTGTGCGGGGAACGGTCCCGTGTCGCCGCCGCCCGGGCCGCGTCCGGCAGCCGAGGGCTGGCGCTCGGCCGTGCCATGGGGGAGCGCGGTCTGGGAGCATCAGAGCCTCGCCGCCCTCTTCCGACGCCTCGCCACGGGCTTCGAGGATGGCGGCGCGCGTGCCGGGGTGCTCCGCCTCGCCGAGCCGGTGCGTATCGGAGTCTCCGGGCCCGGCGCCGATGCGTATCGGGGCTTCGCGGCGGCATATGCCACCCTCCTCGCCCGAGAGACGGGGATCGACATCGCACAAGCGCCACAGGGCTCCTCCGGCAACCTCAGTGTCCAGCTCGTCGTCGCCGAGAGCGCGCGGCTGCCCCCCGGTGCGCGCTGCCTGCATCTGCCGAGGCGCATCGCTTGGCGCGACTATCGCGGTGCGGCGGCCCGGTTCCAGGCCGAGGCCCGCGAGACCGCCGGCACCGTCGAGGCGGCGACGGTCTTCATCGCCGCCGGCCTGCCACCGGCGGCCATCCGCTCCTGCATCCTCGAGGAGATCCCGCAGGCAATGGGCCTCGGCAACGACGTGCCGCTTCTCGGCCCGACGATCTTCAACGACGACGGCGCGCATCTCTGGCCCACAGGGCTCGATCTCCTGATGCTGCGCCTTCTCTACGCGCCCGAAATCGTGCCAGGCATGGCGCCGGTGGAGGCAGAGAAGGCCGCCGGCCGGGCCCTGCGACGCCAAACGCCTGGCAGCGTGGCAGGCCCGACGCTACCACTCCCTCCCCGAGGCACGAGCCTGCGTTTTGCCCGGGCGCTCGCGGCGGCGGACAAGCTTTCGGGCCGACCTTCCGGGCGGAGCACGAACGAGGAGATCCGCGCCGTGCTCGGCAACCTGCGTACCGCCGCGCCTGCATCCGGACCCGGGGCTGCGCAGGCCCGCTGCACGATCGGTCTTCTCACCCACCGACTGGCGGGAAGCGGCGGCACGGCAGCGGACCGCCTCGCTCTCACGGCGTCGGACTGTCGTGCGGCGGAGGCCACCTCATGGCCCGGCCCCGTGCCATCGCGACGCCCACCGGGTCCCCGCACCCTCCGCCTCGCCATCGCGGAAGCGGAGGCTCTGTTGGCCGCCGGACGTCCGGCCGATGCTCTCACGCTCCTCGATCGCACCGCGCCCGGCCTCGCCGCGCTCGGCAACGACGCTGGGCTCGCGCAGCTTCACCGTTTGAGGTCCGCAGCACTTTCTGACATGGGACGGAACGCGGCACCCGCGCGAGCGCTGGCCGACGCGTGGGCGCGATATGCCCTTGGTGGTGACTGACCGCATGACGACGAGGAGAGGCACAGCATGATCGGCGCACTGATCGCCTTCGCCGCAGGCTTCGCACTGGGCTGGTATCGCGCCAAACGGCGCGAGGGCACGCGGGCGGATTGCGTGCAGATGGGCTTCGCCCACGGCATCCCTGCGGCCATCCTCGGCTTTGCCGTCTCGATCACGCTGGTGAATGTCGGCGCCTGAGCCTCGCATCGGCCAGGAGGCCGGTCATGGTGCCCGAACCGTCACCAGCTTGAAGGCGGCGCCCGCGAAGAACGCCGCGAAGGCCCCCTCGATCCAGCGCCGCGCCCGCGCGTAGCCTGCCATCGTCCGCCTATTGGAGAAGACGAGCGCCCAGGTCGTGTTGACGACGAGGTTCACGGCGAGGCTGGCCGTCACGATCCAGGCGATGGCGACCGGCATCGCCGCGACGGGCGTGCCCGGCATGACGCCGATGGCGAAGATCGAGCCCCAGAAGATCACGGCCTTCGGGTTGGCGAGGTGGAGGAGCGCCCCCTTCGCCCAGGCCGCACCGAGCGAGCCGACGCCGACATCGCGCGCCACCGTCTCCTTCGGCCGCATGGCAGCGCGCGCCGCCTTCCAGCCGAGCCAGGCGAGATAGGCCGCCCCGGCGTAACGAATCACCTCGAAGAGCCACTGATGTGCCGCCAGCAGCGCCCCGAAGCCGAGCGCCGCGGCCGCAGCCCAAACGAAGGATCCCGTGCTCGCGCCATAGGCCAGGGCCAGCGCCATCGGCCGACCGCGCGCCATGCCGGTGCCGGCGACAGCGAGGGTGACGGGCCCCGGGCTGAGCCCACCCAGAAGTGCTGCACCGAGAACGATGTAGAAATCGACGTGTTCCATCGCCCGAGCATCCAAAAGCACCCTCAGCCCGTCAATCCGAAAGCCTGCGGGCCAGGCATCGCCAAGCGCGCTCCGCGAGGCTATCTCAGGACGATGTTCTTCAACCTCTTCTTCGGCCTCCGCGCCGCCGGTGTCCCCGTCTCGCTCCGCGAGCATCTCACGCTGCTCGAGGCAATGCGCGCGGGCCTCGCGATGTTCGACATCGACGGGTTCTACGCCCTCTCCCGCGCTGCCCTCGTCAAGGACGAGCGCCATCTCGACCGGTTCGACCGGGTCTTTGCCCAGGTCTTCAAGGGGCTCGAGGCGGTGGGCGGGGAGGCCTCAGCGGAGGGCGTGGAGACGCGCGGGCTGCCCGAGGAGTGGCTCCGCCGCCTCGCCGAAAAGCACCTCACTGAAGCGGAGAAGGCGCTCGTCGAAAGCCTCGGCGGCTTCGACAAGCTGATGGAGACGCTGAAGGAGCGACTGGCCGAGCAGCAGGGCCGCCATCAGGGCGGCTCGAAATGGATCGGCACCGCCGGCACATCCCCCTTCGGCGCCTATGGCTACAACCCCGAGGGCGTGCGCATCGGTCAGGACGGGAGCCGCCACCGCCGCGCCGTGAAGGTCTGGGACAGACGGGAGTTCCGCAATCTCGACGGGGATGCGGAGATCGGCACCCGCTCCATCAAGATCGCGCTGCGGCGCCTGCGCCGCTGGGCGCGCGAGGGCGCGGCAGAGGAGCTGGATCTTGACGGCACGATCCGCGCCACGGCCCATAACGGCTGGCTCGACGTGAAGCTGCGCCCCGAGCGGCACAACGCCGTCAAGGTGCTGATGCTCTTCGATGTCGGCGGATCGATGGACGACCATGTGCGCGTGGTCGAAGAACTCTTCTCCGCCGCCCGGGCGGAATTCAAGCACCTCGAGTACAACTACTTCCACAACTGCCTCTACGAAGCGGTGTGGCGCGACAACCGCCGCCGCTGGGACGAGCAGATGTCGACGGCCGATGTGCTCAACACCTACGGGCCCGACTGGAAGCTGGTGATCGTGGGCGATGCGTCGATGAGCCCCTACGAGATCGCGGTACCGGGCGGCGCGTCCGAGCACTGGAACGCCGAGGCGGGGGAGGTCTGGCTCCGCCGCGCGCTCGACCGTTTCCCCTCGGCGGCCTGGATCAACCCGGTGCCGGAGCGCCTCTGGGGCTATACCCAGTCCATCGGCATGATCCGCGAGATCATGGAGGCCCGCATGTACCCCCTCACGCTCCGCGGCCTCGACGATATGACCCGCGCGCTAAGCCGCTGAGCGGCCCTCGGCCAGCAGCGCCTCGAGATCCAGTGGCTCGTTGACCATGCGCAGATGGCCCGCCGCGTCGCGGGGCCACTCGGCCTCGGGCCGATCCCAGTAGAGCTCCACGCCGTTGCCGTCGGGGTCGTCGAGATAGACCGCCTCGCTCACGCCGTGGTCTGCCTTGCCGGTAATCGGCACGCCCGCGTCCAGCACCCGCGCGACGATACGGCCGAGATCGGCGCGCGTCGGGTAAAGGAACGCCGTGTGGTAGAGCCCCGTATGCCCCTTGGGCGGAGGCGTTCCGCCCAGGCTCTCCCAGGTGTTGAGGCCGAGATGGTGGTGGTAGCCTCCCATTGCGAGGAAGGCGGCGCGATCCCCGAAGCGCTGCATCAGATCGAGCCCGAGCACGCCCGCGTAGAACGCGATGGAGCGTTCGAGATGGCCCACGCGCAGATGCACATGCCCGATGCGTCCGGCGGCAGGCGCGGGCCGCGCGGCGGGGTCGAGCGGCACGATCGGTCTCGTCATGGCGTTCCCTCCCTTTCTTCCCGTTGCCATATGGAGGGATGGCAGGCGCGGGCCGAGGCGGCGGGCAAGCAAAGTCCGTTCTCCGCCCGGCACGAATGACGGAAGGTCGCGGTCATGGACTGGTCGGAACGCGTCGCCGGCGTCTTCGGGCTCGACGATGCCGGATGGGCGCGCCATGCGAACCCGTGGAGCGGGGCGACGCGGTTTCCGGTGCTCCCGGTCGCGGCGGCGCTCCTGCTGGTGCGGGAGAGCCTTGGCTGGTGGCTGGCGCCGCTCCTGGCGCTAACGGTCGCCTGGGCTTTCCTCAATCCGCATGCCTTCGCCCGCCCGACGCATGCGCGGCACTGGATGAGCCGCGCCGTCCTCGGCGAATGGCTCTGGATCAAGCGCAGGCGGGCGGATGCGCCGGTGGCGGTGCCAGCTGAGACGCGCTGCACCGCCGCCTGCTGGACCGCCGCGCAGGCTGCGGGCACCGTACCGCTCATCTGGGGGCTCGTGATCGTCTCGCCCTGGCTCACCTTTCTCGGCTGTGCCGCGGTCATCGGCGCGAAGCTTGCGTTCCTCGACGTGCTGGTCCGGTTCTATGACCGCCACGGCGGCGGCCGCGTGCCCTGGCGCGCCGGGGATAGCGATGGGGAGCATGCCATTGCGCCCGTCGCTCGCGCTGACGGAGGCTGCACGGAGCTGCCGGGCGCTCCTGATCGCAGCCCGGGCGCGGCACCGTGACCCCGCGAACGTGACCGCAAGCCGGTGACCTCGGCCCGCAACACGCCTATCTTTCCCTCATGCTCAAACTCCTGCCCTTCCTGCTCATCGCCATCGGCGCCTATATCGCGGTCCAGCTTTCGGCCTGGCGGCTTGTCTCGACGCTGCGCGCACGGTCACGGCCGCTCCGCCACGATTCGCTGGAGGCCCTCCTCGAGCGGCTGGCGGAGGCCGCGGGGATCGATCACGTGCGCGTGCGCGTTCTCGACGATCCCTCCATCAACGGCGTGGCGACGCCCGATGGCGGCGTCTATGTCACCGCGGGCCTTCTCAAGCATCATCGTGAAGGCAGCGTCACGGCGCCGGAGATCGCGTCCGTGGTGGCGCATGAGCTCGGCCATCTTGCCCTCGGCCATACCAAGCGGCGCATGATCGAGGTCTCCGCCGCGCAGACGGGCACGCTTGTCCTCGGCACCCTCCTCTCGCGCTTCATCCCCTTCGTCGGCTGGTATCTCGCGCAGATGCTGGTCAGCCTCTTCGTCAGCCGCCTTTCGCGGCGCGACGAGTTCGAGGCGGATGCCTATGCCACTGCCCTCATGCTCCGTGCAGGGCTGGGGCACGAGCCGCAGGCGCGCATGCTGGAGAAGCTCGAGACGCTGGTGCCGGGGGCGGCCCTCGCCAATCAGGCCCCCTGGCTCGCCTCCCATCCCCCCGTGCCCGAGCGCGCCGCCGCGATCCGCGACAACGCCGCACGCTGGAGCGTGCCGGGGACGCGGGCGGATGGCTGAGGCCGCGTCCGACCCGCATGACCTCGCCCGCTTCCGCGACGCGCAGGACCGCGTCTGGCCGGCGGTGATGACTGAGCTTCGGGCAGGCGGGAAGCGTACGCACTGGAGCTGGTTCGTGTTCCCGCAGATCACCGGGCTGAGCCGCAGCGCGATGGGCGCGCGCTACGCCGTCCGGTCGATCGCCGAGGCGCGCGCCTACCTGGCCGATCCGGTGCTCGGCCCGCGGCTCGCCGAGGCCGTCGGCGCGATGCTCGAACACCGCCATACCCCGCCCGGGCACGTCCTTGGCGATATCGACGCGGCCAAGTTCCGCTCGTGCCTTACGCTCTTCGAGGCCGCGGCGACCGGCAGGGGGCAGGATGCCGCTCTCCTCGCCGAAGCGCTCGAGGCGCTCTATGGCGGCGAAAGATGCCGGCTCACGCTCGACCGGCTC
>JBCCDG010000156.1:0-9251 GCA_039030915.1 Pseudomonadota bacterium | reverse complement strand
TTCGGCATCCCCTCGCGTGATCGCGCGGAACTCGTTCAGGAGCCGGTTCACGCGGCCGGCCTGCCGGCTGTTGACCACCCCGTCCGCGCCCACCGCCGGCGCATCCTCCCGACCGATCATGAGGACCGCGACGGGACCGACGATCACCACGGCGAGCATGAGGTAGATGAGGCGGCGAAGGGTCTTGAACATCTGTCTGTCAGCCACTCTGCATTGCGCACGGGAACGGCCGGACTGTGCCTTGACCAAAGGTCGCGGCCCAGAACTTTCGCGCGGGGGATTGCAGAGGCGCGGCATACTCCCGAGGGTCGTGGCGAAAACGACAAAGGGCGCGGGAGGACGGTATGGATTTCACCCTGGATACGGCGTCGGAGGCCTATCGGGCGCGCGTGGTCGAGCATGTGGCCGAGCACATCCTGCCGCTCGAGGATGACCCCGCGAACTTCGCCGATCATGGCAACCTGCCCGAGGAGGTGCTGTCGCGGGAGCGGGCGCGCGTGCAGGAGGCGGGCCTGTGGGCGCCCAACCTGCCGGCCGCGCATGGCGGCCTCGGCCTGCCGTTCTCGGGGCTGGCCGCGTCCTACGAGGAGATGAACCGCTCGGTCTTCGGACCGGTCTGCTTCGGTGCGGCCGCGCCCGACGACGGCAACATGCGGCTCCTGGCGCAGATCGGCACGCCCGAGCAGCAGGATTGGTGGCTGAAGCCCGTGGCCGAGGGGCGGGAGCGGTCTGCCTTCGCGATGACGGAGCCTGCGCCCGGGGCCGGTTCCGACCCCTCGATGATGCTGACGCGAGCGGAGCGCACAAATACCGGCTACCGCATCTTCGGGCGCAAGTGGTACATCACCGGCGCGGGCGTCGCGCGCAAGTTCATCCTGATGGCCCGCACCTCCGACGATGCGCGCAAGGGCCTCACGGCCTTCCTCTTCGATGCGGATCAGCCCGGCTGGCACATCGAGCGGCGCATCGGGATCATGGGGCCCGAGGAGCATGGCGGGCATTGCGAGCTGGTCTTTGACGGGCTCGAGATCCCGTTCGAGAACGTGCTGCTCGAGGAGGGGGACGGCCTGAAGGTCACGCAGATCCGCCTCGGCCCCGCGCGGCTCACGCATTGCATGCGCTGGCTGGGCCTGGCCAAGCGCTGCATGGAGATTGCCTCAGCGTACGCCGCGGGGCGCGAGGGCTTCGGCGTGCGGCTGGCGGAGCGGGAGACCGTGCAGGTCCGCCTCGGCAACCTCGCGAAGGAGATAGAGATCGGCCGGCTCCTCACGATGAAGGCCGCCTGGCTGCTCGATGAGGGAGATCGCGCCAAGACCGCCGTCAGCATGGCCAAGATCCACGTGGCTGACACGCTCCACCGTGCCGCTGACGACGCCATCCAGATCTGTGGCGCCCGCGGCTACTCGACCGATACGGTGCTCGAATGGATCTACCGCTATGCGCGCCAGGCCCGGCTGGTCGACGGCGCGGACGAGGTCCACAAGATGGTGCTTTCCCAGGCCTACGGTCGCGAGGGCGCAGGCCTCTGGCGCTGGGGTGTCTGAGCGGGTTTAGAAGAAGCGCCTCAACCCCTCCGCACGCGCGAAGGTATGGGTCAGAATGCCGGCCACCTCCTCCGTGCGCGTATGATGGGGCATGTGGCCCGTCTCGGGCATGAGATGCAGGTTCGCCTTCGGCAGCACGTCGGCCAGCGGTTCGGCGTGAATATGCGCGGGTACGGTCGTGTCCGCCGTGCCGTGGATGACCGCCGCGGGACAGGTGATATCGGGATAGTAGGGGATGCGGATCAGGAGCTGGCGATGAAGGCTCAGCACCGCCCGCGCATTGAGCCGGAAGGTGCGGGGCCGCAGCGCGAGATCGACCGCAGCGCCTTCGCGGTATCCCTCCGGCACGGGATCGGGCGCGAAGATCTCGCGCAGCGTCTGCTCCACGAAGGCGTCCGGCACCGCGGGCGCAAGCTGGCTCAGGAGATGGCCGAGGAGGGGTGTGCCCGAGATGCGGTAGAGGGCACCGAGCTCGCCCCCCCAGTCCATCGTGGCGCCAGAGAGGATGCCGAGGCTCGCGACGTCGTCGGGCCGCGCGCGGGCCCAGGCCATGGCGACCGCCCCGCCATAGGAGTGCCCAACGAGATGGTAGCGGCGGTGGCCGAGCGCATGGAGCGCCTTGCGCAACACGCGCACCTGCGTCGACAGAAGCTCGGAGCGTGGGAAATGGCTGGAATGCCCGAAGCCCGGCCGGTCGAGCGCGATCACACGGCTGCTCCGGGCGAGCACGGGCTGAAGCGCGAAGGCGAAGTCGCGCAGATTGCCGCCCGCACCATGCAGCAGGACGACCGGCAGGCGCGCGGCCGCCTCGCTGTTGGCGGACGGGCCGTCGGCAAGGAAATGGATGCTGCGCCCCTCGACCGGCACGACCCCGCCGATGCCGCCCGCCCTCGCCGCGCGCCGTCGATCGGGCATGTGTAGGAGCTGCGCCATCATTCGTCCGCATAGCGTGCCCGCGGCCCGGGCCGATCAAAGAATGCCAGAGCCAGGATGATAGGGCCACCTGGGCCCCGGGCACACGTTCGGTCTGACCCCGCTACCGACCGTGCCGCGACGTTCACGTGGCTCGCCGCCCCGCGAACCTCTCCCCATGCCTATGTTCTGGGGGTAGCGTGCCTTCGCGCCCTCGGCGCCGCCGCAGAATCGCGATTGCAATTTTGGTCAGGAATGTTTACCTTTACGGCTATGCTGACAGGAGGTTCGCCATGATGCTCCGCGACGTCTCGCTGAACGATCGATACGATCTGGACAAGAGCCCTGTCCTGCTTTCCGGCACGCAGGCGCTGGCGCGGGCGACGCTGATGCAGCGGGCGCGGGACATGGCCGCGGGGCACGATACGGCGGGTTATGTCACGGGCTATCGCGGCTCGCCCCTCGGCGCAGTGGAGGGCGCCTTCGGCCAGGCCCGCAAGCTGCTCGAGCCTGCACGCATCCGCTTCCAACCCGGCCTCAACGAGGATCTCGCCGCCACGGCACTATGGGGCGCGCAGCAGGCGGAGTTGCGCGGGGAAGGGCGCCAGGCGGGAGTGTTCGGGCTCTGGTACGGCAAGGGCCCGGGCGTCGACAGGACGGGCGACGTCTTCCGGCACGCCAACCTCGCCGGGACCTCGCCGCTGGGGGGCGTGCTCGCGGCGATGGGGGATGACCATACCTGCGAGAGCTCGACCACCTGCCATCAGTCCGAACTCGCGATGATGGATGCGATGATGCCGATCCTGTCGCCCTCCGGCGTGCAGGAGCTTCTGGACTGCATGATCACCGGCTGGGCGCTCAGTCGCTACGCGGGCCTTTGGGTCGGCATCAAGGCGATGAAGGACACGGTCGAGGCGACGGCCGTTGTCGATGGCGATGCGCATCGTCTTGCGTTCGCCCTGCCAGATGACTTCGAGATGCCGGAGGGCGGGCTCAACATCCGGCTCCACGATACCCCGCAGCTTCAGGAAGCGCGGCTTCACGACTACAAGCGCTACGCAGCCCAGGCCTTCGCCCGTGCCAACGGTCTCGACGGTCGCCGCCTCGGGAAGCCCGGCGCGCGGCTCGGCATCGTGTCTGCTGGCAAGAGCTGGCTCGACCTCGAAAGCGCGCTGGCCACCCTCGGGATCGGCCCGGCGGAGGCGGAGGCGCTCGGCATCACCACCTACAAGGTCGGCATGGTCTGGCCGGTCGAGCCCCGCGGCCTCAAGGCATGGGCCGAGGGGCTCGACACCATTCTCGTCGTCGAGGAGAAGCGCGCCCTCATCGAGACCCAGGCCAAGGAGATCCTCTACAACATCGCCGGCCAGACGCGGATGATCGGCAAGCAGGATCTCGAAGGCCGCCCGCTCCTGCCCGCCAAGATGGATCTCGACCCGCCGAGGATCGCGCATGCCATCGGCCATGCCATGGCGCTCGAAGGGATCGAGCACGCGCCGGCCGCCGAAGGGCTCGCCCGGCTCAGCAGCCTCGCCGAAGGCTCGAACACGCCCGCCATCGCCGAGCGCCAGCCCTGGTTCTGCGCCGGCTGCCCGCATTCCTCCTCCACCCGCATTCCCGAGGGCGCCCGCGCCTATGCCGGCATCGGCTGCCATTACATGGTGCAGTGGATGGATCGGGAGACCGAGGGATTCACCCATATGGGCGGAGAGGGCGCCAACTGGATCGGCGAGGCGCCGTTCTCGACGCGCGGCCATGTATTCCAGAACATCGGCGACGGCACCTACAACCATTCCGGGCTCATGGCGATCCGTGCCGCGGTCGCGAGCGGCGTCACCATCACCTACAAGGTGCTCTACAACGACGCGGTCGCCATGACCGGCGGACAGACCCATGAGGGCGGCCTCACCCCGCGCCAGATCGCCGCCGAGCTGCTCGCTGCAGGCGTCCGCCGCGTCGACTGTGTCTATGACGAGAAGGAGGGCGTGCCCGAGATGCCCTCGGGCGTGAAGACCCATACGCGCGACAAGCTCCTTGTCGTCGAGCGCGAGTTTCAGGAGATCGAGGGCACCACCGCCATCGTCTACGTCCAGACCTGCGCGGCCGAGAAGCGGCGGCGCCGCAAGCGTGGGACGTTCCCGGACCCCGATCGCCGCGTCTTCATCAATCCCAGCGTCTGCGAGGGCTGCGGCGACTGCGGCAAGCAGTCCAACTGCGTTGCGATCCTGCCGCTCGAGACGCCGCTGGGCCGCAAGCGCGAGATCGATCAGTCCGCCTGCAACAAGGACTTTTCCTGCCTCAAGGGCTTCTGCCCAAGCTTCGTGACGGTCGAGGGTGCGAAGCTCCGCGGTGGGGAGGGCGCGTCCTTCGAGGTCCCGCCCCTTCCCGATCCCGTCCTGCCGGCGATGGACGGCCCCTACAACCTCCTCATCACCGGCATCGGCGGCACCGGCGTCGTCACCGTCGGCGCGCTGCTCTCCATGGCAGCGCATCTCGAGGGCAAGGGTGCGTCCGAGATGCAGATGGCGGGCCTTGCGCAGAAGGGCGGTGCGGTCGCCATCCACTGCCGCCTCGCGCCCACGCCGTCCGACATCCACGCGGTGCGGATCGCCACGGGGGAGGCCGACGCGCTCATCGGCGGGGACATGGTGGTGGCCGCCTCGCCGAAGGCGCTGGCTCTCATGGCCCGGGGCCGGACCCGCGCAGTCCTCTCCAGCGAGGAGGTCGTCACCGGCGCCTTCACGCGGGATACGGAGTTCCACCTGCCCGCCAAGCGCCTCCGCCTCGCCGTCGAGGCGCGCATCGGCACGGAGGAGCTCCGCATGATCGACGCGCAGCCGATGGCGGAGCGGCTCCTGGGAAACACGATCTACGCCAACGTCCTCCTTCTCGGCGCCGCCTGGCAGGCCGGGCTTGTGCCGCTCACCGAGGCTGCCCTGCGCCGGGCCATCGAGCTCAATGGCGCCGGCGTCGAGGGCAATCTCCGTGCCTTCGCCCTCGGGCGTTGGGCCGTGGCCGAACCCGCCGCCGTCGCCGCTCTTCTCGATGCGCCGGCTCGCGAGGAAAGCTTCGAGGAGAAGGTGGCCCGCCGTGCAGGCCATCTTACGGGCTATCAGAACGCCCGCCTTGCCCGCCGCTATCGCGCCCGCGTCGAGGCCGCGATGGTCGCCGAGCGGGCCGCCGGCGTCGAGGGTTTCGCCCAGGCGGTCGCCGAGGGCTACTTCAAGCTCCTCTGCTACAAGGACGAATACGAGGTCGCCCGGCTCCATCACGAGACGCTGGAGAAGGCCCTCGCCGATACCTTCGCGAGCCACGGGCGCGTCACCTTCCATCTCGCCCCGCCGATCCTCGGACGCACGGACGCCGACGGCCGGCCGAGAAAGACCGCGTTCGGCCCCTGGATGGCGCGCGTCTTTGCAGTCCTGCGCCATGGCAAGCTGCTCCGCGGCACACCCCTCGATCCCTTCGGCTATACCGCCGAGCGCCGCATGGAGCGGCAGCTCATCCGCGACTACGAGGCGATGCTCGAAGAGGTGCAGCCGGCCCTGACGCCCGCAAGTGCTGAGATCGCCACCGAGCTTGCGCGCCTGCCGCTGGAGATCCGCGGCTTCGGCCATGTGAAGGAGGCGAATGCCGAGCGCGCCGCCCACCGCCGCGAGCAGCTGCTCGAGGCTTTGCGCAGCGGCCCCGCCCCGGTTGCCGAGGCGGCGGAGTAAGTTTCCCGCCTGCGCCTGCCCGCTTTCCGAAGGCGAGGCCAGATCGAGGATGGCAGCACGACCGGCGGTGCCTTCCCGGCCGGTCATCCCACCTTACTGGGCTTAGTATTCGCCCGTATCCTCTCTCGTCAGGCCGATCAGATGCGGCTCGGACGGCGCCGGAGGGCGCCGGCCGAGCGCAACACGCATCGCGGCACCGCCGCGATTCCGCTTTCCCAAAACAGCGGCTAGGGTGGCTGCCCGGTCCCGGAGGCAGCGATGCGGCTCGAACTGCGCGATCTTCAGCTCTTCGTCGCCCTCGCGCGGCAGGAGCATTTCACACGCGCGGCGGAGGAGTGCGGCATCTCCCAGCCCGCGCTCTCGCTGCGCATAGCCAATCTCGAGGCGGCCCTCGGCACGCCCCTCGTCCGGCGCGGCAGCCGCTTCCGCGGCTTTACCGAGGAGGGGCTGACGCTCCTCGGCTGGGCACGGCGCATCCTGGCCGAGCACGAGGCCATGGTGGCGGAGCTGAGCTCGAGCCGGGCCGCCGCCTCGGGCCATGTCCGCCTCGGCGTCATCCCGACGGCGCTCTCCTTCGCGGCCCGCCTCGCGGCCGCGGTGATCGAGGCCCATCCCCGCGTCGTCCCCGTCATCCACGCGGCCTCCGCCTCCGAGATTGCGGCCGGCCTGGCCACCCGCCGCTTCGATCTCGGCATTTCCTACACCGAGGAGGACGGTCTGCCCGGTGCCGCGCCTCTCAGCCCCCTCGCGCGCCCGCGCCCCCTCTACCGCGAGAGCTACGTGCTGCGGGCGCCGAGGGGCATGGTGGGGGCCGAGCGTCGGCAGATCTCCTGGGCGGAGGCGGCGGGCCTGCCCCTCGCGCTTCTCACGCCCGACATGAAGAACCGGCAGATCATCGATGCGGCCTTCCGCAGCGCCGGCGCCCTGCCGCGCCCGGTCTTCGAGACGAACAGCATCTCGACGCTTTATGCCTTCCTCGCCCATGCGGGCGTTGCCACCATCGCACCCGCCAGCGCCGCAGCCGTCGGAGATGCCGGCGCCGCGCCCAATACCGGGCGTGGGGCGTCCGAGCCTGCGCCGGAGACTTCGGTCGTCCTCCTCGAGCTCGTGGAGCCCGAGCTCGGCCGCACCGTCGCCGCCCTCGTGCCGGATGCGCAGTTCGTCCCCCCCGCCGTCGCAGCGGTCCTCGAAGTGGCGGACGCGACCGCGCGGATCTTTGCGGCGGGTCATGGCGGAGGCGGGGTAGCGGCAAGGGCCGACCTACCTGGCTGACCGCCCTCTGCGGTCGCCATGCCGCGCCCCTTCTTCAGGCCGTGCCGCAGTTTTCCCGCGCATCATAAGCTGTGCTTATGATAGCATAGCGAAACGATCTTTGCCCCGGGCCACCGCATCGCGGAAGGGTGCACCGTAAACGTTAGGGAGACGCGTCATGGCACCGCTCGATCGCAAGCCCGGGGTCTGGAAGGACGGTCGCGGCCGTGGCCGGCCCCACCCCAAGGGCCGCCCGCTTCTCGACGATGCGTTCTCCGAGGTTCGCGCGCTGCTGGGTGACCGGCCGCGCCGTACCGACCATCTGATCGAGTTTCTGCACCTCATCCAGGATGCCTATGGCCACCTGGCCGCCCGTCATCTCCGCGCGCTCGCCGAGGAGCTGCGCCTCGCGCAGGCGGAGGTGTGGGAGGTCGCCAGCTTCTACGCCCATTTCGACGTGGTCCGCGAGGACGAGACGCCGCCTCCCGCGCTTACGATCCGCGTCTGCGACAGCCTCTCCTGCGAGCTTGCGGGGGCGCAGGCGCTCAAATCCGCGCTGGAAGAGGGCACCGAGCCTCAGCAGATCCGCGTTCTCCGCGCCCCCTGCATGGGCCGCTGCGACACCGCGCCCGTGGCGGAGGTCGGTCACAATCACATCGACAATGCCACGCTCGAGAGTGTGCTGGCCGCAGCGCAAGGCGGACACACCCACGCGGTCATGCCAGATTACGAGGCCTTCGACGCCTACCGTAGCGCGGGCGGCTACCACACGCTCGAAGCGCTCCGCGGCGGCGAGAGGGACCCCGAGGCGGTGCAGGACACGCTTCTGGAGGCGGGCCTGCGCGGGCTCGGCGGTGCGGGCTTTCCGTCAGGGCGCAAATGGTCCTTCGTGCGCGCCGAGCCCGATCCCCGCTATCTTGCGGTGAACGGCGACGAGGGCGAGCCGGGCACGTTCAAGGACCGCTGGTATCTCGAGCGCACGCCGCATCTCTTCCTCGAGGGGATGCTCATCGCGGCCTGGGCGGTCGAGGCCGAAACGGTCTTTCTCTACATGCGCGACGAATATCCGGCAGTCCTCGAGATCCTGCGGCGGGAGCTTGCCGCGCTAGAGGCCGCCGGCCTCATCGCGCCCGGCTATGTGGAACTCCGCCGGGGCGCGGGCGCCTATATCTGCGGCGAAGAATCGGCGATGATCGAGTCGATCGAAGGCAAGCGCGGCCTCCCCCGCCACCGCCCGCCCTATGTCGCCCAGGTCGGCGTCTTCGACCGTCCGACGCTCGTCCATAACGTCGAGACGCTGCTCTGGGTCGCGCGTATCTGCCGCGAAGGGCCGGCCGTGCTGAACGCGACCGAGAAGAACGGGCGCAAGGGGCTGCGCAGCTATTCCGTCTCCGGCCGTGTCGCCAAGCCCGGCATGTACATCCTGCCGGCCGGTTCCACGATCACCGACATCATCGAGGCGGCCGGCGGCATGGCCGAGGGGCATGCCTTCAAGGCCTACCAGCCCGGCGGCCCCTCCTCCGGCATCCTGCCCGCAAGCCTCGCGGACGTGCCGCTCGACTTCGATACCCTGCAGCCTCACGGCAGTTTCATCGGCTCTGCCGCCGTTGTCGTGCTATCAGATAAGGACAGCGCGAAGGACGCGGCGCTCAACATGCTTCGCTTCTTCGAAGACGAGAGCTGCGGGCAGTGCACGCCGTGCCGCGTCGGCTGTGAGAAGGCCGTCAAGCTGATGGAGGCGGAGCGATGGGACGAAGCGCTCCTCGAGGATCTTTGCACCGTGATGGCGGACGCCTCGATCTGCGGGCTCGGCCAGGCGGCACCCAAT
>JBCCDG010000155.1:0-9533 GCA_039030915.1 Pseudomonadota bacterium | reverse complement strand
GACTTCGGTGCGGAGTGCCGTGCCATCGAGGCGGAGGGAGCGGACTGGGTGCATGTCGACGTGATGGACGGCCATTTCGTGCCCAACATCACCTTTGGTCCACAGCTCGTTAAGGCGATCCGGCCGCATGTGCACAAGGTGCTTGACGTGCATCTGATGATCGCCCCGGTCGACCCCTACATCGCGGCCTTCGCGGAGGCTGGCGCCGATGTCATCACCGCCCATGCGGAGGCGGGGCCTCATCTCGACCGGACGCTTCAGGCGATCAGGGATGCAGGTTGCCGGGCAGGGGTCGCGCTCAACCCGGCGACGCCGGCGGAGGTGGTGGCCCATGTGCTCGACCGGCTCGATCTCGTCTGCGTGATGACGGTCAATCCAGGCTTCGGCGGGCAGGCCTTCATCCCGGCGATGGTGGACAAGGTGCGCCGGCTCCGTGCGATGATCGGGGACCGGCCGGTCCATATCGAGATCGATGGCGGCGTGACGCCCGAGACGGCGCCGTCGGTGGTGGGTGCGGGCGCGGATGTTCTGGTGGCCGGGTCTGCCGTCTTCCGCGGCGGCTCGGCGGCGTCGCCGGCGGCCTATGGCGAGAACATGCGCAAGATCCGTGCGGCCGCCGAGGGCGCACTGGCTGAGGCCTGACGACCAGGCGAGCAGGCGGATCGGACGAGCAGACACGGAGCGGGCACGGCGGGGAAGGGGGCGGGCTGGCGGGTGCCCGTCGTCGCCCGCGCGTCGCCTTCGCTCGCGCAGGCGGACGCCCACCCACCAGCCCGCCCCCCAACGCACGGTCGGTGTCCAGGTGGGCGTGAGGTGCGTGGCGGGTCGGCCCTCTCAGGTCGATGCCGAGAACGGGAAGGGTCCCTCGAAGTCGCCGATATGGCTGAGCTGCGACTGGAGCCGGCCGAAGGGTTGGCCCTCCGCGGGCGCCCAGCGATGGATCAGCACCGCGCCGGGTTCGAGCGTGAAGGTCGCCGCCGCCTCGGCGCTCTGATCGAGGCTGACCGCGTGCGCCGGTGCCGGGGCCATCATGCAGAGCGGCGTCCCGGCCGCCACGATCATGCGGTGGACATGGCCAGACGCCACCAGCCGCACATTGGCATGGGCCGCAAGCCGGGTCAGCAGTGCCGTAGCGTTGCGCAGACCGATCCGGTCCATGTGGCCGATGCCGCTCTCGAAGGGCGGATGATGCGTGAAGATGAGAGCCGGCGTCCCCGAATGGGCGGTAAGCTCCGCCTCCAGCCAGTCCAGCGTCGCGTCATCGAGCATCCCATGCGCCGCCCCGGGCACTGAGGTGTCGAGCCCGATGACGCGGAGCGCGCCGATGGCGACACTCCAGTTGAGCGGCCCGTCGTCTGTAAGGTTGTGCTCGAGAACGCCCTTCCCCGATCCCGCCGCGAGGCATGCCCGCATGAGGTCACGGTTATCGTGGTTGCCGGGTATGGCGAGGAGCGGCGGGCGGAGTGGCGCTGTAAGCGCGCGAAAGGCATCGTACTCGGCGGCCGTGGCTCGATCCGCCAGATCGCCGCTCAGCACGACAGCGTCGATAGGCCCGATGCGATCGGGCAGGGCGTTGATATGCGTGACCGCCCGGGCGAGCGCGGCATGCGTGTCGACCCGGCCATAGGCAAGGCGGCCGGGCTCGGTGATGTGCGTGTCGGAGAGCTGCACGATTGTCGTCATCGGGTGGTCCGGTTTCTCTTGGTTCGTCGGGTGTCGCCGAGGTGGGCGGTCACCCGTCGTGCCACGACACCGGCGCAGGCTTCCAGCGTCATCGCGCATCGGCGACGCACGGATGCGGTGGGCGTCGCCCGGCGCGCCTGCCTGGGACACGGTCGTGCGGCTCGCCGGGTATGCGGGCATGTCGTATGCAGTCCTGCCGCACCGCGCGCCGTCGAGTGGCGGCAAGCGGGTGTCAGGCCGAGGGGGAATGATGATGCGGATCGCGGTACTCGACGACTATCAGGGCGCAGCACGCCGGCTCGCCGACTGGTCGGGGATCGAAGGCGAAGGTGCCGAGATCGACGTCTTCCGCGACACTGTCGGAGGCGCCGCGCTGATCGAGCGGCTGAAACCCTACGACGTCGTCTGCCTGATGCGGGAGCGCACGCCCTTTCCGGCCAGCCTGATCGAGGCGCTGCCGAAGCTTCGGCTGATCGTGACGACGGGAGCGCGTAACCTCTCGATCGATGTCGCGACCGCGCGGGCACGGGGCATCACCGTCTCCGGCACCGCAAGCCGCGGTCCGACGACCTCGCAATTCACCATGGCGCTGATCCTTGCGGCGACGCGGCGGATCGTGCCCGAGGCGACATCGATGGCCGCGGGCGGCTGGCAGCGCGGTCTCGGCCGCGACCTTGATGGCCTGACCCTCGGGCTCATCGGGCTCGGGCGCCTCGGGGCTGAGGTCGCCGCGCTGGCCCGGCCCTTCGGTGTGGAGCTCATCGCCTGGAGCGCGAACCTGACCGAGGAGCGTTGTGCCGAGGTTGGGGGTGTGCGGCGGATGGAAAGCCTCGGCGCCCTCCTGGAGGCGTCGGATATCGCGTCGGTGCACCTCCTCCTCTCCGATCGCACGCGTGGGCTGATCGACGGCGCTCTCCTCCGGCGGATGAAACCGGACGCGCTTATCGTCAACACCTCGCGCGGGCCGATCGTGCCTTGGCGGGACCTTCTGGCAGCGCTGAAGGCCGGGCGGCCCGGCATGGCCGCGATCGACGTCTATGACGAGGAGCCGCTGCCGGCCGACCACCCGCTCCGCGACAAGGCGCTGATCGGGGAAGGGCGGCTCCTGCTGCTCCCGCATTTCGGATATGTGAGCGAGCAGACCTACACGCTCTTCTACCGTCAGACCGTTGAGGCAATCGAGGCATGGAAGGCGGGTGCGCCGATCCGCGAGCTGTGAGGCGGGGAGGCACATCGCAGTTTCCTCTTGCCCGGCTCGCCGTGCTAAGGAAAACACGATCCGTGAACGGAGGGACCGCTTTGGCGCTTGGTCGCTGCCTGCTTCTGTTGCTGTTGGTCGCGTTGCTGAACGCCGGAGCTGCGCTGGCGGAAGAGTTCAACATCGGCCCGGAGCGGCGGCTCTTGGCGGGTTATGACCCCGTGAGCTATTTCGAGGCGCCCGAGCCCGAGCGCGGCGTGCGCGCCTTTCGATTGGTGCGTGACGGCGTGGAGATCCTTTTCGCCTCCGATGAGAACCGCGCCCGCTTCCTTGCCGATCCCGAGCACTATCTGCCGGCCTATGGTGGCTACTGCTCCTTCGGTGTCCGGATGGGACAGCGGCTCGGCGTCGATCCGCTCGCCTATCGCATCGTGGATGACCGTCTCTTCCTTCAGCATGATCCGGGCACCCAGCGCGTATGGCGCATGTCCGAACGCCGGAACATCGCCATAGCCGACCGGGTGTGGCCCCAGATTGCGGAGCCGACTGCCGCGCCCGAATAGGCCGCAGCATCGCCAGGCGGCGTATTCCCCTATTGTGGCGGAACCAATCAGCGGAAGCGGTGTTCACTATGCGGAGCGGTTCGATCCCGCTCACCGCGTAGCGAGGCACCGATGGGCGCAGAGATCAGGTCCGCAGTTCGCCACTGCCCGCGTGACACCCATGCTCCTCCCCTCGCCGGACGGCGTGTTGTCATCGTCGATGATATCGCCACGAACCGGCTCGTCCTGCGCCTCATGCTGGAACCGCTGGGTTTATCGGTGGCAGAGGCGGGATGCGGCATCGAAGCCTTGGACATGCTGGCGGCGGAACCCGCCGATCTCGTGCTGAGCGATCTCAACATGCCGGGTATCGACGGCATCGAGACGGTTCGGCGCCTTCGAGGCATGGATGGCCTGAAGGCGCTGCCGGTCGCGCTCGTCACCGCCGATACCCGCTTCATGCTCGGGGAGGTCGAGCATGCGCTAGGCATCTTCGCGGTGATCCGCAAGCCCGTGATCTATGAGGAGCTGACGATGCTGGCGGTCGATGCGCTTACCACGGCCGGCACCGAGGGGCGCGCCGTCGCCGAGCCGTGGATCCTCCGAAGCTAGACCGACAATGCTTCGGTCGCACGGTCGAACGCGCCCGGATCGCCGAGCACGCGGGCGAGAAGCAAGGCGCCTTCGAGCGTGGCGACAATGTGAAATGCCCGCTGGCGAGTAGCGGCGTCTTGCGATGACGGCCCGCCGCCGAGGGCATCGAGCAAACGCTCGAAGAACCGGCGGGCTGCAGCAGCGGCGGTTGGCGGAAGCGTGTCACTCTCGGCCGCCATCATCCCGCAGAGGCACATGCGGTTGTCATCCTCCAACGACTTTCGGAAGAGCCTTCGCATCGCCGGCACCGAGCCCTCCGTCCGCGCCGCCGCTTCGAGCGCCGTCATAAACCGCTCAGTGTATCGCTCCGCCAGTCGGGCGACGAGCGCGCCCTTCGTTGGAAAATGGTGGTGGACGCTCGCGCTCTTGACGCCCACATCCTTAGCGATGTCACGGAAGCTGAAGCCGTTATAGCCGGCCCGGCGAACCCGTTTCTCCGCCGCGTCGAGAATGCGCTCCGCGGTCTCGCCCCTCATCGTCTCCCTCCAGCCGGTGCAGCCCTATGGCAGTCTTTCGCTGCCGGCTGCGAGATCGATGAAAATCTACCTATCGATAGGTTGACGAGGTTTCCAGTCCTCACGATGTTGAACGTCCGGCCATCGCTCGGACGGAACGTGGGAATTCGACGAGCGGTAGCGCAAAGGGAGACCGCCGCCGTGACCCGCATCCCGCATCGTGGGCGGTGGAAGCAGAACCGGCCAGGTCGTAGTTCCTCGATACCGACGGCGCTGCGGACGCCGGACGGAACTGAACGCCGCGTAACCGTCGGTGGAGAGGAGGCAGATCCATGGAACTGAATGCAGACTTCACGGCTCGCGTCGTGGTCAGGAACGAGGAGAACAACTGGCGCCCCTCGCCCATGCAGGGGGTCGAGCGCAAGATGCTCGATCGGATCGGTGACGAGGTTGCGCGGGCGACGACGGTGGTACGCTTCGCGCCCAACGCCGAATTCCATCCGCACACGCATGACGGCGGGGAGGAGTTTCTGGTGCTCGACGGTGTCTTCGAGGACGAGCACGGCGCCTTTCCAGCGGGCAGCTATATCCGCAACCCGCCCACGTCGCACCACGCCCCCTCCGCGCCGCAAGGCACGACGATCCTGGTCAAGCTCCATCAGTTCGCGCCGGAGGACAGGACGCATGTTCGGATCGCCACGCAGAAGTCCGCGCTCGTGCCAGCGGCGGATCGGCCCGGCGTAAGCGTGCTTCCCCTCTTCGTCGATGCGCGGGAAGACGTGCGGCTCGAGACCTGGGCGCCGGGCGCCGAAGTGCGGCTCGACGGGCATGGCGGCCTGGAGGTATTCGTGCTGGAGGGCGGGTTCGAGGAAGGCGGCGACCGGCTCGGACCCTGGGACTGGCTGCGCCTGCCTCCGGATCGTCCGCTTGTGGCGACCGCCGGTGCCGTGGGCGCGAAGCTCTGGATCAAGACCGGCCACCTGAGAGCGATGGTCTGAGCCCGTGCGCGATGTGCTGATCGTCGGCGGCGGGTTGTCGGGCTTGGCCGTTGCCGATGCCCTGGAGCGGGCGGGGCGGGACTGGCTCCTCCTGGAGGCCAGAGCGCGGGTGGGTGGCCGAGCGCTCTCGGTGTTCGCCGGGGCGGCAGCGGCGCGCTACGACCTGGGCCCGGCCTGGATCTGGCCACAGAACGCGCGAATGCTGGCGATGGCCGAGCGCTTTGGCCTGAGCGTCTTTCGGCAGCATGCGGCGGGCCAGCTCGTCTTCGAGGATCGCGCCGGTGCGGTGCGCCGCGATCTCGACATGGCACCGATGGCCGGCGCCCTGAGAATCGGTGGCGGCGTCGGCGCGTTGGCGGAGGTGCTGGCGCAAGGTCTGCCGAGGGAAAGGCTGCGCCTTGATGCGCGGGTGGAGCGGATCGCGGAAGTCGAAGCAGGTGTCGAGGTGACAGCTGCCGTGTCGGACCACGCAGCAGTCGTGACCGAGCTGGCGCGCAGCGTGATACTGGCTTTGCCACCGCGCCTCGTCTGCAGCATCGATTTCGCCCCCGAGCTGCCGGCGCATGCCGTCGCCGCGCTCGCAGCGGTGCCGACATGGATGGCGGGCCATGCCAAGGCGGTCACGGTCTATGACCGGCCGTTCTGGCGGGCGGCCGGGTTCTCTGGGACGGCGATCAGCCACCGTGGGCCGCTTGCGGAGATACATGATGCCAGCCCGCCGGATAGCGACGGCGGAGCGCTCTTCGGTTTCTTCGGTATGCCCGCCGCCGCGCGGCAGATCGGGCGGGCGGCGCTCGAAACCGCCGTCACCGAACAGCTTGCCCGGCTCTTCGGCGACCATGCGGCCCGACCGGTGGCGTTCCTGCTGCAGGACTGGGCGGTTGAGGCGGAGACCGCCACGCGCGCAGACTGGACGCTCCCCGCCGGGCACCCCGCCTACGGCATGCCGCGTGCGCTCGAAGCTTTGCGCGCCCGCGGGCTCATCTTCGCAGGCAGCGAGGTTGCGGCGCGGGAGGGTGGCTTTCTGGAGGGGGCGCTGGAGGCGGCCGAGGCTGCGGTCGCAACGCTCGGGCAAGGCATGGCCCGCCGGTCAGCCTGAGCTGCCGAGGAGGCCGCCCGTAAACGCGGCGATGGTGTCGGCGAGGGCGGGGGAAAGGTAGCCGCCTTCCTGTGTGATCACCATCGGCGTTCGCAGTCCAGCGAGGAGCCGTCCCGCCGCCGCAAGGCCTTCCGTTGTGACGGACAGGCCTCGGAGCGGGTCGTCCTCATGCACGTCGAGGCCGAGGGCGAGCACCACGGCGCCGGGGGCGAAGGCCGTGACGGCCGCCATGCCCGCTTCGAGTGCAGAGAGCCAGGCCGCATCGCCGCTGCCGAGGGGCAATGGAAGGTTGAGATTGGCGCCACGCCCCACCCCCGCGCCGCGCTCATGCGCATGGCCGCAGAAAAAGGGGTAGAAGCCGTGCGGGTCGGCGTGGATCGAGACCGTCAGCACGTCGGCACGGTCATAGAAGATGTCCTGCGTGCCATTGCCGTGATGCACGTCGATGTCGAGGATCGCCACCCGGTCATGCGAACGGCGCAGATGCGCTGCGGCAATCGCGGCATTGTTCAGAAAGCAGTGCCCTCCTGCCATGTCCTGATAGGCGTGGTGCCCGGGCGGGCGGCAGAGGGCATAGGCGCGCGACGCCCCGCTCAGCACCGCATCGGCCGCCGCTACCGCACAGTCCGCGGCGAGCCGCGCCGCCTCCCACGTACCGGCGCCGATGGGGGCGGCGGTGTCGGCCATGTGCCACCCCGCCCGGCCCACGATGCTGTCTGGATAGGTGCCGACACCGCGATGAGGGTGGATATTGCCCACGACCTCCGCTCCCGCCCCCGGCAGCGCCTGCCAGGCGGCATGCGCGGTTTCGAGAAAGGCGAGATAGTCCGCCCCGTGAACCGAGAGGAGCGGGCCGCGTCCGGCGGGAGGCGGTACCTCGGATGCAAGCCCCGACCGCGCAAGCCCTTCGAGCAGCAATGCCGCCCGTTCCGGCCGCTCCTCGTTCGCGACCAGGCGGCCGCGCACCAGGAAGAAGTCGGGCGCATGAGCGGCGGTGCCTGGATGATGGAAGACGCGCATGGGCTGCCTCTGGGCCATGACGGGATCACGATGCTAGCCGCTCACCCGCAGCAGGAACAAGGGAGAGACCTGCGGTGCGGGATGCCCTCCCAGAGGTCGCGGATCACTGGAGTGGGCCCCTTCGGCCGGAGGGGCACACTCCACCCTCTACCGGGCCCCGTCGCGGGATCGCATCGTCGACCGCGAGCACGGCGAAGGCGGGCTCCGTCACGGCATCTCCAGCAGCGCGAGCCTACCCTTCCACGCGAGTCCCCGCCAGGTCGAGAGCTGCTGCGGCGTCATCCCGTGCCGGCGCGCCACATCGCAAACCCGCGCCCCGGGCGCTCACGCTCCCTCATGAACGGGATCGTTTGAACCTCACCAAGCGCTCGTCAGCAATGTGGACCGTACGCCCCGCTTACAGTGAATTTGATGCGCACGACATCCTGGTCGCCGTCGAGCGACGCTTCGACGATAGCCAGAATGTTCGGGAACCGCTCTGGACTGCAGTCAGAAAGCGGTCGATGTGCCAAGATGATCGATTGCCAGATCACGCGCCGCGGTCGCGAAGCGGGGAGAAGCCCTCGTCGTGGAACCTGTCGATGACCCCTCCATCACCGGACTTCGGGGCAGGGCTCTCAATCCCGGTCTTCATCCAGCAGACGGGTAAGGATGTTCGCAATGCTGTGTGCGCCAGCACCGGTCACCATCGTGGTATGCGTCCCGTCGACCCAGTCGACTGTCACCGCCCGACTCGTCAGCTCATCCCACCACAGGGCACCCGGCACCGCGGGATCTCGCCCGTTAGCGGCGCGGATGAGCGTGATCCGGTGCTCGCCTGAGGAGGGCGCATACGCATTCCCGGCCTCGATTGCCGCGCGTACGACCTGTGCGAGGCGTTTCAGCCCATCGGCGTCGAGCGGCCCGGGGGCGTCAGTGATCGGCAGGTCGCGGAATGCCTTCACCCACTCTTCGACGTCTTCCGCGGCCCGATCGGCTTCGACGCCCGGTCGAACTTCGGCCAGAAGCTGGCGCAAGAGTGCGGCATCGCTTTCGGGTGGGGTGCCGCTCAACCTGTGCGGTGCCGCAGAGTCCAGCACGACGAGCGCGCGCAGACGGTATCCCGCCGCCACCAATAGGGACGCCAGTTCCATCCCGACATGCCCGCCATGGGACCAGCCAAGTATCGTCACGTCTTTCGGAAAGCGGGCTTCCTCGAGCAGTTCCAGCCATCGCGCGGCGAGCTTCTCGATGCTCCTCGCCGGTGCCTCTTCCTCCAGCAATCCCGGCAGTCGCGCGCTCAGGATGCGCACGTCGTCGGGCAGGAGCGCCGCAATCGGCTGTGCCCAACGGCTCTGACCCGTCGCCGGAGGGAGGCAGATGACCGCCCGCGCCGGTGCGCAGCCTCCATCCCGCAGAACGGAGATCTCCGGTGCCGCGGGTGCCGTGGGCCCGGCCCCGTCGATATGCGCTGCAAGAGCGACAGGTGTCGGGCAGGCAAAGACGGCCTGCACGCTCACCTCGGCGTCCAGCTCGCGCGCGAGATGCGCCGCAAGTGAGACGGCGGCGAGCGAATTGCCCCCCGCGGCGAAGAAATTGGCCTCCACATCGATATCGATGCCCAGAACTCCCGCCATGGCCGCGCGCACGGCCTCCACGGTCATACGATGCGCGATGCCGGATTGCGCCGGAAGGGCAGGGGTGGAACTGGCGTCGCAAGCGGCCAGCGCCGACAGGGCCGCAATCACCGAATCATCCGGTTCAATCCTTTTGATTGGTTTGTTTGTTTTTTCTGCGGTGATTTTTGCGAATGTTTGGAGGGAGGCAGCGAGGGTCTTGGCGGTTTGCCGGGTGAAGATGTCCCGGTTGAGTTCGAGGGTGCCGGTCCAGGCGCCGTCCGGGGTG
>JBCCDG010000154.1:0-9804 GCA_039030915.1 Pseudomonadota bacterium | reverse complement strand
CTGCAGCACGCGCCACATCCAGCCCGTACCCTCACGGCAGGGCGTGCACTGGCCACAGGACTCGTGCTTGTAGAAGTAGGAGATGCGGGCGATGGCGCGGACGATATCGGTCGACTTGTCCATCACGATCACGGCGGCGGTGCCGAGGCCGGATTTCAGGTTCCGAAGCGTGTCGAAATCCATCTTGAGGTCGTCGCACTGATAGGCCGGTAGCACCGGTACGGACGATCCGCCGGGGATGACCGCGAGAAGGTTGTCCCAGCCGCCGCGCACACCGCCGCAATGCTTCTCGACGAGCTCGCGGAAGGTGATACCCATCTCCTCTTCCACCGTGCAGGGCTTTTCGACATGCCCTGAAATGCAGAACAGCTTCGTGCCGGTATTGTTGGGCGTCCCTAGCCCAGAGAACCAGGCCGCGCCGCGCCGCAGAATGGTTGGCGCGACGGCGATCGACTCCACATTGTTGACCGTCGTCGGGCAGCCATAGAGGCCCATATTGGCGGGGAATGGCGGCTTAAGGCGCGGCATGCCCTTCTTGCCTTCGAGCGACTCCAGCAGGGCCGTCTCTTCGCCGCAAATGTAGGCGCCGGCGCCATGGCTGACATAGACGTGCATTGGCCAGCCGTGGACGTTGTCGTCCCCCAGCAGGTTCGCGTCATAGCACTCGTCGATGGCGAGCTGCAGCGCCTCGCGCTCGCGGATATATTCGCCGCGAATGTAGATGTAGCAGGCGTGCGCGCGCATGGCGAAGCTGGCGACGAGGCAGCCCTCGATGAAGATATGCGGATCATGCCGCATAATCTCCCGGTCCTTGCAGGTGCCGGGCTCCGACTCGTCCGCATTCACGACGAGGTAGTGCGGCCGCCCATCCGACTCCTTCGGCATGAACGACCATTTGAGCCCGGTCGGGAACCCGGCACCGCCGCGCCCCCGCAGGCCCGACTGCTTCATCTCATCGACGATCCCGTCGCGCCCCCGCGCGATCAGGTCGGCCGTCCCATCCCAATGCCCCCGCGCCTTCGCGCCCTTCAGGCTGCGGTCGGCCATGCCGTAGAGATTGGTGAAGATGCGGTCCTTGTCCTCGAGCATCGCTCTCTCCTTCAGGAAGGCTCTTCGCCCTTCGCCAGCGCCTTTGCCTGGCCCACCCAGTCGTCCCGCTCGATGCGGCCCTTGAAGTTCAGCCGGTTGTCGACCCAGGCGATCTCGGCCGGCCCCCAGGCCGCGATCTGCGCGAAGGTATAGACGCCGAGCTCGTGCAAGGTGCTCTCGAGCTTCGGGCCGACGCCCTTGATCGTCTTCAGGTCGTCGCCACCGCCCTCTGGCGCCGCCTCGTAGAGCTCGGGCTCCGCCTCGGCAGGCTCCTCGCCCCCAGAATCGCCCCCAGCATTAGCCGCTGGCGTCGCCGAGATATCGACGCCACTGCCCTTCGGCTCGCCCTCCACAACGCTGCCCGTCGCGGGCCAGGCCTTGGCCTTGTCGCTCCGCCGCTCCGTCTCCTCGCCAACGCGCTCGAAATCGCCCGCCTGCACCTCGACCGCCTGCGGTCGCTCCGGCAGGGTCTCGACCACGCCAACCTTGTAGAGCGGCTCCTGCCCGTCGATGCGCTTGATCGTGTCGCCCACGACCGCCGCGATCTCGACCGACGCATTGCCCTTGTGCACGACCTTCTGATCCATGAGCGAGGTCAGCCCACCCTCGGGCTCCGACGCGAACCGGCCCTTGTAGGAGCCCGGCGCCGGCACCTCGCCCCGCGCGAGCGCATCGAGGATCCCGCGAAAGCTCTCGACCGTCAGGTCCTCATAATAGTCCTTCCCGATCTGCACCATGGGCGCATTGGCACAGGCGCCGAGGCACTCGACCTCCTCCCAGGAGAACTTGCCATCGGCGCTAAGGTCGTGCGCCCGCTTGGCGATCTTCTCCTTGCAGACGCCCACCAGATCCTCCGCCCCGCAGAGCATGCAGGAGAGCGTGCCGCAAACCTGAATATGCGCAACGCTGCCAACGGGTCGCAGCTGGAACATGAAGTAGAATGTCGCCACCTCCAGCGCCCGGATCCGCGCCATGCCCAGCATATCCGCGACATGCTCGATGGCCGGGCGGCTAAGCCACCCCTCCTGCTCCTGCGCCCGCCAGAGCAGCGGAATGATCGCCGAAGCCTCCCGTCCCTCAGGGTACTTCTTCAGCTGCTTCTCCGCCCACTCCCGGTTCGCATCCGTGAACGCAAACCCCTCGGGCTGTTCTGAATGAAGACGGCGCAGCATCAGCAGCCTTTCCAGTTCTTCAGGATATAGAGGTTCTCGCCATCCGCATCGCCACCCTCGGAATCGAGATGTCCCGAGGCCGCGGTCTTGCCGAGGCGGTCCATCGTTGCGTCCGGCATGATGCCCCGCTCCATGGCCGCCATCATCAACTCACCAGGCTCCGCCCGGCATCCGTTCGCGGCCATTTCGTTGATGGTTAGAAGCCACGGATCGTTCTCAGGCAAGGTTGCTAGGTAGCTCTCCTCCGCCACGGCAGCCGAGCCCAGCATCACGCCCAGGATCGCAGTCACAACAGCGGATCGGATCACGGGAAGAGCACGCGCAACGCGATCCAAGTGGTGCCCAAGACGGCCGCTCCTGCCAGCGGGGCGGTTAGCAGCCAGAGCCGTGGACCGCTCCGCCGCGCCGCCCAGCCCGCGAACAGGAAAGAGCCGACGCCCCCTGCCGCGAGGAAGAGCACGAAGAACGTGATCGGCGCTATGCTGTCCGCCGGCTCCCCGATGGCCCCGAACCCGGGTCGATCCGTCGGTTGAACAAGCGTGCTCTCGCGCTCCGACATCGCGGCCTCTCACCGGTCAATCTCCCCGAACACGATGTCGAGGGAGCCCAGGATGGCACTCACATCCGCCAGCATGTGGCCCTTGCAGATGTGGTCCATCGCGGCGAGGTGGGGGAAGCCGGGGGCGCGGAGCTTGGCGCGGTAGGGTTTGTTCGTGCCGTCCGACACGAGATACACGCCGAACTCGCCCTTCGGGGCCTCCACGGCGACATAGATCTCGCCCGCCGGAACGCGGAAGCCCTCGGTATAGAGCTTGAAGTGATGGATGAGGGCCTCCATCGAGGTCTTCATGTCCCCCCGCGTCGGCGGGCCGATCTTGCCGCGCTCGGTGAAGGGCTCGCCCTCGCAGGAGCGCAGCTTCTCGATGCACTGGCGCATGATCTTCACGCTCTCCCGCATCTCCTCCATGCGGCAGAGATAGCGGTCGTAGCAGTCCCCGTTCTTGCCGACGGGAATGCCGAAATCGAACTCGCTGTAGCACTCATAGGGCTGCGCGCGCCTGAGATCCCAGGCCCAGCCCGAGCCGCGCACCATCACGCCCGAGAAGCCCCAGGCCTGCGCCTCCTCGAGGCTGATCACCCCGATATCGACGTTCCTCTGCTTGAAGATGCGGTTGTCGGTCAGCAGCGTCTCGAGATCGTCGCAGACCTCGAGGAACGGGTCGCACCAGGCCTCGATATCGTCGATAAGCTCGGGCGGCAGGTCCTGATGCACCCCGCCGGGGCGGAAATACGCCGCATGGAGGCGCGCCCCGCAGGCACGCTCGTAGAACTCCATCAGCTTCTCGCGCTCCTCGAACCCCCAGAGCGGCGGCGTGAGCGCGCCCACGTCCATGGCCTGCGTGGTGACGTTCAGCAGATGGTTGAGGATGCGCCCGATCTCGCAATAGAGCACGCGGATGAGCTGGCCGCGCCGCGGCACCTCCGTCCCCGTCAGCCGCTCGATCGCCAGGCACCAGGCATGCTCCTGGTTCATCGGGCTCACATAGTCGAGCCGGTCGAAATAGGGGAGGTTCTGGAGGTAGGTCCGGCTCTCCATCAGCTTCTCGGTGCCCCGGTGCAGGAGCCCGATATGCGGATCGGTCCGCTCCACCACCTCGCCGTCGAGCTCCAGCACCATGCGCAGCACGCCATGCGCCGCCGGGTGCTGCGGCCCGAAATTGATGTTGAAGTTCCGGATGCGCTGCTCGCCCTCGGCCAGGTCGATATTGCTGCCGTCCATCACATCACCTCTCAGACCGCCGGTCCCTCGGCCACGCGGAAGACCTTCGCGATCACCCGCCAGCCGTCATCGAATTTCAGAAAGTCGAGGTAGTCCACGAAGTACCGCCCCGGCACCGCGACTTCGAGATGCACCCGCCCCATCGCGGGCCCGGAGGTCTCGGCCGAGAGCACGCGGAACGCCATCCGCTCGCCCGCCGATCCACGCTCGCGCACCCGGTCGAGAAAGCGCTCCCGCGGCCAGTCCACCAGCCCCTCGGCGCCGAGCGCGTAGAGATGGCAGTTCTCGTGGAAAAGCGCCTCGAGAACCCCGATATCCGCATCCTGCAGGGCGATGCAGTAAGCCTCCCCCGCGGCCCTCAGCGCCGCCTCGCCGCTGTCCTGCCCGCCATCCATCACTGCGCGCTCCCCTCCCGATCCCCGGGCCAGGGCCGCATGGCCAGCACGAAGAGCAGCCCCGGCAGCCCGACGAACGGGACCAGCGAGGCCAGTGCCCACCAGGGCGACAGCCCCGCCCGCGGCAGGATGCGCCAGAGCGAGAACAGGATGACGCCGAAGAAGGCGATGAGAAAGATCGTGCCCATGCGCTAGCCGTCCTGCGGCCCGTCGCCCGGCCACGGCGTGAAGGCCATGTAGAGAAGCAGCGCCGGCAGCCCCAGTACGGGGATCAGCACCACCAGCGCCCACCAGGGCGACAACCCCGCCCGCGGCACGATGCGCCAGAGCGCGACGATCACGGCCGCCGCCAGCGCGATGCTCAGGATCACTTCCATGGGCAAACCCTCCCTACGCGTCCTCAGCCGCTCTTCTCGTCGCCCGGCAGCACGTATTGCGCCCCCTCCCAGGGGGACAGCGGCGCATAGCTGCGGTACTCCTGCACCAGCTTCACGGGCTCGTAGACCACGCGCTTCTCCGTCTCGTCGTAGCGCACTTCCACATAGCCCGTGGTCGGGAAGTCCTTGCGGAGCGGGTAGCCGCGAAAGCCGTAATCCGTCAGCAGGCGCCGCAGATCCGGATGGCCTGAGAAGAGCACGCCGAACATGTCGAAGACCTCCCGCTCGAACCAGTTGGCCGAGGGATGGAGATCGTTGATCGAGGGCACCGTCTCGTCCTCGCCCGCCTGCACCTTTACGCGGATGCGCTGGTTCTGCGGGATCGAGAGGAAATGGTAGACCACGTCGAAGCGCCGCTCGCGCCCCGGCCAGTCGATGCCGGTGATGTCGACCAGCGTGGTGAAGGCACAGGCCGCATTGTCCCTCAGATGCGCGATCAGCGGGCGCAGACCGGACCGCGTCACGTGGACCGTCAATTCGCCTGCCACCACCTCATGGCTCACCACGCCGTCAGATTGCGCCAGCGCGATCATCTCGCCGAGCTCGTCGAGGCTCTCCGATACTGCCATCTTCCGCTCCCCTCAGCGCGTGATCGTGCCGGTCCGGCGGATCTTCCGCTGGAGCTGCAGGATGCCGTAGAGGAGCGCCTCCGCCGTCGGCGGGCAGCCGGGCACGTAGATGTCCACGGGCACGATCCGGTCGCAGCCGCGCACCACGCTGTAGCTGTAGTGGTAGTACCCGCCCCCGTTGGCGCAGGAGCCCATGCTGATCACGTAGCGCGGCTCCGGCATCTGGTCGTAGACCTTGCGCAGCGCCGGCGCCATCTTGTTGGTGAGCGTGCCGGCCACGATCATCACGTCCGACTGGCGCGGGGAGGCGCGCGGCGCGATCCCGAAGCGCTCGGCATCGTAGCGCGGCATCGAGGTCTGCATCATCTCCACGGCACAGCAGGCGAGCCCGAAGGTCATCCACATGAGCGAGCCGGTGCGCGCCCAGTTGATGAGATCGTCCGCACTCGTCAGCAGAAAGCCCTTGTCCGCCAATTCGTTGGAGATGTTGCGCGCCACCACCTCACGGTCCTGCCCGGCCCCGTAGGCCAGGGCCGCATGCCCGCTGGTGCCGCCGCTGGGTGTCACTCCCATTCGAGCGCTCCCTTCTTCCACTCATAGGCGAAGCCGACCGTCAGGACGGCGAGGAACAGCATCATCGACCAGAAGGCGAGATCCGAAAGCCCGCCGAAGGCCGCGGCCCAGGGAAAGAGGAACGCGATCTCCAGGTCGAAGATGATGAAGAGGATCGAGACGAGGTAGAACCGCACGTCGAACTTCATGCGCGCGTCGTCGAAGGCGTTGAACCCGCATTCATAGGCCGAGACCTTCTCGGCATCCGGGCTGCGCCGTGCCAGCACCCAGGCCGCGACCATCAGCACCAGCCCCAGCCCGATGGCGACCCCGAGAAAGACGATGATGGGCAGGTAGTTCGCCAGCAGCGCGTCCATGCGCGACCTCCGTCGGTTTCGGGGACGCATCCCGTCCCGCGCAATGACCCTTAGAGGGCCTGCGGGGGCGCGGTCAACGCGCTGCACCCGCGTGAGCGACAGTATCACGCAAGGATTGCGGCGCAGCCGAAAAGTTTCCGCTGAAAGACCGTTGGCCGGGAAAGCGCAGGGCTCCGCCAAAGGCCCCGCCGTTGCTCGGTCGCCAGCGCGTCGCAGCGCGGCGCAACCGGCCGGGCGAGGCCACGGGACAACATGCCATGACCGCGCAAAACCGCGCGGATACCGCTCATCGAATGGGAAGGTGGCGCGGTTGACGGGGCTCGAACCCGCGACCCCCGGCGTGACAGGCCGGTACTCTAACCAACTGAGCTACAACCGCGCAGGCTGCGCCGGCATCGTGGTCTGGCGGGCTGGCGCGGTTGACGGGGCTCGAACCCGCGACCCCCGGCGTGACAGGCCGGTACTCTAACCAACTGAGCTACAACCGCTCGCCCACCAGGGCATCGCCCGGCGTGCGCGGGGTGATAAAGGAGCGGGGCGCGACCCGTCAAGCGGCATCGCGCGCTTTCTGCCCGGCGCATGGCCGGGGGCGCGACGGGCGCCGCCGGCAGCCGCCCGGGCATCGCGGGAGAAGCATGGTGGGCGGTGAGAGGCTCGAACTCCCGACATCCTCGGTGTAAACGAGGCGCTCTACCAACTGAGCTAACCGCCCTCCGACCGGCAGCACCGCTCGGGGCGCCGCCGCGGGCTTCGTGCCCGGCGCAGCGCGCGCTCCTCCTCTAGGGTGCCCTGCCCCGGCGCGTCAACGCCCCGCATCGCATCGCCTCGCCCCCATTGTTGCGCCCGGCTCAAGAGAGAAGTGACGCCCCCTCGGGATGAAACGCGTCCACTAAGGCTTAGCTATCGCCCACACCCGCAGCATCCCACGCGGAGGAGACCCACATGTCCGATACCGAAGAAAAGCCGGCCAACCAGCCCCCGGGCTACGAACCCCCCAAGGTCTGGAATGCCGAGACCGCAAGCGGCGGCAAATGGTCGAGCATCAACAAGCCCACCGCCGGCGCCCAGTTCGAGCGCGACCTGCCCGTCGGCCGGCACCCGATGCAGCTCTACTCCCTCGGCACGCCCAACGGCGTGAAGGTCACGATCATGCTCGAGGAACTGCTGGCCGCGGGTCATACCGGCGCCGAATACGACGCCTGGCTCATCCGGATCGGGGACGGTGACCAGTTCGGCTCGGGCTTCGTCGAGGCGAACCCCAATTCCAAGATCCCTGCCCTCGTCGACCGCTCGGGCCCCGAGCCCGTGCGCGTCTTCGAGAGCGGATCGATCCTCATCCATCTCGCCGAGAAGTTCGGCGCCTTCCTGCCCGCCAGCGGGCCGAAGCGCGCCGAGACGCTCAACTGGCTCATGTGGCAGATGGGCTCGGCCCCGTTCCTCGGCGGCGGCTTCGGCCATTTCTACGCCTATGCGCCCTTCAAGATGGAATACCCGATCGACCGCTATGCGATGGAGGCCAAGCGCCATATGGATCTCCTGGACAAGGAGCTGGCGACAAAGCCCTTCATCGCGGGCGAGGACTACACCATTGCCGACATGGCCATCTGGCCCTGGTACGGCAATCTCGCCCTCGGCCGTCTCTACGACGCGGCCGAGTTTCTCGACGTGACCAGCTACAGGAACGTCGTCGCCTGGGCCGAAAAGCTTCTGGAGCGCCCCGCCGTCCAGCGCGGGCGCATGGTCAACCGCGTCTCGGGCGACCCGTCCGAACAGCTTCACGAACGCCATGACGCCGGCGATTTCGAGACCAAGACGCAGGACAAGATCGCGGCGGAGTAAGCCGCGGCCGCAACCCAGGGGGGCGATGGCTGGCGGGTGGGCTCGTGAGGCGCGAAGCGCCGAGCCGAGGGCGCCCGTCAGCCGCCCCCCGGCCTTGCGCAGACCGCAAACGAGAACGGCCCGGGGCGACACCCGGACCGTTCTGCGTCTTGCGAGGAACCGCTGCTCAGTGGGCGAGACCGGTCTGCGCGGCGTCCTCCTCGGCGCCGGCCGTCGGCGGCTCGGTGGCCTCGAAGCAATCCTCGTCCCACTCGATGGGCTCGGGCGCCTCGACCAGAGCAACCTTCAGCACCTCCGACACGCTCTCGACGGGGATGAGATCCAGCCCCTCCTTCACGTTGTCGGGGATCTCCGGCAGGTCCTTCACGTTGTCCTTCGGGATCAGCACGGTCTTGATGCCGCCCCTCAGCGCGGCAAGCAGCTTCTCCTTCAGCCCGCCGATGGGCAGCACGTTGCCCCTCAGCGTGACCTCGCCGGTCATCGCCACGTCCTTCCTCACCGGGATCTGCGTCAGCACCGAGACGATGGAGGTCACCATCGCGATGCCGGCACTCGGCCCGTCCTTGGGCGTGGCCCCTTCCGGCACGTGCACATGGATATCCATCTTCTCGAACATCGGCGGCTTCACGCCATAGAGCGGCGCCTTGGCGCGCACGAAGCTCGCCGCGGCATCGATCGACTCCTTCATGACATCGCCGAGCTTGCCCGTGGTCTTCATCCGCCCCTTGCCGGGCAGCCGCAGCGCCTCGATCTGCAAAAGGTCCCCACCGACGCTCGTATAGGCGAGCCCCGTCGTCACACCCACCTGATCGTGCTCCTCGGCCAGCCCGTGCTTGAAGCGCGGCACACCCAGGAACTCCTCGAGCCGGTCCACCGTCACCGCGACGGTCTTCTCGTCGCCCTTCACGATCTGGGTCAGTGCCTTGCGGCAAAGCTTCGCCAGCTCGCGCTCCAGGTTCCGCACGCCCGCCTCGCGGGTATAGCGGCGGATCACCTCGGTGAGCGCCTCGTCGTCGATCTCGAACTCGCCCTTCTTGAGCCCGTGATCCTTGACCTGCTTCGGCAACAGGTGCCGGCGCCCGATCTCCAGCTTCTCGTCCTCGGTGTAGCCGGCGAGCGGGATGATCTCCATGCGGTCCAGCAGCGGCTGGGGCATGTTGTATGTGTTCGCCGTCGTCAGGAACATCACGTTCGAGAGGTCGTATTCCACCTCCAGATAATGGTCCGAGAACGTGCTGTTCTGCTCGGGGTCCAGCACCTCCAGCATGGCCGAGGCCGGATCGCCGCGGAAGTCCTGGCCCATCTTGTCGATCTCGTCGAGCAGGATCAGCGGGTTCGTGGTCTTGGCCTTCTTCATCGCCTGGATGATCTTGCCCGGCATCGAGCCGATATAGGTGCGCCGGTGCCCGCGGATCTCCGCCTCGTCGCGCACGCCGCCGAGCGAGATGCGGATGAACTCGCGCCCCGTCGCCTTGGCCACCGATTTGCCGAGCGACGTCTTGCCCACGCCCGGCGGGCCCACGAGGCACAGGATCGGACCCTTCAGCTTGGCCGAGCGCTGCTGCACCGCCAGATATTCGACGATCCGCTCCTT
>JBCCDG010000153.1:0-9810 GCA_039030915.1 Pseudomonadota bacterium | reverse complement strand
GGCGCTGTCCGTCGTGTTGACGTGCTGGCCGCCAGCGCCCGAGGCGCGCATGGTGTCGATCCGCAGATCCTCCGGCCGGATCTCGATATCGACGTCCGCGGCCTCCGGCAGGACGGCCACCGTCGCCGCGGAGGTGTGGATGCGCCCACCCGATTCCGTAACCGGCACGCGCTGCACCCTGTGGACGCCGGACTCGAATTTGAGCTTGGCGAAGACGCCCTCGCCCCGGATCACGGCGACCCCCTCTCGCAGGCCGCCGAGCGCGTCGAGGCTCTCCTGCAGCATCTCGAGTTTCCAGCCCATGGCATCGGCATAGCGGGCATACATGCGCAGGAGGTCGGCGGCGAAGAGCGCGGCCTCGTCCCCACCCGTGCCCGGCCTGATCTCGACGATCGCGGCACCGTCATCCGCAGCATCCTTGGGCAGGAGGGCGAGCCGAAGCGCCTGCTCGATTTCAGGCAAGCGCGCCCCGATCTCGGCTGCTTCCTCGCGCGCGAGGCCGCGCATTTCGGGGTCGTCGAGAAGCGCCTCCGCCTCCGCCAGCGCCGTCCGTGCGCCGCGCCACTCCCCGATCCGGGCGACGACGGGGCGGAGTGCTGCGTAGTCCCGGCTGAGGGACGCAATCTCGCTCGGATCGGACGTCTCCGCGAGCCGCGCCTCCAGGTATTCGGCGCGGGCGACGATCTCGCTGAGGCGTTCCTCGGGAAGCATCGCGACCGCCTATGCGGGGGGCGGGAACCGGTCAAGTGCTAGCGCTTTGAGAATGGCGCAAGTCAGTGTACCATATCGGCATGTTACGGTTCTCGATCGCCCTCGCTCTCTTGGCGCTCCTGGTGCCCCCGCTGCCCGCCGTCGCGGACGGCGCTTCCACTGCGCCTTCGATTGCGACCCAAGCACAGCCACCGTCCCAGTCGCAGGCGCCGCGGGGCTGGATCCGCCCGCCGGCGAAGGAAGGCTACAGCTATCCGGACTGCTACTGTACCGACAGCACCGGCAACCGCGTCGAGGTAGGCCAGCTCGCCTGCCTGCGGGTCGGCGGGCGCGAGATCACCTCGCGCTGCGAGGAGGCGGACAACCTCACGATCTGGCGCCACCAGGGCGAAGGCTGCCCCGGCGTCTGATCCTTATCGAGGGCCTCTAACGGCTCCAGGCGCGAAGCAAGCGGCATCGCGGCTGGTTGCCGCGATCGGTTTTTGCGGGGTCGCCCGGCCGAGGACCGCGAACCCCGGCCCTGTGTTGCCATAGGTTTGGTCCGATGGCCTACGGACGCAGCGTTACTCGAAGCCCGCGGCGGCGAGCCAGTCGGCCAGGCGCGCGGCATTGACGCCGAGATCCGAGTGCCCGAAGCGGGATCGCGACCAGACCGCGATGGACGCGCCGGTCGCAGCTTCCACACGCTTTGCGCTCACATAATCCGGGAAGCCGAGGATGGCCGACCGCTGAACATAGGTGATGTGCCCTTCTTCGACGCTGCCCGCGACGACCTCGACGCGCGGGCTGCCGCGCGCCACGCGATCGAAAGCGGCAAGGGGATCGCTCGGGGCTGAGACGAGCACGGTATCGGGCGCGGCACGGGTCGTGTCGGCCGGGGCGGCGAGTGCATCGTTCGGTGCGCCCGTACGCTCGGCAGCGGTCGGATCCGCGTGCCAGAGCGCCGGGTCGTGGTCGACGCCCCTGATCCAGAGCCCGGCGATGGAGACCGTAACGAGGAGAAGGCCGGCTATGCGCAAAGCCCAGCGCATCAGGACCGCCCTCCGGCGCCGCGACACCGCGACGCGGTAAATGAGGCTGCAGCCATCACTCTGCCGCCGTCACCTCTGCCTTCTGCGCTTCCGCCTCCGCCGCCTCGATCGCTGCCGCCTTCTTCTCGACCTGCTCCACGATGTGCTCGACCATGTCGTCGTTGGACATGGTGTGGGACTGCTTGCCCGCGAGATAGACCATGCCGCGCCCGGCGCCGCCGCCGGTGAAGCCGACATCGGTCATCAGCGCCTCGCCCGGCCCGTTGACGACGCAGCCGATGATGCTGAGCGACATGGGCGTCTTGATATGGGCGAGCCGCTCCTCGAGCGTCGCGACCGTCTTGATCACGTCGAAGCCCTGGCGCGCGCAGGAGGGGCAAGAGATGATATTGACCCCGCGGTGGCGCAGGCCGAGCGACTTCAGGATCTCGTAGCCGACCTTCACCTCCTCGACCGGATCGGCCGAAAGGGAGACGCGGATCGTGTCCCCGATCCCCATCCAGAGGAGGTTGCCGAGCCCGATGGCCGACTTGATCGTGCCCGAGACGAGCCCGCCGGCCTCGGTGATGCCGAGATGGATCGGGCAGTCCGTCTGCTCGGCGAGCTGCTGATAGGCAGCCGCGGCGAGGAAGACGTCGGAGGCCTTGCAGCTGATCTTGAACTCGTGGAAGTCGTTATCCTGCAGGATCTTGATGTGGTCGAGCCCGCTCTCGACCATCGCATCCGGGCAAGGCTCGCCGTATTTCTCGAGCAGGTCGCGCTCGAGCGAACCCGCATTGACGCCGATGCGGATGGAACAGCCATGGTCGCGCGCGGCCTTGATGACCTCCTTCACGCGACGCTCGTCACCGATGTTGCCGGGATTGATGCGCAGGCATGCGGCCCCGGCCTCGGCCGCCTCGATCCCGCGCTTGTAGTGGAAATGGATGTCGGCGACGATCGGCACATCGATATTCTTGACGATGTCCTTGAGAGCGGCCGAGCTCTCCTCGTCCGGCACAGAGATGCGCACGATGTCGGCGCCCGCCTCGGCACATTCGTTAACCTGTCGAATGGTGCCCTGCACATCCGTCGTTAGCGTATTCGTCATCGTCTGCACCGAAATCGGTGCGTCCCCGCCGACCTCGACGCGGCCCACGCGGATCTTCCGGCTCTCGCGACGGTAGATGTTGCGCCACGGGCGGACGTGGTTGAGGCTCATGGACGGCTCCTTTCAGCGCGGGCTTGCCGGGCGGCCGACGGCGCGCCGGCTTCGCGCGGGAAACCTAAGCGCGATGGGCCGTGGCGTCGAGGGGTCGGATGCTCCGCTGCATGCCATTCGGCATTGTCGCGCGGGTCGAAAACGGTCCAAACGGTCGGACCGCCGCGCGGGTCGTGGTGACCGATATCAGTCCGACAATCCTGCGATGTCGCTCGTCTCTTCCCGTTCCGCCGCTGCCGCACGGGACGCCTCGGGATAGGCGTCGCGCACGGCCTCGGCGTCGAGGGCCACGCGCTTAACGACCTCGCCCGAGCGGCCGAGCGGGCCAAAGCGGGTGCTGCCGAGCGCGATGTAGATGCCGCCCGCATTGCCCGCCCTCAACGTTGCGCCCGCGGTGTCGGTCGGCAACTCGAAGCGGTCGCCCGCCTCCATGATCCCTTCGAAGAGCACGTCGCGCCCGGTGCCGCGGACGCGGACCCAGGCCCGGTCGCTCGCCACGACCGCGACCGGAGCACCGTCTGCTGCATCGGCCGCGGCCAGCGCCGGATCGGTTGTCCCTTGGCCAGTCGCCGAGCCTTCCGCCACATCGGACGACCCGAGCGAGGCGGGCAGAATGGGGCCCTCCAGCGGATCTCCGACGGGGGCGCTTGCGATGCGATCGGCCGGAGTGCCATGCAGCGCTCCGGAGGTGATTGCATCGGGGCCCGATGTGTCATCGACCGCAGGGTGCCCGGTCGCGCTGCGAACCGGCGCGGCTTCGTAAGAGGATGCGATGAGACCTGTCGTATCGGGATCGATAGCCGCGATCGGGCCGTCTCGCCTGGCCGGGGCCGGTGTGGCCAGTGCCTCGGGCGGAGCGAAAGCGAACATCACGCCATCGGCGGCGTAAGCGTCCGCTTTGGGCCGCTCCGCACCTGCCACGGCATAGTCGATCCCGGGCTCGGGGATCACCGGCGCATCGGCGACCACAGCGGGCGCCTCCGGAAGCGGGGCGACGCCCACGCGCTGAATGTCCTGCAGCACGAGATAACCGCCATAGCCGAGGCCGGCCACGAGAGCAGCCAGGGCCGCCACGGAGACGATACCCCCCAGCGACACAACGGCACCCACTCGGCGGGGCGCCGGCTTTACGGCAAAGCGCGACGCGGTGAAGTCCGCCCCGACCGCGCCGCTCAGGGCGCCCGCGGTTGCGGCACGGCTCGTGCCAGCGCCCGCCTGTGTCATCCCGTAGCTGGCGAGCGACGACTCAAACCCGGACTCTTCGCAGAACCGCCTGTAGATCTCGTCCGCATCGAGGTCGAGATATCGTGCATAAGACCGCACATATCCCGGCACGACACTTCTATTAGGAAATGCCGCGATATCCGCGTTCTCGATCGCCTCGATCAGCGCCGGCTTGATGCAGAGTTCGCGCGACGCGTCGCGTATCGTCCAACCACGACACGCCCGTTCACCGCGCAATTCGTCGCCAAGACTGACGTTGTAACTGTCGAAACCCCGAAGCTCCATTCGGGCTGCCCCTGCTCGTCTCGTGAAGCGAGATCGTTATCTACGCCAAGTTGACGCAGTTTAAGGCTTAACGAAGGCGACCCTGTTTTTCAACGGCGCCGGGCATAGAAACAGCTCTTTCACCGCCGACGCGCACACGTATAAGTTGATCTCGCCGCGCAACTACCGCTTGAGTGTTGCGCTAAGGCCGCTCAACCCAGTGCATGCGCCGCTGAAGCCATCCTCGACTGCCGGATGAGTCGCAAGGCGGCGGGCAGATGATCGGGGGCCATACCGGTTTCTCCCGCAAGGCTGCCGAAGGCCGTGGCGTGCCCGCGGAAGAGATCTTCGAGGATCTCCTGTACCTCAAGGCCGCTTCGGCTGAGGCTCAGGCGCACGGCGCGACCGTCAGTCGTGCAGCGGCGATATTCGACGAAACCGCCGTCCACGAGCTTCTTCAGATTGTAGCTCACGTTGGAGCCCTGGTAGAGCCCGCGCGAGCCCAGCTCGCTCGCCGTCATCTCGCGCTCGGCCAGATGATAGAGCATCAGAGCCTGAACCGCCGTAGGATCCGTCCGCCCAGCCGCTTCGAGCGCGCATTTCACCGTGTCGATGAGCTCGCGATGGAGCCGTTCGATCAGCATCAGAGTCTCGACATAATCGCCGAGACCGAACGGGGCAGGCAGGGTCGCCGCGTGATCGCGGATATCGACGCGATCGGCGACGTTGCTGTGGGCAAGCTTCATACTGGGCACTCCTTGGACGACAGGCACAGCGCCAAGGCTTACGCGGACTTGCAAACAATTGATTAACGGCCCCCGTCAACCCGTCTGAAAGTCGGCCTTCAAGACACGGATTACTGCTGAAAAGTCTTTATTCGCCATTCCTGCCATATCCATCAGCGTGTAGAGCTGCGTCGCCTGGGCGCCCATTGGAACATGCGCGCCTGCGCTCGTCGCCGCCTCCATGGCGATCCGCAGGTCCTTCAGCATGAGCGCGGCGGCAAAGCCGGGCGCGTAGTCGCGGTTCGAGGGTGCTTTCGGCTGAGGACCGGGCGCGGGGCAGTAGTCGTTGAGTGACCAGCAGCGCGCCGTTGCGGTAGAGGAAATCTCGTACAGTTTCTCCGGCGCGAGGCCGAGGCGCTCGGCCAGATTGAAACCCTCAGATACGGCGATCATCTGGATCGCCAGCATCATGTTGTTGCAGATCTTCGCGGCCGCGCCTGCCCCGTTGTCGCCGGCGTGAAAGATGTTCTTGCCCATCGCTCCGAGCGCAGGCTGTGCGGCGGCGAAGGCCGCCTCGCTGCCGCCGACCATGAAGGTGAGCGTGCCGGCCGTCGCCCCGCCCACACCGCCGGACATCGGACTGTCGACCATCATGTGGCGGGCCTCGGCGGCGGCGGCGGCCATCTTGCGCGCCGTCTCCACATCGATCGTGGAGGTATCGACGAAAACGGTGCCGGGCGCGGCGGCGGCGAGGATGCCGTCCTCACCGAGATAGACAGCCTCCACATGCCGCGCCGCCGGCAGCGCCGTGACGACAATCGCGCGTCCTGCGGCAGCCTCTGCGGCACTTGCGGCCCGCTTGCCGCCCGCTGCCTCCAGCGCCACAAGCGCATCCTCGGCAAGGTCGAAACCCGTCACCTCGTGGCCCGCCGCCACCAGGTTCTTCGCCATGGGCAGGCCCATATTGCCGAGCCCGATGAAGCCGATCACCGCCATGCGTTTCTCCCTCGCTTCTTTGGCTTCAGCTCTCGCATGCAAGGATTGACCCGGCAAGCCGACGGCAAAATGCACTCTCCGCGCCAAGGTCGAGCAGAAGGCCGAACATTGTTGAACCGCGAGCAAAAATCGGTTCTCTGATCGCAACCCGATCAAGCGTTGAGGGTCGCTGGTCGGCCCGGGTCACGGCTCTCGCCGAAGTCGGGCGCTGAGGCCCGCTTCATCATGGCATGCGGGGCTGGCCGTCCATGGATATCGGTTGCGGGATCGGCGGCGCCTAAGCGATGCCGTGCCAGGCGCGGATATGGGCGATGAGCGGCGCGTGGGGCAGCGCGACCTCCGCACGGCCGCTCATCCAGGCATAGAGGTCCTGATCATTTTCCTCGAGAAGCTCCTCATAGGCCGCGAGCTGGCCTTCATCGAGCGCCACGAGCCCGCCGGCACCGTCAGCGAAGGGGCCGAGCAGCATGTCCATCTCACGAATACCGCGCCGCCAGCTCCGGATCCGGAGCCGCTTGAGACGCGTCTCCCGGCTCTCCGGGCGCCCCGGCGCTTTCCCGCCGCCCGCCTTGCCTGCCTCACCGCTCATCGCCGCCTCCGCATTCGTCTTCTCAGGCCGCCGCTATATCCGGCCCCGGCGTCTCGGGCCACAGCCACGCCGCACCGATGACACCCGCGCTGTCGCCGAGCTCGTTGCGCAGGATCGGCGTCTCGAAGCAGTCCGAGAACACATGCGGCCGCGTCGCCTGCCGCAGCCCTTCGTAGAGATGGTCGAGCTTGCTCAGCCCGCCGCCCAGCACGATCGCATCCGGGTCGAGGATATTGACGATGAGGCTGAGGCCGCGGCCGAGACGTTCGAGATGCCGCGCGAGGCTTGCCGCAGCGGCGGCATCCCCTGCCGCTGCCGCCGCAACGATGGCGGCACCCTCTATCGTAGCGCCATCGTTCGCTGCCGCGTGGTCCCGCTCGAGGCCCGAGCCTGAAACCCAGAGCTCGAGGCACCCGCGGCGACCGCAGTAGCATTCGGGACCCGGGCTTTCCTCCGGTGAGGGCCGCGGCAGCGCCGTGTGCCCCCACTCCCCGGCGATCCGGTTCGGACCGACCAGAACCCGCCCGTCGACCACGATGCCGCTGCCGGCGCCGGTGCCGAGGATCAGCCCGGCGACGACGCCGTATCCCCTGCCCGCGCCTGCGCGCGCCTCCGCCAGCGCGAAGCAGTTCGCATCGTTCTCCACGCGCACCGGGCGCCGGAGCGCCGCCTCGAGGTCGCTGTCCAGCGGCTTGCCGATCAGCACGACGGTGTTGGCGTTGCGTACGAGCCCCGTGACGGGTGAAAGGGCCCCCGGGATGCCGATGCCGATGGCGGGGGCCGAAGCGCCGATGGTGCTTTCCACGCGCTGAACGGCCTCGACCACGGTGCGGACGATTCCGTGATAGTCGGTCCGCGGGGTCGGCAGCCGTTCGCGGGCGAGCACCCGGTCCCCGGGGCCGAGCGCCACCGCCTCCGTCTTCGTGCCACCGAGATCGACGCCAACCCTCACCGTCATGCGCCAAGCCTCCGCTTTCGCCGATGCGGCAGCCTGCCTGCCATGCCTCGCCCCTTCGGACAGGTCAGCGTCACGCCAGCTGTTGGACGCGATGCGTCCTGGTGCTGGTGACCAGATGCAAGCCGCGCGCCGAGCGCTCAGGCGCCGGATAGCGTGCGCAGCCGCTTCTCGAGCCGACCCATCTGCTCGGCGATGCGCATCTGCTTGACCCGCAGAGCCGCGATCTCGGCCAGCACAGTGGCCAGATCCCCAGGGTCCGACGCCTCGCCGGGGTCATAGGCCGGGCCGCCCTCGCCCTCGCCCGTCATTAGCCAGACCATCGAGACATTGAGAAAACCGGCCAGCATCTGCAGCTTGTTGGCGCGCGGCTCCGAGCGGTCGCCCTCCCAGTTCTGCACCGTCTCGAGCCGGAGCCCGAGCTGGCGCGCGAGCTGCGCCTGGCTCAGGCCCTGCGCCTCGCGCGCGAGCGCCACACGGTCGCCGAAGGTGGCGGCGCCGTCGCTAAAATCGTCCATCATCTCCGCTCCTCGCCCCCGGTCCGGGGGCCTGGCCATCGCTTCGGGACGGGACGAGACGGCCCGCCCAGGCGGCCGCGCCTGACCCTGAGGCCGGGCGTCGCACGCCGCCGTTTTCATAATATCGCCACTCTTTGCCTCGCCCGAACGCGACAACCAACCCCCTCGTCGCGACACGCAACGCAAAAGTTGCGGCGCAAAACCGTCATAGTCGGCGTGCGCGCAAGAAGGCGACGCCGACCTTCTCGGAGTGATCACCCGGCAGCCATCGCCGACCCGCACCAACGCATCCGGCGTTCAACGCGGAATAGGACGGAGGCGGCCGCGTCCCCACATCATCGCCGCGGCGACGCGACCGCGAGCCGAAGCCGCCTTGTCCCATCCCCGCCTGCAGGCGTAGGGAAGAGGCGGCAAAAAACTTCGGAGATCCACATGGCCTTCCTCGCCGACAGCCTCGCCCGCGTGAAGCCCTCGCCCACCATCGCCATCAGCACGAAGGCCAATGAGATGAAGGCCGCTGGGGAGGACGTGATCAGCCTCGGCGCGGGTGAGCCGGACTTCGACACGCCGGACAACATCAAGGCCGCCGCCAAGGCCGCGATCGATGCGGGGAAGACCAAGTACACCGCCCCCGACGGCATGCCCGAGCTCAAGAAGGCCATCACCGAGAAGTTCAAGCGCGAGAACGGGCTCGACTACTCGGTGAAGGAGGTGAGCGTCGGCACCGGCGGCAAGCAGGTTCTCTACAACGCCCTCATCGCCACGCTGAACCCCGGCGACGAGGTGCTGATCCCGGCGCCCTACTGGGTGAGCTATCCGGACATGGTGCTGCTGGGCGGCGGCACGCCGGTGGTGGTCGAGACGGGCATCGAGACCGCGTTCAAGATGACGCCGGATGCGCTCGAGGCCGCGATCACGCCCAAGACCAAGTGGCTCATCTTCAACTCGCCCTCGAACCCGTCCGGCGCGGGCTATTCGCGTACCGAGCTGAAAGCGCTGACGGATGTCTTGATGCGCCACCCGCAGGTCTGGGTCATGACGGACGATATGTACGAGCACATCGCCTATGAGGGTTTTGAGTTCTGCACGCCGGCCGAGGTAGAACCCGGCCTCAAGGATCGCACGCTGACCGTGAACGGCGTGTCCAAGGCCTATTCCATGACCGGCTGGCGCATCGGCTACGCGGCCGGGCCGGAACAGCTCATTGCCGCGATGCGCAAGGTGCAGAGCCAGTCCACCTCCAACCCCTCCTCGATCAGCCAGTGGGCTGCCGTGGAGGCGCTCAACGGCCCGCAGGACTATATCGCAAGCTCCAGCGCGGCCTTCCAGAAGCGCCGCGATCTCGTGGTCTCGATGCTCAATCAGGCAAGTGGCGTCGAGTGCCCGACGCCCGAAGGTGCCTTCTACGTCTATCCCTCGATCAGGGCGCTGATCGGCAAGAAGACGCCGGAGGGGAAGACGATCGAGACGGACGAGGATTTCGCGACCGAGCTCCTCGCCGCGGAGGGGGTGGCGGTCGTGCACGGCGCGGCCTTCGGTACGAGCCCGAACTTCCGTGCGAGCTATGCGACGGACGAGGCGACGCTGGAGGATGCC
>JBCCDG010000152.1:0-10015 GCA_039030915.1 Pseudomonadota bacterium | reverse complement strand
GTCTGACTTTATCGTGGATAGCTGCTGCTGTAGCAGAGGCCGCTATGTTTATTTACGGCTCCTACTTGATGGCACCCAGGCCGTTGCGCTCGATGCACGGCACCTGAACGAGGCCCGCGACCGGGTCGCAGGTCATGCCGAGATGGTGCTCCAGCGCGATTTCAGCCGCGTTCTCCACCTGCTCGGGACTGCCCCCCATGGCGGCGCAGAGCCCGGCGGCCGCCATGGCGGAGGCCGAGCCGACCTCCGCCTGGCAGCCGCACTCCGCCCCCGAGATCGAGGCATTGTGCTTGATCAGCCCGCCGACGGCCGCCCCCGTCAGGAACATGTCGCGCAGCCCGTTGTGCGTCGCGCCGACCACATGGTCGCGATAATAGCGCACCACGCTCGGAAACACGCCCGCGGCCCCGTTGGTCGGCGCCGTCACAACCTGCCCGCCCGCGGCGTTCTCTTCGTTCACCGCCATGGCATAGAGCGACAGCCAGTCATTCGCCACATGCGGCTGCTGCTGGTTGCGACCGCGCTCCTCCGCAAGGCTGTCCGCGATGCGCTTGGCGCGGCGACGCACGTTGAGCCCGCCGGGCAGCACGCCACCGGTGCCCACGCCGCGCTCGATGCAGGCATCCATCACCGCCCAGATGCGGTCGATGCTCTCATCGAGCGCCCGGCCCTTCATCCGTGTCTCTTCGTTGGCGCGCTTCAGCTCGGCGATGCTGAGGCCCGCACTCCGCGCCATGTCGAGCATCTGCGCCGCGTTCTCGAAGGGAAAGGGCACGTCCGGCCCCTCGGGGCTCCGCGGCCGGTCCCGCTCGGCCATCTCCGCCTCGGTCAGGACGAACCCGCCGCCGACGGAGTAATAGGTCTCGCGGAGCCGAAGATTGCCTTCGGCATCGAAGGCCGAGAGCACGAGGCCGTTGGTATGCGCCTCGAGCGCCGGCCCGTAGTCAAAAACGAGATCGGCCTCCGGATCGAAAGCGAGCGTGCCGAGTCCCTTGAGATCCAGCACCTTCGTCTCCCGCAGCGCCGCCTCCGCGGCCGCCGCCTTCTCCGCATCGAAGACGTCGGGGCGAAAACCGGCGAGCCCGAGCATCACGGCCCGGTCGGTCGCATGGCCGCGCCCGGTATGGGCGAGCGAGCCATGGAGCCGACAGCCGAGGCGCACCGCCGGCCCCGCACCCGGGATCGGCTCCTCGCTCCTCAGCGCGTCGAGAAACCGCGCCGCCGCCGTCATGGGTCCCATGGTATGCGAGCTCGAAGGACCGATTCCGATCTTGAAAACATCGAAGATGCTAAGGAACATCGTGATCCTCTCCGGCCGGTGGCGCGGTCCAAGTGGGCGGCCGCCGGCCCGTCCGGCCATCCGCCTCGCCCAGCAGCGCGATACGCGAAGGAAGCCCGCCCATGACGTCGTTAAGCGACGATCTCGAGCGCGTCTACGGCGCGACCACGCCGGAGGAGACGGCGGCCGCCTACAATGAATGGGCCGCCCGCTACGACGCGGAAAACCTGGCCAAGGGCTTCTACCTGCCGGCAGTAGCCGCGGGACTGATGGCACGACACCTGCCGCGGGGCGAGGCGCCGATCCTCGACGCTGCCTGCGGCACCGGGCTCGTGGGCCTGGCATTGCAGGTCCTCGGCTACGAAACGATCATGGGCGTCGATCTTTCCGAAGGGATGCTGGGCGTCGCCCGTGGGCGGGGCTACGCGGCTGCCTACCTGCACCGTCTCGGCACGCCGCTGCCCGAGCCCGACGGTCGCTTCGCCGGCGCCATCTGCTCCGGCGCCTTCGGGCCCGGCCACGCGCCGCCCGAGACGCTGGACGAGCTGGTTCGCGTCACCCGGCCCGGCGGCATCGTCGTCTTCAACACGGTCTCGAAGACGATGGGCGAACAGGGCTTCACCGCCAAGATCGACAGCCTCACGGAAACCGGCCGATGGCAGCCGCTCGAGGAAAGCGCGGATTTTCCGCCCTTCGCCATCGCCGAGCCGTCGCTTCTCGCCCGGCTCTATGCCTTCCGGGTGGCCTGAGCACCGAATGCCCGGCAGGGCCAAGACCACGATGGAGACTAGCATGCAGGACGGCGCGAGCGGCAGGGAAGCGGGCAAGCGGGCGGCCGCGGCCGAAGCGCTCTCTCTTGTCGAGGACGGGATGACGCTCGGGCTCGGAACGGGCTCAACCGCGGCGATCTTCGTCGACCTGCTCGCGGCGCGAATGAAGGCGGAGAACCTGCGCCTTCTCTGCGTGCCGACTTCGCTGGCTACCGCAGCACAGGCAGGCTCGCTCGACATCCCGCTGACGACGCTCGACGACGTGGCGGCGCTCGACCTGACGGTCGATGGCGCGGATGAGGCGGACGGCCGGCTCGATCTCATCAAGGGAGGCGGCGGCGCGCATCTGCGCGAGAAGATCGTGGCCGCGGCCTCCCGGCGCATGGTGGTGATCGCGGACGATACAAAGCGCGTCGCGACGCTCGGCGCCTTTCCGCTTCCGGTCGAGATCGTGCGCTTCGGTGCGGGCGCGACCATCGCCGCGATCGAGGCGGCCCTGGCCAGCGCCGATGTGGATAGCCGCCGTGTTACCCGCCGCCAGGGCCCTGGCGGGCGCTTCATCACCGATGAGGGGCACGAGATCGTCGATCTTCATCTGGAGCGCATCGGGGACGCGCCGGCGCTCGCAGCCGCGCTCCTCGCCGTGCCTGGGGTGGTCGAGACTGGCCTCTTCATCGGCATGGCCGAGCGCCTGATCCTGGGCCGGGCCGACGGAGGCTGCGAGACCGTGGCGCGGGAAGCGTGAGTGCGGCGGCCACCGCCGCGGCGCGCCGACCCTTCGGGACATCGCCGCACCCGGCGGACGCGCCGCCACCAGCATGCATCACAATGAGCGGAAACTGCGCGACGAGGGTCCCGTTTGCCGCGGTTCCGCTCTATCTGCGCCCGGTACGCGCGTCATCGCCGCCTCGAACCCGCCCGTGCCGGATTGCAAGCAGGAGTGCGCCATGAGCTTCGACTACGATCTTTTCGTCATCGGCGGCGGCTCCGGCGGCGTGCGCGCGGCACGCCTCACGGCGGCGGCGGGCTTCAAGGTGGGCGTGGCCGAGGAGTATCGCTTCGGCGGCACCTGCGTGATCCGAGGCTGCGTGCCGAAGAAGCTGATGGTCTACGCCTCGAGCTACGCGGAGCATTTTGAGGACGCGGAGGGTTTCGGCTGGACGGTGGGGGAGCGCAGCCACGACTGGTCCAAGCTGCGCGAGGCGAAGGAGCGCGAGATCACCCGCCTCGAAGGGCTCTATGAGAGGAACGTGGAAAAGAACGGCGGCGACACTTTCCGCATCCGCGCCAGGATCGCCGACCCGCATACCGTGATGCTGGCGGACGGGCGACGCTTCACCGCCAGGCACATCCTAGTTGCCACCGGCGGCGCGCCGCATATCCCGGACTTTCCGGGCAACGAGCATGCCATCACGTCGAACGAGATCTTCGACCTCGCCGAGATGCCGAAGCGCATCCTTATCCTGGGCGGCGGCTATATCGCAGCGGAGTTCGCCGGCATCATGAACGGGCTCGGCTCCGAGGTGGTGCTCGCCTATCGCGGCGGACGCATCCTGCGCACTTTCGACGAAGATCTCTCGGACCAAATCATGGAGGAGATGCGCAAGAAGGGCATCGACATCCGCCTCGACGCCAATATCGACGGAATTGAGAAGACCAACGAGGGCCTCGTCGCCACGCTCACCGACGGCTCGACAGTGACGGCGCATGCCGTGCTGGCCGCGCTCGGCCGCAAGCCCAGCACGCAGGATCTCGGCCTCGGCGAGCTCGGCGTCTCGCTGCGAAAGAACGGCGCCATCGAGGTCGACGACTACAGCCAGACGAGCGTGCCCTCGATCTATGCCGTCGGCGACGTGACGAGCCGGCTGGAGCTCACGCCCGTGGCGATCCGAGAAGGTGTCGCCTTTCACGAGACGGTCTTTCAGGGCAACCCGACCAAGCCCGACCACGCCCTCGTGGCGACCGCGATCTTCACCCAGCCCGAGATCGGCACGATCGGGCTTTCCGAGCAGGCGGCCCGGGCGGAGGGGCGCGACATCGAGATCTACCGCTCCCGCTTCCGGCCGATGGTCCACACGCTCTCTGGCCGCGACGAGAAGATGCTGATGAAGCTCGTCGTCGACAAGGCGGACAACAAGGTGCTCGGCGTCCATATCCTGGGACATGGCGCGGGCGAGATGATCCAGATGGCGGCGATCGCGGTGAAGATGGGGGCGACCAAGGACGACTTCGACCGCACGGTAGCGGTGCATCCGACGGCGGCTGAGGAGCTCGTGACCATGCGCGAGCCGGTCGCAGCCGGGTAAGCCTTGAAGGGGGCGCCCATCTCCCCACCTGTTGTGCATAAGCGACACGCGCGCTAGGGCAGGCTCGGAGAAGGTTCGCTGCGGCGGACATCACTGGGCGCGGCCCTGTTGCTGTCCCAACGGAGGAAGTCAGTAGGCATGCCAATTAACAACAGCTCGGGCGGCGGTGGCCCCTGGGGCGGCGGACCGCGCGGTGGCGGCGGTGGCCGCGGTCCATGGGGCAACGGCGGTGGTCAGGGACCCGGCGGTGGCCGGGGCGGCGGCGGTCAGGGCGGCGGCCAGGGACCGGATCTCGACGATCTGCTGCGCAAGGGACGCGAGCAGCTTCGCGTGGTACTCGGCGGCAAGGGCGGTGGCTTCGGCGGCCGTGGCTCCGGCGGCGGCGGCATGCCTCCCGGCGTCGAGCGGGCACTGCCCTGGGTGATCCCCGGTATTCTCGTCGTCGCCTGGGCGTTCCTCAGCTTCTACCGTGTCGAGACGGGTCAGCAGTCGGTCGAGCTCATGTTCGGCGAGTACAGCCAGACGGGCACCGAGGGTCTGAACTTCGCGCCCTGGCCAGTGGTCACGCATGAGATCGTCGAGACAGAGCGGGAGCGTCAGATCGCCATCGGCACCGACAACCGTTCCTCGGACCGGGCGGCGCGCGGACTGATGCTGACGGGCGACGAGAACATCGTGGACATCGATTTCTCGGTGGTCTGGAACATCTCCAACCCGGCGGAATTCCTCTTCAACCTGGCGGACCCGGACGCAACGATCACGGCGGTAGCCGAATCCGCGATGCGCGAGATCATAGCGCGCAGTCAGCTCAAGCCGATCCTTAGCCGCGACCGTGCGACCATCGCCTCCGAGGTCGAGGACCTGATCCAGAACACGCTCAACGAATATCAGGGCGGGGTGAACATCGTCCGCGTCAACTTCACCGACGCCGACCCGCCGCCCGAGGTCATCGACGCCTTCCGCGACGTGCAGGCGGCCGAGCAGGACCGTGACACGCAGGAAAAACAGGCCGACGCCTACGCCAACCAAAAGCTCGCCGGTGCGCGCGGTGAGGTGGCGGAGATGCTGCAGCAGGCCGAAGCCTACAAGGCGCGCGTGGTCAACGAGGCGAAGGGTGAAGCGGCCCGATTCATCAGCGTCTACGACGAATACGCCAACGCGCCCGAGGTCACCCGCAAGCGTCTCTATCTCGAGACCATGGAGCGCGTGCTCGGCGATGTGGACAAGGTGATCATCGACGAGCAGACAAGCGGCGGCAGTGGCGGTCAGGGCGTGATCCCCTACCTCCCGCTCAACGAGCTCAACCGCAACAGCCAGGCACGCGCCAACCAGCCGAACCAGTCCCGCAACTTCCAGAGCGGAGGGAACAACTGATGCGTTGGATCCCCGTTGCCATTGCGGCCGGCGCGGTCGCCATCTTCACGCTGCTCTCGTCCATCTTCATCGTGGACGAGCGTGAGCAAGGTCTCGTGCTGCAGTTCGGTGAGGTGAAGCGTATCGCCAACGAGCCCGGGCTCTATTTCCGCGTGCCCTTCATCCAGGAGGTTGCGTTCTACGAGGATCGCATCCTGCCGGTGGAGCTGTCGGAGATCGAGGTGACGCCGGCCGACGAGCGGCGTCTGGTCGTCGATGCTTTCGCGCGCTGGCGCATCACGGATGTCGTGCGCTTCCGCCAGTCGGTGCAGACCGAGCGCTCGGCCCGCCAGAAGCTCGGCGACATTCTCGACAATGCCATCCGTCAGGTGCTCGGTTCGGTCAACCAGGCCCAGGTGCTCAGCCCCGAGCGTGCGACGCTGATGCAGCGTATCCGCGACGTCGCGCGGACCGATGCCGCGGCCTTCGGCGTCGAGGTGGTCGATGTGCGTATCCGCCGGGCGGACCTGCCCGAGCAGAACCTCAACGCCACCTTTCAGCGCATGGAGGCCGAGCGTCAGCGCGAAGCGGCGGACGAGAGGGCCCGAGGCAAGGAGCGGGCGCAGGAGGTTCGCGCCACTGCCGATCGCGAGGCAACGGAGCTGGTCTCCGACGCGCAGCGCCAGGCTGACATCATCCGCGGTACGGCCGACGCGGAGCGCAACCGCGTCTTCGCCGAAGCCTTCAAGCGGGATCCGGAGTTCTTTGCCTTCTACCGCTCTCTTCGCGCCTACGAGAACGCGCTGAAGGGAGAGAACTCGACGCTCGTGATCTCGCCCGACAGCGACTTTTTCAACTACCTGAAGACGGATACGGGTAGGGTGGAGCGTTAAGGAGGGCGCGATGGACCTTCTGGCTGCCATCGCGCTCATGCTCGTGGTGGAAGGGCTCGCGATCGCGATCTTCGCGGGCTCTCTTCCGGAACTCGTCGCGGCGCTTCAGGGCCTCGGTGAGACCGGGCGGAGGCTCGCGGGCGGTGCCATGGTGGCCGTCGGCGTGATCGCCTATCTTCTGGTCAGGGCATGACGGGATGCGAAGGCCTTGCGCGATGCGCGCGTCGGCCGACGCCCCGGAAGACACGACAGGTATTCGCCGGGCGGCAAAACGGGAGACGCTCGGCAAACGACACGCGACAAGGGAGCGACCACTTATGAAATCCCCGTCCTTTACCCGCCGCATCGCCCGCAGTGCCGCCGTGCTGGCCGTGGCGGCCGCCCTGCCGGCGGCGGCGGTGCTCGGGCCCACCGCCTTCAGCCTCGCCCCGGGCGAAGCTTCGGCGCAGGCGCGGCCCGGCAGCTTCGCCGATCTCGCCGAGCGTCTCAGCCCGGCCGTGGTCAACATCTCGACCGCGCAGCAGGTCGAGCAGCCCGAACGCGGCCAGCGCCAGGTGCCAGAGGGCACGCCGTTCGAGGATCTTTTCCGCGACTTCTTCGAACGGGGCCGCCCGCAGGGCCCGCGCCAGGTGCAGTCCCTCGGCTCGGGCTTCGTCATCAGCCCGGAGGGCTACGTGGTCACCAACAACCACGTCATCGAGGAAGCGGACGAGATCACGGTCAACTTCGCGGACGGCAACTCGCTGCCGGCGGAACTCGTCGGCACCGATCCCAAGACCGATATCGCGCTCCTTAAGGTCGAGCCGACCGAGCCGCTCGAATTCGTGAAGTTCGGCGACAGCGACACGAGCCGTGTCGGCGACTGGGTGCTCGCCATCGGCAACCCTTTCGGCCTCGGTGGCTCCGTCTCGGCCGGGATCATCTCGGCACGGGATCGCAACATCAACGCGGGCCCCTATGACGACTTCATCCAGACTGATGCGGCCATCAACCGCGGCAACTCGGGCGGCCCCCTCTTCAACCTCGATGGCGAGGTGATCGGGGTCAACACGGCGATCATCTCACCCACGGGCGGCAGCATCGGCATCGGCTTCGCGGTGCCCTCGGCCATCGCGGACAACGTGGTCGCGCAGCTTCAGGAGTTCGGGACGACCAAGCGCGGCTGGCTCGGCGTGCGTATTCAGACGGTCAACGACGAGCTGGCCGAGGCGCTCGGCCTCGACCGTCCTCAGGGTGCGCTGGTCGCGGACGTGACCAAGGACGGCCCGGCCGAGGAAAGCGGCATCGAAGCCGGCGACGTGATCCTCAAATTCGACGGCAAGGATATCGAGGAGATGCGCGATCTGCCCCGCATCGTCGCCGAAACCTCCGTCGGCAGCACGGTGCGCGTCGTCGTCTTCCGGAAGGGCAAGACTCAGAGCGTGAAGGTGACGCTCGGCCTCCTGGAGGAGCAGGCGAGCGTTCAGCCCGCCTCGGTCCAGCCCGCCGAGGAGGCACCGACCGCGACGGAGCTTGCCAATCTCGGCCTCCAGCTCTCCCCGATCACCGGTGCCGCGCGCGTGGAGCACGACATCCCCGACAGCGTCGAGGGCGTGCTCATCGCGGGCGTGATGCCGGACGGTCCTGCGGCCTCGGAAGGGCTCGGCGTCGGTCAGGTGATCGTCGAAGTCGGCCAGGAGCCGGTCTCGAGCCCCGAGGACGTGCTCCGCGAGGTGGAGCGCGTGAAGGGCGAGGGCAAGAAGGCGGTGCTCCTGCTCGTCCATGCTGGCGGCGATCTGCGCTTCGTGCCGGTCTCCTTCCCAGAGGAGTAACCGGCGCGTGACGGGTGCTGCACGGCTTTCGCGCTCCGCCGCCGGGCTTCTCGGAGAGAGCGGGGACGATGGCTGGGGGATCTATATCCGTGCCCGTGAGCTCGAGGCGGCGGGCCATCCCGTCCGCAACCTAGCGGTGGGCGACCACGATACCCGCACCGACAGGCGGATCGTGGACGCTCTTCGCGGGGCGGCGGAGAGCGGGCCGCTCGGCTACGCGGCGGTCGGGGGCACGCCTGCGCTCCGCGCGCTGCTCGCCGAGCGGGCAAGCCGCTTCGGCCCGCCCGTCGGACCGAGGGGCGTGCAGCTTACCATGGGGGGGCAGGCCGCCCTCGCCATCGCGCTTGAGCTGACGCTGGACGACGGTGACGAGTGCCTGCTGATCGCACCTTACTACGCGACCTACCCGCAGACGGTGCGGGCCGCGGGCGGCGTGCCGGTCGTCGTCGATGCACGCGCGGATGACGGCTTCCTGCCCGATCCGGAGGCGTTGGCCGCCGCGATCACGCCGCGCACCCGGGCCGTTCTCGTCAATACCCCGCACAACCCGACGGGCCGCGTCTATCCGGCGGAGGTGCTGGAGGGCATCGCCGCGCTTTGCCGCGACCACGATCTCTGGTGCATCGCCGACGAGGTCTATGACGGGCATCTCGCACCGGGGCTCCGCCATGTCAGCCCCAGGGCGCTCGAGGGCATGGCGGACCGGACGCTGGTCGTGAACTCGCTCTCCAAGAGCCATGCGATGACCGGCTGGCGCGTCGGCTGGCTGACGGGACCGGAGGCGGCGATCGCACGGGCGGGCGACTATGTGGTGGCGACGACCTACGGTATTCCGGCCTTTATCCAGGCCGCCGCCGAGACGGCGCTGAGGGACTGCGCCGATTTCGAGGTGGCGCTGGCGGCCCGCTACCGCGCCCGGGCGGCGGCGGCCCTGGCCGCCCTTCCTGAGGCCCTGCCCTGCCGCGCGGTACCGCCGGAGGGCGGCATGTATCTCATGCTCGACATCCGTTCATCGGGCCTCGATGCTGCCGCCTTTGCAATGCGGCTTCTGGAGGAAGAGCATATCGCGGTCATGCCCGGCGAGAGCTTCGGAGCCTCCGCCGCGGGGCATCTCCGCCTCGCCCTCGTCGCGCCCGAAGCGGATCTTTCCGACATCATGATCCGCCTCGGCGCCTGCCTGAACCGAGCCGCCAATCCCGCCGACGCCGTCAGGGCCTGAACGCCTCCTCCCGGATCGGCGCCTGATCGGAGACCACCACGGCCCCGCCCCCTCCCGCGTCAGGGTATGTCCGCGGCCATGAACATAACACGAACGAATGCCCCCCCTCGGTCCGAGACGACAGCCGCGTTCCTGATCGATATCGACGGGACCGGACCGGACCCTTTCCTCTACGGCAAGCCGTGCACCGCGGTCCAGGCTGCCCCGAGTGCGGACCCGGAAGATCCAGACGATCATTGGACTTGCGCACACGGCTCTGTAGGCCGCCCGCGCGCTGCGGGGACGGGGGGGATCTCATCGGCGTGGATGGTCACCGCATGCAGTGAAGTAGGTCGGGCATTCGTCTGGGGCGAGGCGATCGACGATGCGGCCGATGCTTGACCG
>JBCCDG010000151.1:0-10125 GCA_039030915.1 Pseudomonadota bacterium | reverse complement strand
GTCCTCGAGGCCCGCGACCTCACCAGGCGCTTCGGCGGCCTCGCCGCCGTCGACGGCGTGTCCTTCACCCTCGCTCCCGGCGAAAAGCTCGCCATCATCGGTCCGAACGGGGCGGGCAAATCCACCTGCTTCAACATGCTGATGGGCCAGCTCCGCCCCACCGCGGGCGAGGTGCGCCTCGACGGGCGCCCGATCACCGGCCTCGGCCCCCGCGCCATCTGGCGCAAGGGCGTCGGGCGCACCTTCCAGATCACCGCCACCTATCCCTCCATGACCGTGGTCGAGAACGTGCAGATGGCGCTCATGAGCCACCATCACGGCCTCTTCGCCCTCGCCGCGCTTGCAAGCCGGCAGCACCGCGACGAGGCCGAGGCGCTGCTGGCCCGCGTCGGCATGGAAGCGCAGGCCGAGCGCCACGCCGCCATCCTCGCCTATGGCGACCTCAAGCGCCTCGAGCTCGCCGTGGCGCTGGCCGGCGCGCCCAAGCTGCTCCTCATGGACGAACCTACCGCCGGCATGGCCCCGGCCGAGCGTGCCGCCCTCATGGGCCTCGTGGACGAAGTGGTGGCCGAGCGCGGCATCTCCGTCCTCTTCACCGAGCACGACATGGACGTGGTCTTCGGCCATGCCGACCGCATCCTCGTCCTAAACCGCGGCAAGCTCATCGCGGAGGGCGACGCCGAGACCGTGCGCGCCGACCCGCGCGTCCAGGCCGTCTATCTCGGCGGCGGCGTGGAAGGGGAGCCGGCCGATGGCTGAGCCGATCCTCGCGCTCGAGGGCATCGCTGCCTTCTACGGCAAGGCACAGATCCTCGATGACGTGTCCCTCGCCGTCGCCCCGGGCGAAGTGCTCGCCCTTCTCGGCCGGAACGGCGCGGGCAAGACCACGACCATGCGCGCCACGATGCAGCTCCTCCGCCCCCGCGCGGGCCGCGTGCGCTTCGGCGGGGAGGACATCACCGGCTGGCCCGCCCACCGCGTCGCCCGCTCGGGCCTGGGCTACGTGCCCGAGGAGCGGCGCATCTTCACCGACCTTACCGTCCGCGAGAACCTGGAGGTCGGCCGCCAGCCGCCCCGCGCAGGCGCGCCCGAATGGACCGAGGAGATCCTCTTCGAGCTCTTCCCCAACCTCGCCGAGCGGGCGGACAACCGGGGCAAGGCGCTGTCGGGCGGGGAGCAGCAGATGCTGACCATCGCCCGCACGCTCATGGGCAATCCGCGCTGCGTCCTCCTCGACGAGCCCTCCGAAGGCATCGCGCCCGTCATCGTCGCGGAGATGGCGGCCACCATCCGCCGCCTCAAGGCCGAAGGGCTCGCCGTCATCCTCTCCGAGCAGAACCTCGCCTTCGCCGGCGCGGTCGCCGATACGGCCGTGGTGCTCGACGGCGGGCGCGTCCGCTTCGCCGGCGCCTTCGACGAGCTCATGGCCGAGGATGCGGTGCGCAGCGCCTATCTCGCCGTCTGACCCCACGCTTGCGGCGGACACTCCCGCGCAGGCATAGTGACGAAATGGAAGACGGCATTGCGGGGTGCGGATGCTGACGCCGCCTGATCGGGAACGGATGGGCAGGGCACGGTGCCGGGCGGCGGCGCGTCTGCTGCTGTGCGGCGTCGTGGCGCTTTCGCTCACAGCCGCCCTCGCGCCCCTGTCCGCCACCGCCCAGGATGCCGCTACGCAAGCGGATCGGGCGACGACGCAGGCGCCGACGCCGGACCGTGCCGCCATCGCCGCCCTCCAGTCGCGCCTCAACGCCCTCGGCTACGACGCGGGTCCGGCAGACGGCCTGCCCGGCCCGCGCACCGGCGCCGCCATCTCCGCCTGGCAGCGCGACCGCGGCCTCACCGTCACCGGCCGGGCCGACGCGGACACGATCGCCGCCGTTGCGATCGCGACGGCGGAGGGCGACACCGCCCGCAGCCGGCCCAAGGTCGCCGGCACGCGCCCCGGCGCAGTCGCCGCCCCCCAGCCGGCACCTCCCCGAACCGCCGCCGCAGAGCCGACGACCGTTCCCGGCGTCAGTTCCCCCGCCCGCCGCGCTAGCGGCCCTGCGGGCAGCATCAGCGCGCGCCGCGGCCTCGGCGGCCCGGAGGGCGGTCCCATTGGCCTCACCCCCCATGGCCGGCGGCCGGAGGCATCCGCTCCCGGCGCATCCGGCCTGGAGACCGGCGACAACGGCGGGCTCGACCGGCGGACCGTGCGCGCCGACGCCCCGCCCCCCAGCGTCCGCCACACCGCCAGCGACCCCCGCCAGATTGCCGAGCGGCGGCCCCAGGGCGTCGGGACCCTGCCGGGCGAGGGACGGATCGGCGCCCGCCCGCGGCAGGGCCAGCAGGGACCCGGCTACGCCGACCGGCGGGGCCCCGTGATCGCCGGCGATGGCGAGGGGCCGTTGCAGATGCTCTCGAGCCTGCCCTTCCTTCCCGCCATCACCCCGCCCGACTGGCTCACGAAAACGGGACTTGCAGGTGGCCTCGGCGGCCTTGCCCTCTTCTCCCTTCTCTGCCACCGCTTCGCCCGCCGGCGCAGCCGCAATCGCAGTCGCAATCGCGGCCGTCACGCCGCGCCGCCCGGCCCAGCCACGGCAGGCGCCGCCGCCGCCGCACCGGCGACGCTCCGCTGATCGCACAGCCGCAGCCGGCACCCGACAGCGGCGGAGGGAGGGAGCCTGCCCGTATGACCGCTACGTCCGCCCCCGACCGAACGAGCCGCCAAGGGCCGGAGCCCCTCTGGCCCGCCAGCCCGTCCGATCTCCTCGGCCCCGCCGATCTCGGCACCATGAGCGGGCTCGACTTCATCGCCGGCATCGTCGAGGGCCGCCTGCCCTCGCCGCCGATCCTGCGCCTCATGAATGCCCGCTTTGTCGAGGCATCGAAGGGCCGCGTGGTGATCGAGGCGACGCCGGGCTTCGAGCACTACAACCCCATCGGCACGGTCCATGGCGGCTGGTACGGCACGCTCCTCGACAGCGCGCTGGCCTGCGCGGTGCAGACCGCCCTGCCGATGGGCCGCGGCTACACCACGCTCGAATTCAAGGTGAACGTCCTGCGCGCCGCGACGGCCGAGACCGGACCGCTCCGCGCGATCGGCGAGATCGAGCATGTGGGCCGGCGCACTGGCGTCAGCCATGCCCGCCTCGAGGACGGGGCGGGCAAGCTCTACGCCACAGGCACCACCACCTGCCTCGTGCTCGAGCTGCCGCACAAGGAAGCGGGCGGATGAGCGGGCGCATCGCACGCCGCCTCTCCATCGCCGGTCGCGTGCAGGGCGCCGGCTTTCGCTACTGGCTTCGCGAGCGGGCGGCCGCGCACGGGCTCTCCGGATGGTGCCGCAACACGCCCGACGGCCGCGTCAGCGCGGTCGTCGCCGGCCCGTCGGACAAGGTCGAAGCCCTGCTCGCCGAATGTCGCGACGGCCCGCCCGCAGCCTCCGTGCAGGAAGTGGTGACCGACGCCGCCGAGGACCCAGGCGACACGCCGTTCGAGATCCGCCGGTAAGGCGGCTCCCCCCGTCCGCACCGCGTCCCGCCGACCCGCCGCCCGGCAGATGCGCCGCCCCCGCCGCCGGCGCCCGTCGATGCGGGCCGGCGGGTGGGCGGCCGCGGATGCCGGACGGCCGCAGGGCCGGCCGGCGAGTAGGCCGGGCACCCGGCGGTCCGCACCCTCTCAGCCGGCCGCGCGGCGCATCCGCTCGAAGCCCGCCTCGAGATCGGCGATCAGGTCGTCCGTATCCTCGAGCCCGACATGGATGCGCATCGTCTGCCCCTTGGGCCGCCCCGGCTTCGGCCAGGGCGTCGCCGTGCGCAGCTTCTCGGGGTAGACCGGGATCAGCAGGCTCTCGTATCCGCCCCAGGAAAAGCCCATCCCGAAATAGGTGAGCTCGTCGAGCAATGCGCTCATCACCCGGTCACCCCCGTACCGCTCGTCGAGCGTGAAGGCGAAGAGAGAGGAGGCGCCGAGGAAGTCCCGCTTCCAGAGCGCATGCCCCGGATCGTGCGGCATCGCGGGATGGATCACCTCCGCCACCTCCGGCCGGCCCATCAGCCACTCGCCCACCTTGAGCCCCGCCGCCCAATGCGCCCTCAGCCGCGTCGGCATCGTCCGCAGCCCACGCAACGCCAGGAACGCGTCGTCCGGGCTCGCGCAGAACCCCACATGCTGCCAGAGCGGCTGGATGTAGCGGTCATAGGCGTCCTTCGTCGCCGTCACCGACCCCATCAGGATATCGGAATGCCCGCCCACATATTTCGTGACCGCCTGCACCGAGATATCGCAGCCATGCGCGAAGGCCTTGTAGTAGAGCGGCGAGGCCCAGGTGTTGTCCATCATCACCAGGGCGCCCGCCTTGTGCGCCTCCTCGGCGATGGCCGGGATGTCCGGCACCTCGAAGGTCCAAGAGCCGGGGCTCTCCACCAGCACCAGCGTCGTGTTCGGCCGTATGAGCGCCCGGATATCGCCGCCGATGAGCGGGTCGTAATAGGTCGTCTCCACGCCCATGCGCTTCAGCGATCCGTCGGCAAAGGTCCGGCTCGGCCCGTAGGCGTTGTCGGGCACCAGCACATGATCGCCTGCACCCGCCACCGCCATCATCGGCGCCGTCACCGCCTGGAGCCCGGAGTTGCAGAGCCGCGTGCGGAACCCGGCCGCGACCGATCCCTCGCCCGCCTCCATCTCGCAGAGCGCCTCCTCGAGCGCGAAGGTCCCGGGCGTGCCGTGCACGCCGTAGGTCAGCCCGTCGCCCGCACGCACATGGCGGCTCGCCTTCAGCGCCTCGAAGGTCGGATAGAGGATGGTGGAGGCGTGGTAGACAGGCTGGTTAACGGTCCCGGCATGGGCCGCGGGCTGCCGGCCCAGATGGGTCGCGCGGGTTTCGTCCTTCATCGCCTCGGGGCTCCTTCTGCTGGACCGTGAGCCAACTGGCCCGGGCCCTGTCGAAGGTCAAGGCAGCGTTTCGGCGCGCCCTTGTCATCGGCGGCTCCGGATTCCCCGCAAAACGGTGGCCGCAAGGTAACCCTGGCAACACGACTGCCTTGTTTTCAGGCTTTCGCGCCCGCACACCGGCATCGCAGCCCATATTTGCCGGAACACTAAGCAAACGCCCGCGATTCGGCCCCGATAGCTGTTGACGCCGGTCCGACCCCTCGTTCACAAAACGCCGGATCGCCGCGGCGCTCCCGTTCATAGCGGTGCCCGAAGCGGTTCCGCTGCCCGGGAGAGGCGGCGGACCAAACAGGAGAGGTAGCTAATGAAGAATTCCTTGTTCATCGGCGCGTTCGCAGCGGCCGGCCTGATGGCCGGCGCGGCAGGTGCCACCACGCTCGAGGACGTAAAGTCCAAGGGCTTCGTGCAGTGCGGCGTGTCGACCGGTCTCGCCGGCTTTGCCTTCACCGACGCCAGCGGTGAGTGGGACGGCTTCGACGTCGGCCTCTGCCGCGCCGTCGCGGCCGCCGTCTTCGGCGACGCCACGGCCGTGAAGTTCACGCCGACGACCGGCAAGACGCGCTTCACCGCCCTCGCTTCGGGCGAGGTCGACATGCTCGCGCGGAACACCACCTGGACCTTCACCCGCGACGTAGACCTCAAGTTCACCTTCGTGGGCGTCAACTATTATGACGGTCAGGGCTTCATGGTGCCGAAGGCGCTCGGCGTCTCCTCGGCCAAGGAACTCGACGGCGCCACGGTCTGCATCCAGACCGGCACCACGACCGAGCTCAACCTCGCGGACTTCTTCCGCGTGAACAACATGAACTACGAGCCGGTCCCGATCGAGACCAATGCCGAGGCGCAGCAGAAGTACCTCGCCGGCGCATGCGACGTCTTCACGACGGACGCCTCCGGCCTCGCCGCCACCCGCGCTTCCTTCGAGGCGCCGGGCGAGCACACGATCCTGCCCGAGATCGTGTCGAAGGAGCCGCTCGGCCCGCTCGTCCGCCACGGCGACAGCGAGTGGGGCGACGTGGTGCGCTGGACCCTCAACGCGCTGATCGCGGCCGAGGAGTATGGCGTGACGTCGGAGAACGTCGACCAGCTCGCCTCCGCGGCGGGCGACAACCCGGAGATCAACCGTCTCCTCGGCACCGAGGGCGAGCTCGGCCCGAAGCTGGGCCTCAGCCAGGACTGGGCGCTCAACGCGATCAAGGTGAACGGCAACTACGGTGAGCTCTTCGACAAGCACATCGGTCCGGACACCCCGATCGGCCTCGCGCGCGGCCTCAACGCGCAGTGGACCGAGGGCGGCCTCCTCTACGCACCGCCCTTCCGCTGATCGGCGGCGCTGAAATCGGGCGCGTTCCTTCGGGAGCGCGCCCTTTTTGCATCCCACTCATGCCAACTTGATTGGCACGACGGTTGCATCCGCCACGTAAGGCGGCAACACTCGCCGAAATCGACGGAGTTCCGACGCGAGCCACGCTCCAAAGAGGCGCGGGCTGGCGAACAAAAAGGCAGACGCGTGCGCCCTGACGATCCGAGGGGCGCCAGGCACCAGTCCATTAAGCGGCGGCAAACCGCCGGGGGAGCCAGGGCATGACCGCGATCGACCAGCCACCCAAAGCTACATTCCGCATCGACATGCTGTGGACGGACAGTCGATACCGATCGTCCTTCATACAGCTCTTGGCGCTCTTCGGCGTGCTCACCCTCGGCTACCTGCTGGTCCAGAACGTGATCGCCAACCTCGCCGCGCTCGGCAAGGAGTTCGGGTTCGGCTTCATGACCGAGCCGGCGGGCTACGACATCAACCAGTCGCTGCTCGACTACACCTCGCGAGACAGCCATGCCCGCGCTGCTGTCATCGGCATCACGAACACGCTGCTCGTTGCCGTGGTGGGCTGCCTGCTCGCCACCATCATCGGCGTCCTCGCCGGCGTCGCGCGGCTTTCTAAGAACTGGATGCTGCGCAACGTCATGGGCATCTATGTCGAGGGCGTGCGCAACATCCCCGTCCTGATCCAGATCCTCCTCGTCTCCGCCCTCGTGGTCGAGACGCTGCCGGCACCGCGCGACTTCCGCGGCACCGGCGCCGAGGAAGGGGTCTTCTTCGCCGCCACCAATCGCGGTTTCTACATGCCGATGCCTGTGATGAACGAGGGCTCGGCCCTCGTCGTCGCGGCCCTCATCCTCGGCATCATCGGCGCCGTCGTCTTCGGGCGATGGGCCAAGAAGCGCCAGCAGCAGACGGGCGAGATGGTGCCCGTCCTGCCGATCAAGGCGGCCATCATCCTCGGCACGCCGATCGTGGTCTTCCTCGCCACCGCCATCTTCGCCCCTGGCTGGCCCATCACCCTCGAGTTCCCCGAACTCGGGGGTTTCAACTTTCAGGGCGGCCTCTACGCCCGCGAGAGCTATGTGGCCCTGACCCTCGCCCTCGCCTTCTACACCGGCGCCTTCATCGCCGAGAACGTGCGCGCCGGCATCCAGTCGGTCTCCAAGGGCCAGACCGAGGCGGCCTTCGCCCTCGGCCTCCAGCCCGGGCGCACCATGAGCCTCGTGATCCTGCCGCAGGCGCTGCGCGTGATCATCCCGCCGCTCATCTCGCAGTACCTGAACCTCACCAAGAACAGCTCCCTCGCCCTTCTGGTGGGCTATATGGACGTCACGGGCACGCTGATGGGCATCACGCTCAACCAGTCGGGCCGGGAGTTCGAGACGCTCTTCCTCGGCATGGCGGTCTACCTCACGCTCTCGCTCTCCATCGCCTTCGTGATGAACCTCTACAACGAGAACACGAAGCTGGTGGAGCGGACCTCCGCCACCGGGATGGGCTTCTCCGCCCTCAGTGTCTTCGACGGCTTCACCGGCACCTGGGAGCAGCTCAAGAAGGGCGACGCGCTGATGCACGACAACTACGGCATCCGCGGCGTCCTCAACCTCTTCCCGCTCTTCTACGGCCTCTGGCTGGCGGTGATGATCAATTACGTCTTCATCGAGACCGCCACACCCGACCGGCCGCCCTATTTCGACTGGGGCGTTGCCAAGCAGGTCGCCGCCCTCGGCATGATCGTCACGGCCTTCGCCGCCTTCTGTACCTGCCTCTTCAAGAACGCGCGGTTCCTCGATCTGGCGGTCTTGGAGTTCGTCTTCTTCCTCTTCGCGCTCCTGCTCGCCTTCCCCTTCGGCGCGCTGACCAGCCTACCCTTCGTCCTCGTGGTCGTGGGCGGTGCCGCCATCCGGCTGGCCATCATCGGCTACACGATCTTCGGGCCTCGCCCGAACCTCACCTTCTTCCACCGCGTACGTCCCGGGGAGGCCTGAGCCATGAGCAACACCACCTTCGAAGGCCCCGCTTCCAACGTCGCCTTCGTCGCCAAGGGCCCGATCGACGCTGCGCCGCCGCCCGCCAATGCCAGCGGCGCGGTCGGCTGGATGCGGGAAAACCTCTTCCGCGGCCCGGTCAACTCGGTCATCACGGTGCTGATCGCCGGGGCTCTGCTCTGGTTCATCCCCGGCATCATCGAATGGGCCTTCATCGACGCGGTATGGGTCGCCTCCTCGCTCAACGAATGCCGCGAGCTGGGAGAGGGCGCCTGCTGGGCGGTGATCGTCGAGCGCTTCGACCAGTTCATCTACGGCTTCTATCCGGCGGATGAACGATGGCGCCCCAACCTGACCTTCATCCTGATGCTCGCGGCCTTCGCCTTCGCGCTCTTCGACAAGATGCCGCTGATGAGCGAGGAGCAGTATCATCGGGTTCGGCCCTGGGGGCTCCTCTTCTCCGCCTGCTTCCCGGTCATCGCCTACTGGCTGATCTGGGGCGGCACGATCTGGGGCCCGCTCCTCTTCCTCGCCACCCCCGTCATCGCCTATTTCGTCATGCAGGCCGTCGACAAGCTGGAGCAGGCCGCCCTGCCGCCGACCATCGCGGCGCTGCCGCTCGGCCTGATCGCGGGCGCCGCCGCCGCAGTGATCTGGCTCGCCGTGCTGATCGGCCCGATCACGGAGGCATTGTCCGTCATTCCCATCGGCCTCGAGGAGGTGGAAAGCCGGCAGCTCGGCGGCTTCCTGCTCGCCTCCATCATCGGCGTAGCGGGCATCGTGCTCAGCCTGCCTATCGGCATCCTGCTCGCGCTCGGACGCCGCTCGGGGCTCATCTTCATCCAGAGCATCTGCGTCGTCTTCATCGAGTTCATCCGCGGCGTGCCGCTGATCACGCTCCTCTTCGTCGCAAGCTCGGTGCTGGCCTACTTCTTCCCGCCGGAGTCGAACCTCGACCTCATCCTGCGCGTCGTCATCATGGTCACGGCCTTCGCGTCGGCCTACATGGCCGAGGTCATCCGCGGCGGTCTCGCCGCGCTGCCCTCGGGCCAGTACGAGGCGGCCGACGCCATGGGCCTCAACTACTGGCAGGCCACGCGGCTCATCATCATGCCGCAGGCGCTCAAGATCTCGATCCCGAACATCGTGTCGACCTTCATCGGCCTCTTCAAGGACACGACGCTCGTGGTCGTCATCGGCCTTCTCGACCCCATCGGCCTCATCAACACGACGCGCGCCGACAGTGCGTGGAACGGTATCATCTGGGAGTTCTACGTCTTCGTGGGCCTCTTCTTCTTCATCGCCTGCTTCGCGATGTCGCGCTACTCGCTATACCTTGAGCGCAAGCTCGCCACCGACCGCCGCTGAGGCGGCCCAAAGACAACAGGGAGAAATCCAATGTCCGAAGCCGTCGATTACGAGAGAACACAGGCGGATCGCTCGAAGATGACCATCTCCGAGGAGGAGGTCATCCAGATCCGTGACATGAACAAGTGGTACGGGGACTTCCACGTTCTCCGCGAGATCAATCTCACGGTGAACCGGGGCGAGCGGATCGTCATCTGCGGGCCCTCGGGCTCCGGCAAGTCAACGCTGATCCGCTGCATCAATCGGCTGGAGGAGCACCAGGCCGGCGACATCATCGTCGACGGGATCGAACTCAACTCGGACCTTAAGAACATCGACAAGATCCGGGCCGAGGTCGGGATGGTGTTCCAGCACTTCAACCTCTTCCCGCATCTCACGATCCTCGAGAACTGCACCCTCGCCCCCATCTGGGTCCGCAAGACGCCCAAGAGGGAGGCGGAAGAGGTCGCGATGCACTTCCTCGAAAAGGTGAAGATCCCCGAGCAGGCCAACAAATACCCCGGCCAG
>JBCCDG010000150.1:0-10212 GCA_039030915.1 Pseudomonadota bacterium | reverse complement strand
GCTGGGCTGGTCCGAGCTCCCCGCCCTCATGGCCGACCGCGCCCGCTGGGCCGAAGCTCGCGCCGGGCTCGAGAGCCGTTTCGCCGCCCGCTCCCAGGCCCACTGGACGGCCCTCTTCGACCCGCTCGACGCCTGTGTCGCGCCCGTCGCCGAGATCGCCTTGGGCGACCCGCTGCCGAGCATCGAGGACGTGCTGGGCCGCGATACCTGACCGTACGGCCGCGGCAGCCGCGCCTTGACAGCCCGCTGACCTTGCGTGACCCTCCCCTGAAGGTCATTGCATGTGAACATTCGCGAGGTGACGGGATGGCCATCCGCCAGAGCATCCGCGGCCTGGAGCGTCAGCGCCAGAACATCGAGCTTCTGCGCGCGGCGATGGCGCGTCTCCAGGGCTTGCCGGACGACCGGGGCTTCGACTTCTTCGCCGCCCTCCATGGCCTCGCGCTGCCCTTCTGGTGCGAGCACGGCACGCAGCTCTTCCTGCCCTGGCACCGCGCTTATCTCTACTATTTCGAGCTCGCGCTTCAGTCGCGCCTGGCCCCCGGCTTCGTCGAGCGCCCGCCGGAGGAGCCAGGCTTCGCCGAGGTCGGCTTGCCATGGTGGGACTGGAGTGCCGCGCAAAGCCACGCGGACGGGATCCCGGAGAGCTACGCGGCCGATGTCGTCGGCGGCGTGCCGAACCCGCTGGCGGGCAGTGCGATCGGCACCGGTGTTTCCCCGCTCTTCACCGGCGTCTGGAGCAGCGCGCTCCTCCAGGCCGTGCGCGCACAGATCCCCGGCGCGATCACCGCCGACGACCCTCCGCGTACGCTGCGCGACCCGGACGATGCCGATGAGTTGCCGCAGCCCGGCACGGTTTCCGACATCGTGCTCCAGCAGAACACCTTCACGACCTTCACCACGAGCCTCGAGCAAGTGCATGACGACGTGCATGTCTGGGTCGGCGGCAGCATGAGTTCGGTGCCGACCTCGGCCTACGACCCGATCTTCTGGTCGCATCACTGCATGATCGACCGGCTGTGGTATATCTGGCAGCTGAGCGCGCTCGGCGCCGATCCGCCGCCCGCGCTTCTCGACCGGGTGCTGGCGCCCTTTCCGATGACCGTGCGCCAGACCCTCGATATCGAAACCCTCGGCTACGACTACGCGGTCGAGCTGGTCGCCTGAGCGGGGAGGAGGAGCGATGGCGAGAAAACCCACGGAGAATGCCGAGGAGGGGCCCATCGTCCACCTGCCGCTCACGTATGAGCAGGGCGAGGGCGAAAGCGCGGCGTTCGACCGCGCCGATCTCATCTTCGAGAACGTGCCCCATATGATGGGCTCGTATGAGATCCGCGTCTTCATGAACAACAAGCGGGCCACCGCGAAGTCGAAGCGCACGGCCAAGCAGGGCTATGCGGGACGCTTCCGCGTCTTCGGCCATGGCGGCTGCTTCGGTGCGGCGGGTCATTGCGACGAACGGCTGGCCGAGAGCATCGCCAGTCCCGATCCCCTGACCGGCCGGCGCCACCCGCTGACGCCCCATACCCGCATGCTGACCGTCACCGAGCCGCTCAGGAAGCTCCTCAAGGGCAAGGACGGCAAGCTGAAAAGCCTCACCCTCGTCCCGATCGCCGAGACGCCGCTTAAGGCTGACCGCGGCCTGATGCCCGGCGTGGCGGACCGGCTGAAGGTCTCCCTCCGCACCTATCGCTGAGCATCGCGACCGCTGGCCGGGCGGAGGGGGCGAGAGGCATCTCTCTGCCGTATGGCGCGCTGCCTACGCCCTCGCTAGGCTCCGCGCGCAGAGGACAGGGAGGAGACGGCCATGAAGGCGCTCGACCATCTCAAGACCATCGAGCAGCGGCTTCTCTGGCTCGCTTGCTGGACCATTCACAACGCCAACCACCTGCGCGAGAAGGGTGAGGGCGACGTGAAGGTCGGCGGGCATCAGGCATCGTCCGCCTCCATGGTCAGCCTGATGACGGCGCTCTACTTCAAGGCGCTCCGCCCGCAGGACCGGGTGGCGGTCAAACCCCATGCCAGTCCCGTCTTTCACGCCGCGCAGTACCTGATGGGTCAGCAGACCCGGGCGAAGCTGGAGGCGTTCCGGGGCTATGGCGGTGCTCAGTCCTATCCGAGCCGCACCAAGGACATCGATGACGTTGACTTTTCCACCGGCTCCGTCGGGCTGGGCGCTGCGATGCCCATCTTCGCCTCGCTGGTGCAGGACTATATCCGCGGCCACGGTTGGGGGCAGGAGCGGCCTGAGGGGCGCATGGTCGCCCTCATCGGCGATGCGGAGCTCGACGAGGGCAACATCTACGAGGCGCTGCAGGAAGGCTGGAAGCACGATCTGCGCAACTGCTGGTGGATCATCGACTACAACCGGCAGTCGCTCGACGGCGTGGTCCACGAGGGCCTCTGGCAGCGCATCGAGGCGATCTTCGAAGCTTTCGGCTGGCGCGTTCTCCGCCTCAAATACGGCGCCGAGCAGGAGGAGGCCTTCGCCGAGCCAGGGGGCGAGGCGCTCCGCGAATGGATCGCCAACTGTCCCAACGACCTCTACTCGGCGCTGACCTTCCAGGGCGGAGCGGCGTGGCGAAAGCGCCTCGAGAATGAGCTTGGCGATCAGGGGGATTTCACCGCGCTCCTCGATCGCCGCTCGGACGAGGATATCGCGCGCCTCATGACCGGCCTCGGCGGGCACTGCCTCGCCACCCTCGCCCGCGCCTTCCAAAGCGCGGATGACGACCGGCCGACCGTGTTCCTCGCATATACCATCAAGGGCTGGGGCACACCGCTGGCGGGGCACAAGGACAACCATGCCGGCCTCATGACGCCGAAGCAGATGGAGGTCTTCCGCAAGACCATGGGCGTCGCGACCGGTGAGGAGTGGGAGCCTCTGGCGGGTATCGAGGATGCCGACGCGCTCCGCAGTTTCCTTGCCGAAGTCCCCTTCTTTGCCGAGGGCCCCCGCCGTTTTTCCGCGCCCCGTATCCCCACGCCCGGGCCCGTGATCCCGGAGGACGCGACGCTCTCTACGCAGGCGGGGTTCGGCAAGGTGATGGAGGCACTGGCCAAGGGCGACAGCCCGCTTGCCGAGCGCATCGTCACCATGTCGCCGGACGTGACGGTCAGCACCAATCTCGGCCCATGGGTCAACCGCCGCGGCCTCTTCTCACGGACCGACCGGGCGGACACCTTCAAGGCCGAGAAGGTGCCCTCCATGCAGAAATGGGCCTTCGATGCCACCGGCCAGCATATCGAGCTCGGTATCGCGGAGATGAACCTCTTCCTGCTGCTCGGCGCCGCGGGCCTCAGCCATTCGCTCTTCGGCGAGCGGCTGCTCCCCGTGGGCACGCTCTACGATCCGTTCGTGGCCCGCGGGCTCGATGCGCTCAACTACGCCTGCTATCAGGACGCGCGTTTCCTCGTGGCCGGCACCCCTTCCGGTGTGACGCTGGCCCCCGAAGGCGGCGCGCATCAGTCGATCGGCAGCCAGCTCATCGGCATGGCGCAGGACGGGCTGGCGAGCTTCGAGCCCGCCTTCCTGGACGAGCTCGGCATCATCATGGACTGGGCCTTCGACTACATGCAGCGCGACGGAGAAGGCGACCCCGACGAGCGGACCTGGCTCCGCGACGAGACGGGCGGCTCGGTCTATCTCCGGCTCTCCACCCGCCCCGTCGAGCAGCCGGCGCGGCGCCAGGATCCGGATTTCGCGCGCAGCGTCATCGACGGCGCCTATTGGCTCCGCCCGCCCGGCCCGAACGCCGAAATCGTTATCGCCTATCAGGGCTGCGTTGCGCCCGAAGCCATCGAAGCGGCCGGCCGGCTCGCCGGTTATCGCCGCGATATCGGCCTCCTCGCCGTTACCTCCGCCGACCGTCTCAACGCCGGCTGGACCGCGGCGCGCCGCGCCCGTGCCCGGGGAAACCGCGGCGCCGCAGCGCATGCCGAGCGTCTGCTCGGTCAGCTCCCGCCCCATTGCCTCATCGTGAGCGTGACGGACGGCCATCCCGCCACGCTCGCCTGGCTGGGGGCGGTGGCGGGGCATCGGCAGATGCCGCTCGGCGTCGAGCATTTCGGCCAGACCGGCACCATCGCCGATCTCTATCGCCATTTCGGCCTCGACGCGGACGCCATCGTGGAGGCTGCCGACAACCTCACCCCAGGCAAGCCCATCGGTGTCGCGCTTTGATCCCGCGACCGGCCTGACCGGCGCCCACCGCGGTCGGTGGCGCGGGGCGGGCGCGGCGTCGTACCTCGGGTCGATGGCAATCGCGCTCCGGCGGCGGTAACGGACCGTTCATCCAGTCACGCCATTCTGCGTGTCGGCCGGCATGATGAGCGGATGCCCGCGAACGGGACCCTCGGAAAGGCGACGGCGCATGCGCGGAATGCCTCGCGCGCCGCGAGGACGTGCTGCGTAAAGGGCGCGGCCGGGCCGACTCGCATACCCAGACTGGCCAGAAGGGCACCTGAGCGTGCCGTGGCCGCATCAGGCGCGACACCGCGCTTTGTCCCGTTTCTTTGCGTGAAAGGATGCCCGCCGATGATCTTCTTCCACCGCTCGCCCCCGATGCTCCCGCATCTCGACGCCAAGGTCGCGTCGCCAACGGGCCGCCGCCTGCCTCAGATCTTCCTGCCGCTCCTGCTGCTCGGGGCCATCTGCCTTGCGGCGTTTGGGGCGTCTTCGCTCGCCCAGGGCGCGGAGGCTGCGGCAGCGGAGCCGGTTGCCGAGGTCGCGTCCGAAGAGACGGCGGCGTCCGCTGCGCTGCCGCTCCTTGCGCTCGGCTTTGCGGCGCTCCTCTTCTACCGCATGCGCTGGCGTTGAGCCCGTCGCACCCGATAGTGCCGGCCGCTTCCCTCAGGCGGGGCGGCCGCCTTGCTGGCGGCGGGCAAGTGACAGCGGCAGGATCGCGAGGACCACGCCAATTCCCGTAATCTCCCAATGCCCGATCCCGAGATCGAGCACCGTGGCCCCCGGCGCCGCGATGAGGAGCCCCGCAAGGAAGAGCGCCAGACGAAGCCCCGCGCCCGCCGCGCCCGAGCCGAGCCCGCCGACGAGGCTCACATGCCCCTGCATTGCGCCGGACATCAGCCAGACGCCCAGCATCGCCGTGATGAAGACCGTGATCACCTCGAAGGCGCCTGCCTCGCCCACCAGCGCCGGGTTCAGCACGAAGAAGAACGGCACGATGTAGATCACGCCGCCAAGCCGCATCGCCTCCAGCCCGGTCCGGAAGGCCGAGGCGCCTGCCAGCGTCGCCGCCGCGAAGGCGCCGAGGGCGACCGGCGGAGTGATGTAGCTCACCATCCCCCAGTAGAGGATGAAGAGGTGCACGGCGAGTACGTTGAGCCCGGCCTGCTCGAGGGCGGGTGCCAGCACCACGGCAAGGAAGATGTAGCAGGCCGTCACCGTCATCCCCATGCCGAAGACGAAGGCCGTGAGTGCGCCCATGAAGAGAAGCGCCATGATGCTGTCGCCAGCGAGGAAGATGAGGTCGTTGACCAGCGTGCCCGCCAGCCCCGTGGCCGAGAAGGCGCCCACGATGAGCCCGATGCCGAGGAGCACGCCCGTCAGCTCCGCCAGCGCCTTGCCGGTCCCCCAGATCATGTCGGCAAAGCCCTCGAGGTCGAGCCTCGTCGAGCGCCGGAGCTGGTTGACGATCAGGAGGAGCCCCACCGCCCAGAAGGGCGCCAGCGTGTCCTGGCGCAGCACGATCATGAAGAAGAGCAGGAGCGCGAAGACCGACAGATAGATCCAGCCCGAGCGCATGGTGTCGCCGAGCCGCGGCAGGTCAGGCCGAGGCAGGCCCTTCAGTCCCCGCCGCGCCGCATAGGCGTCGATCTGGGTGAAGAGCCCGAAATAGAAGAGTGCCGACGGAATGGCGGCGGCCAGCGCGATCTCGACATAAGGCCGGCCCAGAAACTGCGCCATGATAAAGGCGGTCGCGCCCATGATCGGCGGCATCAGCACGCCGCCCGTGGAGGCGCAGGCCTCGGTCGCCGCCGCCGTCCGGCTCTCGAACCCAGTGCGCTTCATGGCCGGGATCGAGACGGCACCCGTCGTCAGCACGTTCGAGATGACCGATCCGGACATCGAGCCCATGAAGCCGCTGGCGAAGATCGCGACCTTGGCGGCCCCGCCCCTGTATTGTCCCACGAGCGCGAGGGCGAGGTCGTTGAAGAAGGCGCCGCCGCCCGTGCGCGCCAGCACCGCGCCGAAGAGGATGAAGCCGATGACGAGGCTGCCGAACGCCTTCATCGGGATGCCGAAGGAGCTTTCCGCCGAGATCATGTGATAGGGCACGGTGTCCCAGAAGGGCTGCGAGAAGCCGTTCAGCGGGTTCGGCACCTGATCGGCGAAGGTCGGATAGAGCGAGAAGAAGAGCACGATCGCGAAGAGCAGCGTGCCGCCCGTCCGTCGGACGCCCTCGAGGATCAGGAGATAGAGGAGCAGAGAGGCCCAGACCGCCTCATCGGGCGCGGCATACTCCCAGCCCATGTCGAGCGCGTCCTCCGCCGTCCAGGCGAAGAAGCCCGCGGCGAGGAGAGACAGTGCCGCCAGCGCCCAGTCATAGGCCCGCGCCGGTCCCGCCATGCCCGGCACGGCGCGGAAGCTGAGGAAGAGCGCCGCGAGGAAGAGCCCCGCCAGCAGATAGAGATAGCGCCCCTCGATCAGCACCACGCCGAAGAGGGCGAGGTTGAAGAGCTGATGGATCGCAAGCCCGACGGCGAGGAGCGTGGCACCGATGACGATACCGCGCTCGAGCCGCTCCAGCGACGTTCTGCCACCGGCCGCTGGCGCACCCTCCCCCGTCGAGGGGGAGGGCCGGGGAGAGGGTCCTTCCGCGCTCACCGGCGCGTTCCCGGATCAGCCGGTCAGAAGACCACCTCGAAGCCGCCGGCCTCGAGCGCGGCGCGGCGCTTCGCGTCCCAGGCGGCGGCCCAGTCCTCGGGCCCCTCGGCCTTTAGTTCCTCCCAGGCGGCGGCCAGCGCCTCCTGCCGTGCGATCAGGTTGTCGTTGTGGGCCTGTGCGGCGTCCGACCAGACGCCGGCTTCCTTGAAGTACTTGATCGCGCCTTCGTGGTAGGGGGCCACCCATTCGAAATTCTGCTTGTCCATGGACCAGCCGGCGATGCCCGGGGCGTTGCCGTCATACTCCGGGAAAAGCTCCACCATCGCCTTGGTCATGTTGTAGACGAGGTCGGTGTCCTGGTCGGCCATGGCGATCAGCACAGGATAGGCGTAGCCTGCGGTCGGCGTCCCATCGGTCCCGTCGATGGTCGCGCCCACCTTGGCCATCATCGGCGAGAAGAAGGGCGCAACGGCCTGCATGCGCGCCAGCCCCTCGGCATTCGCGGGGTCGATCGGCGGCCAGTAGAGCCCGCGCGGGTTCGTCTCCTGCTCGTAGGTTCGGCCCGAATTGGTCGAGGCGAAGACCGCATCGACCTGATCGTTGCCCATGCCCTTCCAGCTATCGGTGAACCCGCCGAACTCCACCCGCTCCACGTCGTCCCAGGTCAGTCCGCCATAGGCGAGATAAGCCTCGTTGTTCACGTTGAGCGCCGGGGCGCCGCGGACATAGGCCACGCGCTTGCCCTTGAGGTCCGAATACTCGAAGCCCTCGCAATTCGGCTTGCCCACATCCTCGCAGACATCCGCGGCCACGCCCATGGCCAGCCCGACGGTGCCGCCATTGTTCGCCAGCAGCACGCGGACCGGCTGCGGGCCCCAGTTCTCCGCGCCGAACTGGAAGACGCCCTCCTGCGCCATGAACGAGCCGCCGACGCCCGTGGCGGAGAACTGCACCTTGCCCTGGCGCAGCGGCTCTGACCGCGCCACGTCATTCTTGCCCGGCAGCACGCGGAGGTTCACGCCCGCCACGTTCTTCAGCGCCGCGCCGATGGCGACGGACTGATTGTAGCCGGCCGAGCCAGTGCCATAGGCGGTCCAGGCGAGCTGACCCGGCAATTCGATATGATCGTCTGCCAGTGCGGCGCCTGCACCGAAGGCGAGAACGGCGGCAAGAGCCGCGGCCGAGGTGGCGAAGCGAAGCGTCATGGTATTCCTCCCTGAGCGCCCCGTCATGCGTCGCGGGGCTCTGGGCGTACCATCGACAGCGCCGGCCCTCGTCGTCAACTGCTTTGGGCCGGCAGCGCATCCATGCTTTGGCGTTGACCCAGGCGTCAGCTTTCGGGGCCGAGCGGAAGCGTGCGCGCAATCTCGCTGCCGGCCGTGTCGGTATAGCGTACCTCGATGCGCTCCGCGGCGGCGTTGCTGAGCTCGAAGCGCAGCGCTGGATCCTCCGAGAGCGAGATCGAGCCTGTAAGGCGGAAGAGGGGCTCACCGCCCTCGCCATCGCTGTCAGACACCTCGAGCTCATGGACATAGCGCGCCTGGATGAAGAGGAGCGTGATCTGGTCCATCTGCAATCCGGTGTGCTGCGGATGCTTGACGGCAAGCTCGACCATCGGCTGTGCCGAGCCGGTCGCACTGCTACTCATCGCCACGCCCTCATCGGTCCCGCCGAGCACTTCGGCGCGCATCTCGCCGATGCTGGCGATGGCGGCGTCCGGGTCGCCCACAGGGGGCGCGGCGCAGGCGCCGAGGCCCGAGGTCTTCACGAGCTTCTCGGTCATCAGGAGGCGGCCATCCGCCGTCTCGACCACGGCGCGCACGGGCGAGGGGCCGTTCAGCCGCATATCGGCACCGAGGCGCACCGACCTCCGCGGCTCGGGAAACTCGAAGCGCGCCGAGACGGGCATCGGGTTTTCGTCGATGATGATCGTGACGCTGCGGATCGGGGTGCCATCCCTCAGCCGCGCGCTCACATCGACCGGCACGCGGCGGTCGTCCGGCGAGCGGCGGGGCGCCTCCAGCACGATCTGGCCGAGGGCGGGCGCGATCTCCCGCTCCCCGAAGATTTCGGCCTTCAGATCCGCCCAGTCGACCGTGCGATAGCCGCCCGCCGAAGCGGGGGCGGCAAGGGTCGCGGAGAGCGCAAGGGCGCCGAGGAGCCTGATCAGCATGTCTTTCCCTCCCTGGCCTCATGCGCGCCGTTTGCGGCATCGCGGCCCGGCAGGCAGCCTATCGCGGCCCATCGGCTTTGCCCAGCGTCAGGCAATCCGACCTTGGGAGGGGGCAGGGCGAAGCTGGAAATGGCGCAGAGCGTTCAGCGCGATGCGCCCACTGCATCGCATCGCAAGCGGGCGCATGGGCTCGGGCGATCTTTCGGTGCGCCCCCTCGCCGTCGCCGTATGCTGCGGCACCTGCCGCGCGTCCGGCCTCAGGCCATCAGGACCCGCCGCTCCGCCTTCCGGCAAAAGGGCGCGACCAGGAGCGCCTCGACGGCCACCGGCACCAGCGCGTCGAGCGTCTCCACATCCCCGTCGCTCCAGGCTCGCGGCTCCCGGTCGATCACGCAGAAGGCGCCCACCGGCCCCGTCGACGGCATTACGAGCGGGACGCCGAGATAGGCGATGACGTCGAGCTCGCCGACGGCCGCGTTGTCGCGAAAGCGCGGCGCGCGGCGGGTATCCTCCACGCGCAGGACAGCGTTCATGTCGCGCACCGTCCGGCACATGGAGTGGCTGAGCGGTGTGGCGCGCCGCGGGGTGAAGGCGCCGACGCTGCCGCGCATGCCGCAAAACACCTGCTCCTCGCTCGTGTCGTCGATGACCGTGATGAGGGCGACCGGCGCGCGCAGGATCCGGCTCGCGGAACGCGCCACGCTGTCGAGCAGCGGTGTGCCCTTCCTGCCCGCGAGCTGGCCGATCTGACGCATGTACCCATTCCTCCATCTTCTCTGCGATTCGATACGGAGAAATTGAGCGAAATGCGTTACGAAAGCGTGCCCGTGCGGGGCCTGCGGCGCAGCGTCTGCGCTAGCGTCCCTTGAAGTCGGGCCGGCGCTTCTCGATGAAGGCGGCCATGCCCTCGCGCCGATCCTCTGTGGCGAAGAGGAGCTGGAAGGCCTTGCGCTCTAGCATCAGCCCGGCCTCGAGCGACGCGCTCTCGCCCTGCACGATCGCCTCCTTCACCGCCTGTGCCGCGAAGGGGGGCATGCGCGCGATGGAGAGCGCCATCTTCACCGCCGTCGCCTCGACTTCCGCATCCGGCACACAGTCGCAGGCGAGCCCCATGCGCAGCGCCTCGGACCCCGTCACCGGCTTGCCCGTGAGGCACATCCTCATGGCGTTGAACTTGCCGACAGCGCGCGTG
>JBCCDG010000149.1:0-10212 GCA_039030915.1 Pseudomonadota bacterium | reverse complement strand
TTCGGCGAACATGCCGGCGTGCTAGAGGAAGCCGCGGGTCGCGTAGCCGCCACGGCGGAGCGCTTCGACCGCGCCTTCAAGGCTGGCTCCGGGCTCGAGAGCATGAGCGTCTCGGGTTTCTGGGAGACGATGATCGGCGATGCGGCTGAGACGATCTCGGCGCTGCCGGGCGACGGCCCGCTCCTCGTAATGATCGATACCTTCGAGCAGGCGCAACGCCTCGGCCCCGGCATCGTCGAGCAGATGTGGTTCATGTTCCGCCTCCTTGCCGAGCGCCAGCCGCGCCTGCGCATCATCGCGGCGGGGCGCGTCGAGGACGACATGGAGAGCATGGAGGCGCTCTCGCTCGAGGCGTTCGAGCGGTCGGACGTGCAGCGCGTGCTGGAGCGGACGGTCGGCGCGGACGTGCCCGATGCCATCGTCGACGATGTGTTCGCGGCGTCGGAGGGTCATCCGCTGACCGTGCGCCTCGCCGCGCTCGCCGTGAAGGGCGCGGGCATTCGTGCCTTTCTGGACCCGCGGCGTCGTGCGGAGGAACTCGAGCGGCTGCGCGATGAGCGGCGCGACGCGCTTCTCTACGGCCGCATTCTGCGCCAGATCGCCGATCCGACGGTTGCCGAGCTCGCGGTCCCGGGGCTCGTCATGCGCCGCATCACCGCCGCCGCCATCGACGAGGTGCTGGCTGTACCCTGTGGCCTCACGATCACCCCTGCAGAAGCACAGGACCTCTTCGAGCGCTTCCGCCGCGAAGTGGATCTCGTGACACTCGATACGAACGACCCGAATGCGCCCGCGCTCGTGCACCGGCCGGAAGTGCGCGCGATGATGCTCGACGACCTGCGCCGCGACCGGCCCGAACAGGCGCGGATGATCGACGAGCGGGCGGCGGCCTTCTTCTCGCAGATGCCAGGTCCCTTCGCGCGCGCCGAGTACATCTACCACCTCCTCTTCCTGGGCGCGGAGCCGGATATGCTGGACGCGCTCTGGAACCCCGATCTCGCGGCGCATCTCGCCACCGCCGTGGACGAGGTGCCGCCGCGCGGTGCCGCGTGGCTCGCCAAGCGCATCGGCATGGATCTTTCGCCCGAGGCTGCGGCGGCCATCGAACTCGAGGAATGGGAGGAGATGACGCGGCTCGCGGTCGAGCAACGCATTGGGCGCGGACAGTTCGACATGGCGCTGAAGCTGCTGAACGGGAGGGAGGCCCGTTCACCGGCAAGCCCGCTCTGGGCGCTGGAAGTGCAGGTTTGGGCCGAGCTTGCCCCGCCCGAGGTGGCGCTCAGGATCGCCGCGAGAGGTATCGAGGCGCTGCGCCGAAGTTTGGCTCACACGCCGCTTGCCAACCTGCTGCTGACGCGAGGCCTTCTGCGCGAGAAGCTCCGACGCTTTGCCCAGGCGTCCAAGGATGCGGCTGAGGCGTTGAAGGTGGCGCAGGCGGTGCTGGACGGCGTGGAGCTGCAGCTGCGCGCCATCGCCGCGCTTCTTCGCCTTCAGCGAAAGTCCCGCAACACTCTCGGTCCCGATCGCCCGACGCTCCTGGAAAGGGTACAGATGCTTCTCGTCAAAGACCGCGAGAAGCTCCTGTCGCAGAACGTCTCGCTTGCGCGCGAGCTCGCCGCCGAACTCGGCGAAGAATATCCTGAACTCGTGGAGATTGCCGCGAGCCAGCCCGCGACGCCCGTGCCGCTGCAGGACACGAAGGCGGGCGAAGCCATCGGTGAGGCGGTGCTCGACCGCATCGGCGAGGCGGTGAAGGGCGACTTCGGCGGGCTCGTGAACACCAAGACCAAGCGCGCGGTCTCCGCGCTGCAGCAGCGCCTGCCGGACGTGATCAATCTCGCCCGCGATCGCAATGCGCTCGACAAGGTCACCAAGCCGATCTCCATGCTTCTCGCCGCCGAGGTCGATCAGCGCATCGGCGCCTTCCCCAGCGCCTCGATGCTGGCACGCAAGACGGGGCTGAAGCTCCGGCGCTGATGCGTCAGCCGCATGCTATGGCAGCCCGCCCGGCTGGGGTGCTCGGTCCCGCCCGGGTGCCAGCCCGAAGCGTGCGCGATAGGCCCGTGCGAGCGCCTCGCCTGCCGGAAAGCCGCAGATGAGCGCGATCGAGCCCACCCGTTCGGAGGAGTTGCGCAGAAGGTCGCGCGCGCGATCGAGCCTCAGCGACAGGTAGTACGCCTGCGGCCCCTCCCCAAAGCGACGCCGGAAGAGCCGGTGGAGCCGCCAGCCGGGACAGCCGACGCGCGCCGCGATCTCGGCCACCGGCACCGGGCGCTCGATATTGGCGTGCATGATCTCGAGGGCCTGCGCCAGCCGCCGGTCGAGGCCAGGCGTGGTCCAGGCGCTGGCCGGCTTCTCGCTCACCGCCGCGCGCCGGTGGTTGAGGATCGCGGCGACGCGGTCCGCCAGCCGCGCGGTGCCGAAGCGCTCGACGATGGCGAGGGTCATGTCCATCGTCGCCACGCCCCCCGCGGCCGAGCAACGATCCCCATCCAGATCGAAGGGCCGGTCGGCGAAGAGATCGGCCCCCTTGGCCTCGCGAAAGCCCGGCAGCGCCTCCTGATGCGCCGCCGCGGGCCGCCGGGTCAGGAGCCCAGCCTCCGCAAAGTGGAGCGCGCCCGTATCGACACAGCCCATGAGCGCGCCCGACGCCGCCCGCCACCGCAGCCAGCGGGTGAGCGCCGCACTCGCCATGGCCGCAGGCGCGTAGGAGGAGAGGAGCAGCACCACATCCGCCGGGCCCGCATCGAGCCCGCCATCCACATCGACGGGCCGGCCGTTGGACGCGCGGGGCCGGGCGCCGTCCGGGCTCAGAACCCGCCAATCGAAGAGCGGGCGCGGGCTCTCCCGGTTGGCGACGCGCAAGGGCTCGGTAATGCAGGCGAGCGGGAGCAAGGGGAAGCCTTCGCCGATCACGACGGCGATGGAGCGGGTGTTCATGAGCGCCAGGAAATCGTCCGTTAAGGTCAGGGCGGCAGCCTGAGGCCATGCCTATGCTCAGGTCAAGCGATCCGTCCTCCTGAGCGAGCCCATGGCCCATCCACTCGACGCGCTCTTCCGCCCGGCCAGCATCGCCTTTGTTGGCGGCAGCAATCTCGCGCCGGCCCTGCGCTATCATGTCGAGCAAGGCTTTTCGGGCGAGACCTGGGTGGTGAATCCCAAGCATGCGGAGATCGGCGGGCATGCCTGCTTCCCCTCGCTCGAGGCGCTTCCCGGCGTGCCGGACCTCGCCTTCGTGGCCATCCGGCGGGAGGCGGCGGTCGAGGCGGTGGCGGCGCTTTCGGCCATGGGCTGCCGCGCGGCCATCTGCAACGCGGCGGGCTTTGCGGAGACGGGGCCGGAAGGTGCGGCACTTCAGACGCGGCTGATCGCGGCGGCGGGGGCGATGCCGGTTCTCGGGCCCAACTCTTTCGGCCTCGTCAACTTCGCCGACCCCATGGCCGCGATGATGGATCATCTCGGCTGCGGCAACGTGCAGGCGGGCGTCGCGATCGTCAGCCAGGGCGGCGGATTTCTCTGCGATGCGATGTTCGCTGACCGGGGCCTTGCCATCACCCACATGGTCGGCTGCGGCAACCAGGCGGTCACAGGCATCGAGACCTGTGCGGACTGCCTGCTCGACGATCCGCGCGTGACCGCCATCGGCCTGTCCTTCGAGGCGCTGGGCGACATCGCCGCGTTTCGCCGTGCTGCCGCAAAGGCGCGGAGGCTGGGAAAGCCCATCGTCGCGATCAAGTTCGGCCGCTCGGCCGAAGGCGCCCGCGCCGCCGCCTCCCACACCGCGGCCATGACGGGCGCGGGGGAGGTTTGGGAGGCGCTCTTCGACCGTCTGGGCGTCGTCTCCACCCGCTCGGAGTCCGAGTTTTTCGAGACCCTGAAGCTCTTCGCCAGCGGCCAGCTGCCCAAGGGGCGGCGCGTCCTCGTCACCGCCGTCTCCGGCGTGATGGGCGTGATGCTGGCGGACCACCTCTCCGCCGCCGGCTTCGAGATGCCCCAGCCTTCGGCCGGGCGGGCGGAGGCGCTGCGCCGGCACCTTCCCGGCATCGCCACGCCCTGCAATCCGCAGGACGTGACCATGGCCGCCTGGAACGACCGCGCGCGCCAGCAGGCGATCTACGAGACGCTGCTCGGCGAAGGATACGACGCGGCGATGATGGTGCAGAACTATCCGCGCGAGGGGATGTGGGATATCGCGGAGTACGAAGCCCAGCTCGAGGCGCTCGCCGCCGCCTGTGCGGGGCACGACGTTGCGGCGGTCCAGCTCGCTCCGATGGTCGACTGCTTTCCGGCGGGGGCCCGCGCGCAAACGACGGCCCTGGGCGTGGTGCCCATGCAGGGGCTCGAGGAATGCATCGCCGCCCTCGACCATGCCGTTCACTGGCAGGAGCGACGCGCGGCGCTGTCGGGCGAGGCGGGCAGGGTGCCGGCCGCGCCCGCCGGGCCGACCCGCCGCCTCGATGAGGCAGAGGCCAAGGCGGCGCTCGCCGCCGCCGGCATGCCCGTTGCCGAGCACCGCATCGCCACGGTCGAGACGGCTGCCGCCGCCGCGGCGGAGATCGGCTTTCCCGTGGCGCTCAAGGCGCTCGACGCACGGCTCCTCCACAAGACCGAGGCGGGTGCGGTCCGCCTAGGCCTCGGCGATCCCGCCGCCGTCTCCGCCGCCGCCGTCGCCATGGGCGCCGAGATGGCGGCCCGCGCGCCCGGCATCCCCCTGGACCGCGTGCTGGTCGAGGCCATGGCGGACGAGCCGGTGGCCGAGGTCATGGCCTCGATCAGCCACGACCCCTCCGTCGGTCCCCTGATGCTGATCGCCGGGGGCGGCACGCAGGCCGAGCTTTGGGGCGACAGCACGCTCCTCGCGGCCCCCTTCACGCGGCCCGAGATCGCCCGGGCCTTCGACCGCCTCCGGATCGCGCGCCTCGTCGCTGGCTGGCGCGGGCGCCCGGCCGGGGATCGCGAGGCGCTCCTCGACGCGCTGGAGGCGCTCGCCCGCTGCGCAGAAGCCACCGGCGCGCGGGAGATCGAGGTCAACCCCATCGTCGTTCTGCGCGAGGGTGTCCTCGCCGTCGACGCGGTAATGTGCGTCCCGGCGCCCGTGTCAGCCGCCACCATCAGCCAGGAAGGGCTCGCCTGATGGATCTCCTCCTCACCGACGAGCAGCGCATGCTCTCGGACACCGTGCGCGACTTCACCGAGAAGGAGCTGATCCCGCACGAGACGCTGCTGGAGCGCACGGGCGAGCTGCCCCGCGAGCTGGAGATGGCGCTCCGGGCAAAGGGCATGGAGATCGGCCTCCACGCCTGCAACATGCCCGAGAGCGTGGGCGGCGCGGGGCTCGACTGCGTCTCCTTCACCCTCGTTGAAAAGGGCCTCGGGCGCGCCTCGCTGGCGCTCGCCGAATGCATTCGCCGCCCCTCCAACATCCTCGCCGCCTGCGAGGGCGAGCAGGTCACCCACTTTCTCGAGCCCGTGATGCGCGGCGAGAAGCGCGACTGCATCGCCATGACGGAGCCGGGCGCAGGCTCGGACCTGAAGGGCATGAAGACCAGGGCCGAGCGGGACGGCAACGGCTGGAAGATCAATGGCACCAAGCACTTCATTTCGAACGCCCAGATCTCGGACTTCGTGGTCCTCTTCGCGGCGACCGGTGAGGAGGAGACGCCCAAGGGCCCCCGCAAGCGGATCTCCACCTTCCTGTTGGATCTAGACCAGCCGGGCGTGGAGGTCGCCAAGGGCTATGACCATGTCGGCCACCGCGGCTACTACAACAATGTCATCAATTTCGACGATGCGCGCGTCGGCGGCTGGCAGCTCCTGGGCGAGGAGGGACAGGGCTTCGACCTCGTCAACGAATGGCTCGGCCCCGGTCGCCTAACCGTCGCCGCCACCTGCCAGGCCCGCGCCGAGCGCGCCTTCGAAGTGGCGCTGGACTGGGCTGCGAGCCGAGAGCAGTTCGGGCAGAAGATCGGCAAATTCCAGGGCGTGAGCTTTCCGCTGGCCGACATCGCGACCGATATCCGCATCGGCAACCTCATGCTGATGGACACCGCCCGCCGCGTGGATGCAGGGGTGCCAAGCTGGCCGCAGGACTGCGCAATGGCCAAGGTCTGGGTGTCCGAAATGCTCGGCCGTGTCGCGGACCAAGCCATCCAGACCTGCGGCGGCATGGGCGTCATGGCGGATCTGCCGCTCGAGCGCATCTGGCGCGACGCCCGCGTCGAGCGCATCTGGGAGGGGACGTCCGAGATCCAACGCCATATCATCTCGCGCGCCCTCCTGCGTCCCCTGGGGGCGTGACGAGCGGAGAGGCCGATGAGCGTTCCACAGACGATGACCTGCGTCGAGCTGACCGGCCATGGCGGGCTCGACAAGCTCCGCCTGCGGACCGACCGCCCCGTGCCTCGGCCGGGCCGTGGAGAGGTTCTGATCGCCGTTACCGCCGCAGGCGTGAACAACACCGACATCAACACCCGCACCGGCTGGTACAACAGCGGTGTCAGGAGCGGCACGACCGCCGAGGGTGCGAAAGAGGGCTTCGGCGCGGAGGGGGGTGCCACGGGTACGGACGCGATGGGCGACTGGTCCGTCGCCCTCTCCTTCCCGCGCATCCAGGGTGCTGACTGCGCGGGCCGCATCGTTGCCGTCGGCGAAGGCGTCGACCCCGCCCGCCTCGGCGAGCGGATCATCTGCGCGCCCTATGTGCTCGATCCCAAGGACGGGACGGGCCTCGAAAGCGCTCGCTTCCTCGGCGCGGATTTTGAAGGAGCCTTCGCCGATTTCACCGTCATCGCGGCGCGCAACGCCATCACGGTGCCGCACGATCTCGACGTGGACGACACGGCGCTGGCCACGCTCCCCTGCTCCGGTGGCACGGCGATGAACATGGTGCTGCTGGCGGGCGCCAAACCCGGTGAGCTCGCCATCGTCACGGGCGCCTCGGGCGGCGTCGGCAGCTTCCTCGTCTCGATCCTGAAGGCGCTCGGCCTGGAGGTCGTCGCCGTCGCGGGCGCCTCCAAGTGCGAGGCGGTGCTGGCGCTCGGCGCGGACCACGTCCTTCCCCGCGATGCCACAGCGCCCGCCCAGGCGTTCATGGAGATCACCGGAGGGCGCAAGGCTGACATCGCGCTCGACGTTGTGGGCGGCGAGACGTTCGTCTGGCTCATCGCCGCACTCGCGCGGGGCGGGCGCTACGTCACCGCCGGCGCGATCGCGGGCCCGATCGTCGAGTTCGATCTCCGCAGCCTCTATCTCAAGAGCCTCCGCCTCTACGGCTCCACGGTTTATGGGCCGGACACCATGCCGACGCTCGTGAAGCTCGTGACCGAGGGCAAGGTGCGCCCGGTCGCCCACGCCACGTATCCGCTCGCCGAGATCAGGACGGCCCAGGAGGCCTTTCTTGAAAAGACCCATGTGGGCAGCCTGGTCCTGATCCCGCCCCGTGCCGATCATGCGAAGAAGGACGCCCCTGAATGACCGATCCCGTCCGCACGGAGCGCCGCGGCCGCGTGTTCGAGATTACCCTCGACCGCCCCAAGGCCAATGCCATCGATGCCGCCACCAGCCGCGCCCTCGGTGACGCCTTCCGGGCGCTGGCGGAGGACGACAGCCTGTCGGTCGGCATCGTCACCGGCGGGGGCGAGCGCTTCTTCTCCGCCGGCTGGGACCTCAAGGCCGCCGCCGCGGGCGAGGCACCGGATGAAGACCAGGGGCCGGGCGGCTTCGCGGGTCTCACCGAGTACTGGGCGCTCAAGAAACCCGTCATCGCGGCTGTCAACGGCATGGCTCTGGGCGGCGGTTTCGAGCTGGCGCTGGCCGCCGACCTCATCGTCGCGGCCGAGCATGCCACCTTCGCGCTGCCCGAAGCCGGCATCGGCCTCATCGCGGATTCGGGCGGCGTCATCCGCCTGCCGCGCCGCCTGCCGCGTGCCATCGCCATGGAGATGATGATGACGGCACGGCGCGCCGAGGCGGCCGAGCTCGCCCGCTGGGGCCTCGTCAACGAGGTCGTGCCCGTAGCGCGCCTGATGGTTGCCGCCCGCGCGCTGGCCGACCGCGTTGCCGCCTCCGCCCCTCTCTCCCTCCAGGCGATCAAGGAGATCGACGCCGCGACCGAAGGCGCGGGCACGCGCGAGGCCTTCCGCGTGATGCATGAGGCCGATCTGCCGGTCTACCGCCGCGTCTACGACAGCGCCGACGCGAAGGAGGGCATCGCCAGCGTCGTCGAGAAGCGCGCGCCCGTCTGGAGTGGCCGCTGATGCACACGACGGAGCTTTTCCTGCATCCGTGGACAGGCGAGGTCGCGGCGCCTCTCCGCCTTGTCGAGAACATCGTGAAGGCGGACTGGGTGGACGAGTTCGGCCATCTCAACATGGCCCATTACCTCACCATCTGCGACCAGGCGAACTGGAGCTTCTGGAACTGGATCAACCATCCCATCCCGATCGACGGTCGGCAGGGCCACGAATACGTCATCGTCGAGAACCACGTGCTCTACACCGGCGAGCTGGCGGAGGGTGCCGCCTTCGCCATCGACACCCAGCTTACGGCGCTCGACGACAAGCGCCTCATCCTCTTTCATCGCGTGCTCGACGCGGAGGGGGACCTCGCGGCGACCAACGAGGTCAAGCTGCTAGGCTTCAACCTCGCGACGCGGGGCATCGAGCGCTGGCAGCCGGCCGTCATGGCGCGGCTCGAAGCCGTCCGTGACGCCCATGGTCCCCTCGGCACGCCCGAGGAGGCTGGCCGCGCCATCGCCCTCAAGCGCCGCTGACGGACCTCATGACGCGGGACGCATCCAGCACGTACCGGTTCGTGCCGGGCGCGACCCGGCGACCCCTTCGGTCCAGCGAAGGCGGCCATACGCCGGCGCCCCCGCCCGACCCAGGACATGACGACGGGCAGGGCTCGGCCCGGCGCGTGCATCCCTGCGCGAGCGGGCAGCTCCTGACGCTCCCGGATGATGCCGGCTCGGTGGACGGGACACGGGCCTTCGCACCCATCGGACGGCGTTCTGGCGCTGGACGTGCGGAGCGTGCCCATGCCTGATGGCGCGGTGAAGGGGAGGAGACCATGAGGGACGCGCTCGCGGGCATCCGCGTCATCGATCTTTCCGTGAACGCGCCGGGGCCCTTCGCCACCCGCTTCCTCGCCGATCTCGGCGCCGACGTGACGGTGATCGAGAACCCGCGTGCGGCGGTGCCCGACTATGCCGGCAGCGATGGCGACCCGATCCTCTCGGGCCGCGGCGGCCCGCTCGACGCTTTGGCCCTCGGCAAGGCGCGCCTCGCGCTGGACCTCAAGGCGCCGGAGGGCCGCGCCACGCTTCTGTCCCTCGTCGCGCAGGCGGATGTGCTGGTGAGCGAGATGCGCCCCGGCAAGCTCGAGGCGCTGGGCCTGGGATGGGAGGTGCTCTCGGCGGCCAACCCGCGCCTCGTCCTCTGCCGCATTTCGGGCTACGGCTCCCGTTCCCCGCTCTCGCCCCGTGCCGGGCACGACATCGACTACATCGCGCGGGCCGGCGCGCTCGACCTCTGCCGCGCGCCCGATGGCCGGCCGGTGATGCCGCAGAACATCCTGTCGGACTACGCGGCCGGCGGCACCATTGGGGCGGCCGCGATCCTTGCCGCGCTTCTGCGGCGGGACCGGACGGGGCAGGGCGCGGATATCGACCTCTCGATGACCGACGGCGTGCGCTACCTCCTCACGGACATCGCCGCCGCCACCCATCTCGCGGGTCGCCCGGTCGCGGACTGGCGGGGCACCCTCGGCGGAGATATGCCCACCTATGCTGTCTATGAGACGTCCGATGCCTGCTGGATGGCCGTCGGCGCGCTCGAGCCGAAGTTCATCGCCGTGCTGGCCGAGGCGCTGGGCTGGTCCGAGCTCCCCGCCCTCATGGCCGACCGCGCCCGCTGGGCCGAAGCTCGCGCCGGGCTCGAGAGCCGTTTCGCCGCCCGCTCCCAGGCGCACTGGACGGCCCTCTTCGACCCGCTCGACGCCTGTGTCGCGCCCGTCGCCGAGATCGCTTTGGGCGACCCGCTGCCGAGCATCGAGGACGTGCTGGGCCGCGATACATGACCGGACGGCCGCGGCAGCCGCGCCTTGACAGCCCGCTGACCTTGCGTGACCCTTCCCTGAAGGTCATTGCATGTGAACATTCGCGAGGTGACGGGATGGCCATCCGCCAGAGCATCCGCGGCCTGGAGCGTCAGC
>JBCCDG010000148.1:0-10316 GCA_039030915.1 Pseudomonadota bacterium | reverse complement strand
GTCTTCGGGTTCACCCCGTACTTCCGGCTCAGCGCCGCGGTCGAAGCCGTCGATCGCTGTATCGCCGCTCGGACGGCGTGCGTTCGGCATTGGCCCCAGACCAACAGGACCGATGGCGGCTCAATGCCTCACCGCGGCGCTTCCGTGCAGTACCTGGCCCATAGAGCCTCCTTAGCATGACGGCACAAAGTTAAACCATCACACTCCGGGACTGAACATCTAGAAGCGTTCGCTGGATGTTAGGAGTTGTGGCAGTAGCCTGACGTGGGCGGGCTCGGAGCCCAAGTGTCGATGACAATATACCAGCCGATCCGCCAAGCCCCTCGTTCTCCAACCGCGCGGAGGCCGGGCGGACCGGTCGCCACCCCGCTGCGGTATCCCGCTTCAGCCACAGGCAACCGCGTCGGCGATCGCAGTGGCGGGTCAGCCGCCGGCCGCGACGACCGGTTCGGGGCGGATGATTTCCGGGCCCAGCGTCTCGACAACCGAGCGCGCGTCATAGGCCGCGGGATCGTCCGCAGGCTTGGCGCCATCGAATACTAGGATGTTCGCAAAGGCCTCGTAGCGCGTGATCGGCCGCGTGCTTACGGAGCCGAAGCCGCCGAAGAAGCCGTGGCGGAAACCTGAGCGGAAGAAGAACGGCCCGAACCCGGTCCGCCCAAAACCTGTCGAGAACGAGCGGAAGCGCGTCTCGGCCTCCGTGTCCTGCGTCGCAACTTTGAACCAATCCTTGCCCGCTGCCAGCGTCACCTCAGCCGCACGGAACAGAAGATAGGTCTCGACCGTGTCACGTGATGTGCGCGTGTTCCCGGAGAAGCTCACTTGATACCGGTTCGTCTCCACCGGCTTGTCCGCATAGCCGTCTCGCTCGACCGCAGGCGCATAGCGCGTCGGCTCGGTACAGGCGGCGAGCGTCAGGAGCGCGGCCGCGGCCAGGATCGTCGGCGTCTTCAATGTGATCATCGTATCTCGGGCCCAAGCTTGAACGGTATCGACTCTACTCTACCACGTCGTTCGCGCACTACCCATCGCAAATCCGTTACGGATCGTCGCGGCGCTGCGACCGCCTCCAGGATCAGCCCTTCGATGGACATGCGCCGGCAATTGTCGGAGAGAGATGCAGCGCGGCGCCGAGCGTCGGCGCCGTTTTGCGAGGGCCCTCGATGACGACGCTTCTCGGCTGTATCGCCGATGATTTTACGGGTGCCACTGATCTTGCGGGGCTGCTCGCGCGGTCGGGCGTGCGCGTCTCACTCCGGATCGGTGTGCCCGAGGGGTTGGCGGAGGACGGTTCGGCCCCGATCGAGGTGATCGCCCTCAAATCGCGCACGGCACCCGTCGGCGAGGCCGTGACGGAGACGCGTGCAGCGCTCGCCTGGCTGCGGGCCGCCGGGGCGCGGCGCTTCTTCTGGAAGTACTGCTCGACTTTCGATTCGACGCCAGAGGGCAATATCGGGCCGGTGGCAGAGGCGCTGATGGCGGATCTGGGGGCTCGGCAGACGATCTACTGCCCGGCCTTTCCCGAGAACGGGCGCGCGATCTTCATGGGCAATCTGTTTGTCGGGCTGCAGCCGCTCGCCGAGAGCCCGATGAAGGACCATCCGCTGACGCCGATGCGCGACTCGAATCTGATGCGGCTCCTCGCACCACAGGTGACGCGGCCCGTGGGTCTCGCCGATCGGCTGACGGTCGCGCGTGGGGCGACAGCACTCAGGGAACGCCTGGAAAGCCTTGCAAAGGAGGGCGTGGCGCATGTCGTCGTCGATGCGGTCGCTGACGAGGATTTGCACGTGATCGCAGAGGCTTGTCGCGACATGACGCTGATGACCGGAGGCAGCGCCGTCGCCATGCCGCTGCCTGCGCTCTGGCAGGCGGACGGGCTGCTGAACACTGACAGTTCCGCGCCCCGAACCGCCGGTATAGGCCCCGGCGCCATCGTCCTCTCGGGCAGCTGCTCGGCCATGACCAACCGCCAGGTCGGTGCGTTCGAAGGACAAGGGCCGGGGCTCCGCCTCGATCCGCTGGTCCTGGCTGAGGAGGGGCCCGGGCGCGCGCTCGACTGGCTTTCGGCGCAACGGGGGGATGCCGTGCCCATACTCTATGCCACTGCCGAACCCGACGCCGTCAGACAGGCGCAGGAACGGCTGGGAGCTGCCCGCGCGGGCAGCATCGTCGAGGAAGCCCTCGCCACCATCGCCATCGCCGCGCGCGACAGCGGCCGCCGCCGTTTCGTCGTCGCGGGTGGCGAGACATCGGGCGCCGTGACCAAGGCACTCGGCATCACGAGCCTCGATATCGGGGCGGAGATCGCGCCCGGCGTGCCCTGGTGTTTCGCCAAAAGCGGTGGGGCGGAGATCGCGATCACGCTCAAATCCGGCAATTTCGGCGCCGAGACCTTCTTCGCCGACGCACTCGGGGTGCTTGAGCCATGAGCGCCGAGGCCCGCCTGAGAGAGCGCCTATGCACGCTCTCGAAATCGCTCTTCGACCGCGGACTGACCGGTGGGTCGACCGGGAATATCTCGGCCCGGACACCGGATGGCGGGCTTCTGGTTTCGCCCACGGGGACGAGCTTCGGCAGCCTCGATCCAGCCACGCTCAGCCGGTTCGACGCCGGGGGTCGGCAGATCGGGGGGGACCCGCCGACGAAGGAAATGCCGCTCCACACCGCGTTCTACGACACGCGCGCAGCGGCCGGCGCGGTGGTACATCTGCATTCGACCTACTCGGTCGCGCTCTCGATGCTGCCGGATGTGGACCCCGAAAACTTCCTCCCCCCGCTCACGCCATACGCGATCATGCGGCTCGGCCGGGTGAAGCTCCTGCCCTTCTTCATGCCGGGCGACGAGGCGATGGGGGAGGCTGTGCGCGCGCTCGACGGCAGGCGCGCGGCAGTGATGCTGGCCAATCACGGGCCGGTCGTCTCGGCCGCGGATGTGGAGGCCGCCTGCAACGGGATCGAGGAGCTGGAGGAGACCGCACGCCTCGCGCTCCTGACCCATGGTCTCGGCCCCCGGATGCTGACGGCTGAGGAAGTGCAGGGGCTGGTGAAGCGATTCAACGTCGATTGGGACGATTGATGCGCTTCTCGGCCAATCTGGGGTTCCTCTGGGCCGACCGGCCGCTGCCCGATGCGGTGCGGGCGGCGGCCGCGGCGGGGTTCGATGCCGTGGAGGTACACTGGCCCTATGAGACGCCGCCCGAGGCGTTGAACGCCGCGCTTGAGGAAACCGGCCTGCCGCTTCTCGGCCTCAACACCCGGCGGGGCGATGTGGCGGCGGGCGAGAACGGGCTTGCGGCGCTGCCCGGGCGCGAGGCGGAGGCAAGGGCCGCCATCGACGAGGCGCTGGCCTACGCGGCTGCGACGGGTTCCGGTTCGGTGCATGTCATGGCGGGTTTCTCCGGCGGGCCGCGGGCGGAGGAGGCGTTTGCTGCCAATCTCGCCTACGCCTCGAGGTCGGCGCCCGAAGGCGTCACGATCCTGATCGAGCCGCTCAACCACTACGATGCGCCGGGCTATTTCCTGTCGACCTCGGCTCAAGGTGCGGCGCTCCTGCACGCGCTGGCGCTGCCCAACGTCAAGCTGATGGTGGACTGCTATCACCTGCAGATCATGGAGGGCGACGTCTCGCGCAGGCTCGAGCGGCTGCTGCCGCTGACGGGCCATGTGCAAATCGCCTCGGTCCCCGATCGCGGCCCGCCCGACCGCGGGGAACTCGACTATGCCCATGTGCTCGGCCGCCTCGCTGCGCTCGGCTGGGACCGTCCCGTGGGCGCGGAGTATCGGCCGGTGGGTCCCACGGAAGACAGTCTGGGCTGGCTCGCGGGGTTTCGCGGGCTCTGAGGTCGGCCGGGGCCTCAATGACCAGTCCACGTCATTGTCGGGCTCGACCGGGCAATCCGGCGCGGTTGGGATGGATGCCCGGGTCGGGCCCGGGCATGACCGCGACAGATGTTTGGCCCCTACGCGCCACGGGATTTCACTGGCATCTCTCGGGACGGGGTGAAACTGTCGCCCGTCGGCGACCGTCGCATCCACTCCTTCTCTTACGGCCAATCGAGGTGCTCCCATGAAACTCGGCAAGATCGTCCTTACCGGCGCGGCCGGCAGGCTCGGCTCCTACCTCCGCGAGCCGCTGTCGAAGATGGCCGATAGCCTCCTTTCGACAGATATCGCCGAAGGGGTGGGCGAGACCTATCCTGGGGAGCGTTTCGTGCAGGCCGATCTCGCCGATTTCGCCGCCATCGAGCCGCTGCTGGCGGGCGCTGACATGGTCGTTCATTTCGGCGCCATCGTGGATGAGCGCCCCTTCCCGGAGCTTCTGGGGCCCAACTTCGTCGGCTCCTACAATGTGTGGGAAGCGGCCCACAGACACGGGGTGCGCCGGGTGATCTATGCAAGCTCGATCCACGCCGTCGGGATGTATGACAAGATGGAGGCCATCGGCATCGACGTGCCCCACCGGCCTGACACGTTCTACGGCCTCGCCAAATGCTTCACGGAGGATCTGGGGCGGATGTATTGGGAGAAGCGCGGCATCGAGGCCGTATGCCTGCGCATTCTCTCCTGCACCCAACCGACCAATGCCCGCGCCCTCGGCAGCTATCTGAGCTATGACGATCTCGTGCAGCTTGTGACGCGGTCGATCGACACGGCAGTGACGGGGTTCAGCATCGTCTACGGCGTCTCCGACAACGACCGCTGCCCGGTGGACAACTCGGCGGCGCGCCATCTCGGCTATCGACCTAAGGACAATGGTGAGCACTTCGCCGAGGCGATCCTGGCGGAGGCCGAGGCTGCCGATCCGCAAGACCTCGGCCAGCGCTGCCATGGCGGCCCCTTCGCCTCGATCCCGCTCGGCCAAAGCCCGATGGCGGCGATGGGCATCGTGGACGAGCGCAAGAAGGGCTGAGACGCCCCGCCTCGCGCGCGGGTGCACAACGGTTGCCCCTGTCGTCCCCCGGTCTCGACCGGGGGATCAAGCGGCATCGTCCGGTGATTGAAGGTCCTTGGATCGCCGGGTCGAGCCCGACGACGACGGCTGAATGGCGCTCGGCGTGCTGCTTGGCTCAGCGTAGGTTCTGGGTGGCCTGCAGCATCGCGAGGATCAGGGCATCGCGCTTGCCCGAGAGCGTCGATTGGGAGGCCGCATCGCAGGCTGAACTGACGCCCTCGGTCAGGCGGGTCGCAGTCGTCTCGTCCATGCGGGGCGAGCCGAGATCGTCCCACCAGCGGTTGAAGCTTGGCCCGTAGCGGTCGCAGAAGGCGGCGAGCCCCCCTTCGCCAGCGCCTAGATGGAAGAGCATCGTCGGCCCCATCGCGGCCCAGCGCAGACCGGGGCCCGCCCAGACCGCTTTGTCCACGTCCTCGACGCTCGCCACACCCTCAAGCACCAGATGGATCGCTTCGCGCCAGAGTGCGGCCTGCAGGCGATTGGCGACATGGCCGGGCACCTCCTTCTCGACGCGGATCGTGACCTTGCCGACGCTGCGGTAGAACGCCTCCGCCGCGGTGACAGCCGTGGGATCGGTGCGGTCGTTGCCCATCACCTCGACCAGCGGGATCAGATGCGGCGGGTTGAAGGGGTGGCCGAGGACGAAGCGCGACGGGGCCCGCCAACCCTCCTGCATCTCGCTGAGCGTCAGCCCCGACGCGGAGGAGGCGATGACGGCGTCGGGGGGAAGCGCGTCTTCGATCGCAGCGTAGAGGGCGTGTTTGATCTCGACGCGCTCCGGCACACTTTCCTGCACGAAGATCGCATCGGCGACCGCCTCGGCCGGGTCGGCGTGGAAGGTCATCGCATCGGCCTCACCCCGCCAGGTAAGGCCGAGGCGCTCGAGCTGCGGCCAGGCGGTCTCGACATAGGCGCGCACGTTGGCTTCGGCATCGGGTGCCGGGTCATGCACGCGGACGCGGCGGCCGGCGGCGAGGAAGAGGGCGGTCCAGCTTGCGCCGATCACGCCGGCGCCGAGAACGGCGGTGGTGGTCATCAGAACAATCCCGGTTGGAGCGGTGATGCGGCGGTGAGCCCGCCGTCGACGGTGATGCACTGGCCCGTGACGAAGCCAGCGGCAGGGGAGACGAGCCAGAGGGCTGCGCCGGCGATATCTTCGGGCGCACCGAACCGGCCGGCGGCGTGGCGGCGGACGGCATCGGCCTCGGCCGCGGCAGGATCGCGGGCGACGGCGAAGGCCGCATCCGCCATGCCCGTCATGATCCAGCCCGGAGAGACCGCGTTACAGCGCACGGCGGGCCCATGGTCGACGGCGATGGAGCGGGTGAGGCCGTGCACGAAGGCTTTGGACGCGTTGTAGAGCGCCATGGCCGGGTCTGCCGCGTTGCCCGAGATCGAGCCGATGTTCACGATGGCTCCGCCCGCCGCCATCCCTGGCAGGAAGGCGCGGCAGGCATTGAAGACACCCCGGCAGTTGATGCCGATCACGCTGTCCCAATCGGCATCGGTGCTGTCGGTCACGGATTTCTCGACCTGCACGCCCGCATTGTTCACCAGGATCGTGGCGAGGCCGAAGGCGCGGGTGGTTTCGTCACGCAACGCCCCGACCGCGGCCGGGTCGGCGATGTCTGCGGTGTACCAGCCGATGGCGGGGGGCAGATCCTCGGGCCGATCCCCGCGGCCGCAGGTCATGACCTTGGCGCCCTCGGCTGCGAAGGCTTCGACAACCGCGCGGCCGATGCCCCGGCTGCCGCCGGTGACGACGGCGACCCGATCGTCGAGGATCCCCATCTAGAAGCCCACCGCGTCGCCGCCCTTAAGGCCGAGGCGGGCGCGGGCCTCGGCGGGCGTGGCGACGGTGAGGCCGAGATTCTCGACGATGCTGCGGATGCGCGTGACCTGTTGCGCGTTGGAGGTCGCAAGCTCCCCCTTGCCGATATAGAGGCTGTCTTCGAGGCCGACGCGGAGGTTGCCGCCCAGCATCGCGGCCTGCGTGGCAAAGGCCATCTGGTTGCGCCCGGCGGCCAGCACCGACCATTCGTAGCCATCGCCGAACAGCCGCTCCGCCGTGCGGTGCAGGTGGAAGAGATGGTCGAGCTCCGCCCCCATGCCGCCCAGGATCCCGAAGATCATCTGGATGAAGAAGGGCGGCTTCACGAGGCCTTTGTCCACGAACCAGGCGAGGTTGTAGAGATGGCCGAGATCGTAGCACTCGAACTCGAACTTCGTGCCATGTGCCTCGCCCAGGTTCTTGAGCGCATACTCGATGGTGGCGAAGGTGTTGGGGAAGATGAAGTCGCGGGTCATGCCGAGGAACTCGGGCTCCCAGGGCGACTTCCACTCGCTGTGCTTCTCGAGCAGCGGGAAGATCCCGAAATTCATGCTGCCCATGTTGAGCGACGCCATCTCGGGGCTGGCGGAGGTCGCGGCGGCGAGGCGTTGGTCCATGCTCATGCCGAGGCCCGCGCCGGTGGAGACGTTCACCACCGCGTCGCTCGACTGTTTGATGCGGGGCAGGAACTGCATGAAAGTCTCGGGCCGGTGATCGGGCTTGCCCCAGATCTCGGGATCGGTGTGGCGCGCGTGGAGATGGATGATGGAGGCGCCCGCCTCCGCCGCCCCGATACTCTCCCGCGCGATGTCGTCGGGCGTGACGGGCAGATGCGGCGACATGGTCGGCGTGTGGATGCCGCCCGTGACCGCGCAAGTGATGATCACCGGTTTGGCCATGAGGTCCTCCTTCTCAGCGACCGCAGGATCCGGGTCGTTCTCGCCCGCCGCGCGCGCCAAACTGGGGCGACAGCAATGAGGAGATCCAGATGCGCTTCAAGTTCCTGCCGCTCCCGACCCATGAGGTGCGGGCCTTCCAGGCCGGGTGTCGCGACGCGAATGGCCGGCTCCCAGAACGGCAGATCGCCGACGGCACAGTCGGCTGCCGGCATTGCCTCCGCAACATCAGGAAGGGGGCGGAGTGCCTGCTGATCGCCTACACGCCCTTCAGCACGAACCAGCCCTATGCGGAGCGCGGCCCGCTCTATATCTGCGCTGAGCCCTGCGCGCCGGCGGAAGCGAACGACGCGGTTCCCGAACTGCTGACCTCGCCCACCTACATCGTGCGCGGCTACGATGCGGAGGAGCGGATCATCTACGGCACCGGGTCGGTCAAGGTGACGGCGTCGCTGCCGGACCGGATAGGCGATCTGCTCGACACGCCGGAGGTTGCCTTCGTCGACATCCGATCGGCGGCGAACAACTGCTTTCAGTGCAGGGCCGTGAGGGCATGAGGGCGTCGTCATAGGCGCATCTGCTGAACCTGGGCGGAGAGGCCGCCGTCGAGGACCCAGAGCTGACCGGCCGCGTAGCGTGCTTCGTCGGAGGCGAGCCAGAGGACGAGATTGGCGATGTCCTCGGGCGTGCCGTAGGTGCGCATGGGATGCACGTCGCGAACGGCCTGCTGCAGCTCGCCAAGGCTGCGCCCGCCGCCGCCCGAACCCTCGCCTGTGAAAAAGCTCTGAAGCATGGGCGTGTCGACATAGCCCGGGCAGACGGCGTTGACGCGGATGCCTTCGGGCCCGTGATCGCAGGCCATCGCACGGGTCAGCGCATGCACCGCCCCCTTGGTCGCGCAATACGCTGCAAGGCCCGGATCGGCGATGAAGCCGTCATAGGAGCCGAAATTGATGACGCTGGCGCCCGCGGATTTCCGCAGCAGCGGCAGGGCGTGCTTCGCAGTCAGGAAGGTGCCGGTCACGTTGACCGCGAAACTTCGGTTCCATTCCTCGAGGCTTGTCTCCTCGATGGTCTTCTCGATCTCGATCCCGGCCGCGTTGACGAGGATGTCGAGACTATCCCATTCAGCGTCGAGCCGGGCGAAGGCGGAGGCGGCCCCAGCCTCGTCCGTCACGTCGTAGCGGCGGCGTTCCACCCCCTCGGGCGGATCGGCCCAATCGCCGAGATCGGCGGCGATCACGCGCGCGCCCTCGGCCGCGAAACGGGTACAGATGGCGCGGCCGATACCCCCGCAGCCACCGGTGACGAAGGCAGTCTTGCCCGGCAGTCTCCGGCTCATTCCGATTGATCCGGCAGCGGATACTGCATCCGATTGAGGGCATCGCCATAGGGCACGTGGTTGCGCACGAACTCGTTCGAAGCGTCGCGCCTCGGCGCATAGTCCCATGAGGTGAGGGCGCCCGCCTCCATCGCGGCATGCACCGCGCGGCGTTGCTTCTGCGTGGCGATGACGTTCTGGCGGATCGCCTCGCTGTCCCAGCGCTCCGCCACCTCGGCGGCAAAAGATGCGGCTAGATTGGCATGGGCGGCATCGCCAGCGAGATTGACGAGCTCGTGGGGATCGGCCTCCAGATCGAAGAGCTGGGGCGGGTCGACATCGCAATGGATGTATTTGAACTGCCCGCGCCGGATCATGAAGACGGGATGGGACGCGAGCTCGGCACAGTATTCGCCGATGGCCTCCCCCTCCGCCGGGTCCTCCCCCCGCGCTTCGGGCCAGAGCGAGCGGCCGTCGAGCGGCGCGCCGATCGCTTCTGCCTCCACGCCGCCCAGATCGAGGAAGGTGGGCACGAGATCAACGAGGGAGCAGGGGTTGGTGTTGTTGCCCTGCATGACGCCCGGCCCGGCGATGATCAGCGGCACGCGGGCAGAGTGCTCGAAGAACGTCATCTTGTACCAGAGGCCACGCTCGCCCAGCATGTCGCCGTGGTCGGCCGTCACGATGACCACGGTATTGTCGAGCTGATCGGACTCCTTCAACGCCTGGATCACCGAGCCGACCTTCGCGTCGAAGTACGAGATGTTGGCGAAATAGGCGTGGCGCGCGTTGCGGATTTGCGCCTCGGTCGGCGCTTTCACATCCGCTTCGATGCCGCGCATGATCCGGCGGGAATGCGGATCGGTCGCCTCGGTGTTCGCCGGCATCTCGATGGCGTCGTGATCGTAAAGATCCCACCATTCCGGCCGCGCGACATAGGGGTCGTGCGGGTGGATGAAGCTCACGACCATGCAGAACGGCGCGACCTTCTCCATGCGGTACTCGAAGATCCGCCGCCGCGCGAAGAAGGCCGTCTCCTCGTCATACTCGATCTGGAAGGTCGTCGCCGCGACGCCCGCATTCGTGACCGCATCCATGTTGTGATAAAAGCTGTCGATCCGCTCGTCCGGCAGCTCCCAGTCCGGGGTCCAGGCATGGTCGGCCGGGTAGATGTCGGTCGTCAGCCGCTCCTCGAAGCCGTGAAGCTGATCGGGCCCGACGAAATGCATCTTGCCCGACAGGCAGGTGCGGTAGCCGGCGCGGCGAAGGTAGTGGGCAAAGGTCGGGATGCTCGCCGGAAACTCCGACGCGTTG
>JBCCDG010000147.1:0-10436 GCA_039030915.1 Pseudomonadota bacterium | reverse complement strand
GCGGGCGATGGGGCCGAAACAGGATCGACAGACGTGTAAAGGCGTGGCTTTCGCTCGGTGAGGTACCACCGTTATCGGTCCGCAAAGTACAGTTGCCAATGACAACCGTGCTCCGGTGGCGATGGCCGCGTAAGCGGTCGGGTTCATCGAAACCTAAGCCCTGAGGCCTAGCAGCTTCAGGCGGGGTTCGCAGGCACCTGGCAACAGAAGCCTGCACTTCCTTCCCGCCCGCGACCGCAAGCGAAACGTAACCGCAAACGAAAGGGCCCGGCGGTCTGCCGAGCCCCTGTTTTTGCATTGCGCCTCAGTTGGAGGCAATGCGCCGGGTCTCCGGCACCTTCAACCAGACCTCGACGCGCCGGTTACGCGCGCGGCCGACATCGGTGGTGTTGCAAGAAAGCGGAAGCAACTCACCATAGCTGAGCGGCACCATACGCAGGCGCTCCTCGGTCCCGGCAGTGACAGCGTCGCGCAGGATGTCGCGAACCGCTTGTGCACGACGCATGGCAAGCTGGGTGTTGGTGCGCTGGTCGCCGATCGAGTCGGCAAATCCCACCAGCATCACTTCCTGACCGTCGAACTCGCCGGCCTCCATCCGCTCTGCCAGATCGCGAAGGTTGCGCACCGACTCCACATCGAGCGTGCTCGAGCCGAAATCGAAACGGAACGAGATGCTGAGCCTGTCCGCCTGGCGCAGGTTCCGCATCATCTCGGAGTACTGCGGGCCGTTGAAATCGGGCTCCACCGCGGCCGTGTGGATCAGCATCATGCCCATGTCCTCGAGCCGCATGCGCTCGAGATCGCGGTCGATGAAGTGGCTCTGCTTGATATAGGGCTGCGCGGCATCCGTGAGGGTCCAGTCGAGGAACGCCTGCGCCTCCGGATGAAGCGCCCCCGGCCGCTTGTAGGCATAGAGCCGGCGGGAGAGTGAATAGCCCTCGATCTTCATCCGGAAATCGGTGGGCGGGGAGAGCAGCCCGCAATCCTCGCGGATCGCAACCAGATTGACGTCGTTCGTGCGCGCCAGCCAGCGGCCGACGAAGCCGATGCCACCACGGTCCGCCATCACGGCGTCGACCAGGTCCTGATACCCCTTCCAGCGCGTCACATCCTGCTTCTCGTCGCGCCCGTTCGGCCGCACGAGCCCGTCGAGGAGCACCGCGCGGTCGCCCGAGCCCTCACCGAAAGAGTTGACGGTGATCGGGACGTCGCCACCGCCGAGCTGCTGCCAGTTCGTGATCTCGCCCGACCAGATCTGCGCCACCTCCAGCGATGTGAGGTTCGGCACCGGGTTGTCGGGATGCGTGATCAGCACGATGCCGTCGAGGCCGAGCACGATCTCGTTCTCCGTATCGCGCAGATCGGCGACCCCCGCGGGCGCAAGCTGCTTCTCGAGGTCGCTGTCCTTCATCCGCCGGTCGGCCAGGCCGATCTCGGCCGCATCCCTGGCCAGCGAGGTGAAGGCCGAGCCGGAACCGCGCGTCTGCAGATCGATCTCAGCCCGCAGAGACCCGTCCGCGTTGACGAGCCGGACGATACGTGCAGCCTTGTCCTCGGTCGGCTCGATCTCGAACGACGCGCCCACATGGCTGGCGTAGCCGCGCAGCAGGTTCGGTATGAGTGTCGTGCCCACGGTGCGTGAGCCGTGGATCCCGAACGTGGTGGACGCGGCCCTGGGCGCCTCCCTGTCATTGTTGCCCGTGTTGCCTTCGACGACGTATTGCGGCGGGCACAAAGCGCCGGCGCAGGTAAAGGTGCTGCTCTCCACCTTCAACAACCCCTCGTCAGGCCTATCGATCACGAACACCCCTTGCTCGTAGGCCACGAGTTCGCCGGTAATCGGCGGCCCTCCTTCCTTGGAGGTCAGTGTGATCGTCCTGCTCTGCGCATCGGCAGCACTGTTCGGCAGGACGGCAATCAACGCGGCCGCGGCTGCCATGCGGCACGCCACTCGCATCGCCATCGTTCCTTCAGTCATCCTTCCCTCCACATCGCCTTTTCGGCTTTCCTTGATGTGGAAGGCTCTTCCATAATAGTGGCTGCAATAAGTTAACGAATTTTAACCTTTTCGACGACAAGATGACGCGGTCCGCACAGCCGTTGCGGGGCAGCGAAGCTCCACGCCGGCCAGAGTGAAAGAAGGCTCTGGCGTCGGTTCGCGCTGCGCTGCATGGTGGGGTGGAGGTCTGCGAAGGCGGCTTTCCGACACTACCGAATCATATATCTTTCGGCCTGCAGGAGGCCCGATGACCGATCAGACGAGCATCAACTACGGCCGGTACATGGAGCGCGCGATGCGCTCCGTGATGGCCGAAGTGCTCGGCCAGGTTGCGCGCGAAGGGCTCGGCGGCGGGCACCATTTCTACATCACCTTCGAGACGCAGCATCCGGGCGTCGACATGCCGGGCTATCTCAAGGCGCGCTATCCCCGTGAGATGATGATCGTGCTGCAGGAGTGGTACGAGGACCTGGCCGTGATGGCGGATCGTTTCCGCGTGACGCTCAACTTCGCCGACCAGCCCGAGACGCTCGTCGTGCCCTTCGAGGCGGTGAAGACGTTCATCGATCCCAGCGTGAAGTTCGGCCTGAAATTCGACGATCAGGATGAGGACGGCGCCGAGACGGCGGAGTTCCATGCGGTCCCGAACGACGATGAAGGAGAGGTCGCGGGGCGCGGTCGCAGTACCGCTGGTGTGGCGGACGACGATCCGGATGGCCGTCCAGACAGTGAATCGGATGAGGATTCGGACGACGGCCCGGATGGCGGGTCCGGCGGGCAGCGGCAGGGCGGCTCGGCAGAGATCGTCAGCATAGACAGCTTCCGCAAGTCCTGAGCTTGGCCGCTCGACGCGCTGGCCAGCATGCGATGCGTGGACCGGCAAACGCCGCTCCGCGATCTCGCCTCTACGCCAGCATGATGACCGCTTGAGATGCTTCGCATTGCCGTGGCAGGGCTCCAGCACGAAACCGATACCCTACCTGCCCCCATCTCGACATGGCGGAGACGGGCGCCCGCTGGCTGCCTCTCCTTTTAAGCTGCATCGCACATCGGCCTCCCGCCGTAGCGCACCGCCCCGCGCCCTTCCTCCTGCCGCTTCATGCGCAGCGGACGGGGTCGAAGCCGCTCTCAGGTCTCTACGGGTCGGTGGCTGAGGCGGCTGAACGGCCGGGCTGTCATGCGGACCTTGCGCTCGGCTTCACGGCGGCGGGCACGCCTCCTACCGGGCCCGCGATCCTTGCCTACGGGCCTGACCATGCCACTGCCGCTGCCCTTGCCGACCAACTCCTCGCCAGCTTGGTCGCCGCCGAGCCCGATTGCGAAACCGGCCTGCTCCGCGGCATCGCGAGTGCTGCGGCGGCCGCTCGGGCGTGACGGGCGACGCACCATTCCTCTCCCGCTTCCGCGTTGAGGCGCTCGGCGACGGGCATTGCCGCTTCACGGGCGGCGTCTTTGGCGGGTGCACGGCGGTTCTCGGCCCCGTCGCCGTGCTCCGGGTTCTGGACAGGCCGGGCGACCCGCGCGTCGTGGTGGGCAGCCGGCGGAGCCAATGCCTCGACCTCGCGGTCTTCACGCATGTCGGGCTCGAGCCGCGCGCCGCCTGCATCCTGGCAGTGAAGAGCACGCTCCACTTCCGCGCCGATTTCGAGCCTATCGCCGAGGCAGTGCTCACCTGTGCAGCACCCGGCGCCTTTCCCTGCCGGCTCGACAGCGCGCCCTATCGCCGACTGCGCCACGGTATGCGCCTCGGCCCCCTGGGTCCCGCTTTCCAGGTATCGCCCGGCCCTTGACGCCCGCTTCCCCGTCGCGTCTCTTGCGGTGAGCGGCGGTCTCGAGCAGGCCCCGGTTCCGACGCTGAACCGACGGCTGCGCCGGGGCTACCCCGGCGACCTAGGATGACCTGACAAGGACCACGCGCGGCAGGTTGTCGGCGGTGCCGATCGGATGCCGCGCCTGACGGAGAGAGGTCGAGACCGCCGCACCCATGCCGTCGCCCAAACATGTCCCCCGCGCCTTGATCGCCCGCCGCGTCGCGGGCGTCCTTCTTGGCGGGCCCTGGACGGAGACGGCCCTCGCGGAACGGCTCGCGGCATGGCAGGGCACGCCGCGCAGCGCGGCACAGGAGCGGCTTGCAGCGGAACTCGTTTCGGCATGGCGGGCGGCCTACCCGCCCGGGCCGACCGCACTGGCCCAGCTCCTCGACGAGAGCCTCCATTTCGGCGCGATCCGTGGCGCGCTCCGGCGCCGCCGGAAGCCGTTGCCGCCCGCCGGCCTCACATCCCCGGTCTGGCAGCCCGCGCCGGCGCTTACCGCCCTCACCCCACCACGCGTCGAGACGTGCGGGGAACTCGCTCACCTCTTCGGGCTGGGGACGCAGGAGCTGGACTGGTTGGCCGATGCGGAGAACCGGCTGGCGCGCCCCGGGAAGGCGGGTAAGCGTCATTATCTCAGCCGTTGGGTGCCCAAGCGCTCCGGCAGCACCCGGCTGATCGAGGCGCCCCTGCCGCGTCTCAAGGCAGTGCAGCGTCAGATCCTGCGCGACATCCTCGACGCGGTACCCCCGCACCCGGCCGCCCGCGGCTTCCGGCGGGGCGAGGATGTGCGGCGCCACGCGGCGCTTCACGTTGGGGAAGAGGTCGTGGTCACGGCCGACCTGGCGGCATTCTACCCGAGCATCCCCGCCGCGCGGATCCATGCGCTTTTCCGCAGCATCGGTTACCCATGGGCCACGGCGCGCCTTCTCACCGGGCTCACGACGACGCGCACGCCAGCGGATGTCCTCGCCGGACCGGAGGGCATCGCGCTCGGCTGGGCGGCGCGCCGGCAACTCGCCGAACCGCACCTGCCCCAGGGCGCGCCCACCTCACCGGCCCTCGCCAACCTCGCCTGCTTCGGTCTCGACCGCAGGCTGGCGGCGCTCGCTCGGCGGATGGGCGCGCAGTACAGCCGGTATGCGGACGACATGGCATTCTCAGGCCCCCGGGACGCGTTCATCGACGGCGGCGCTGCATTCCTGGAGATCCTCGGCGAGATCGTCGCCGACGAAGGCTTCCGTCTCCGCCCGGATAAGTCGCGGGTGATGCGCGCCGGCACGCCGCAGCGGGTGACGGGGATGATCGTGAATGCCCATATCAACACTCCACGACAGGATTTCGAGCGGCTGAGGGCGATCCTGACCAACTGTGCCCGACACGGGCCGCAGGGCCAGAACCGCACCGGGCATCCGGCCTTTCGTCAGTATCTCGAGGGGCTTGTCGCCTGGCATGCGAGCGTGAACCCGGCGCGCGGCGCCAGGCTCCACCGTCTCCTCGACACCGTCGACTGGACCGACGCGGCCGCCCGCGAAACGGGCCAGCGCACCATTGGCCCGCGCGGCGAGGATCGCTATAGCTCGCCCGCCAGCAGCAAGGGGAGAGCGTCCATGAGCGCCACGCGCACCGAGACCGACAGCTTCGGACCCATCGAGGTCCCGGCCGACCGCTACTGGGGCGCGCAGACCCAGCGCTCCATCGCCAACTTCCCCATCGGCTGGGAGAAGCAGCCCATCGCCATCGTCCGTGCCCTCGGCGTCATCAAGCGCGCGGCGGCCGAGGCGAACATGGCTCAAGGAAAGCTCGAGCGCGATCTGGGCGGCGCCATCGTCAAGGCCGCGCAGGAGGTGGTGGACGGCAAGCTCGACGACCACTTCCCGCTCGTCGTCTGGCAGACGGGTTCGGGCACCCAGTCCAACATGAACGCCAACGAGGTAATCTCGAACCGCGCGATTGAAATCCTGGGCGGGGAGATGGGCTCGAAGGCGCCGGTGCACCCGAACGACCACGTCAACCGCTCTCAAAGCTCGAACGACACCTTCCCCACTGCCATGCACATCGCAGCCGCGATGACGGCGCATGCGGTGCTGATCCCCGGGCTCACCAAGCTCGGCGATGCGCTGGAGGCGAAGGCCGACGCCTTCAAGAAGATCATCAAGATCGGCCGCACGCATACACAGGACGCTACCCCGCTGACGCTCGGCCAGGAGTTCGGCGGATACGCCCATCAGGTGCGCCAGGGCATCGTCCGCGTCGATCAGGCGCTCGACAACATCTACTTCCTTGCGCAGGGCGGGACGGCCGTGGGCACTGGGCTCAACACCAAGCCCGGCTTCGACGAGAAGGTGGCCGAGAAGATCAGCGAGATCACCGGGCTTCCCTTCGAGACTGCGCCCAACAAGTTCGAGGCACTGGCGGCACATGACGCGGTGGTCGAGATGTCCGGCGCGCTCAAGACCGTGGCCGCCAGCCTCTTCAAGATCGCCAACGATATCCGTTTCCTCGGGAGCGGCCCCCGCTGCGGTTTCGGCGAGCTCAGCCTGCCCGAGAACGAGCCCGGCTCTTCCATCATGCCCGGCAAGGTGAACCCCACGCAATGCGAGGCGCTGACCCAGGTCTGCGCGCATGTGATGGGCAACGACGCGGCCATCGGCTTTGCCGGCAGCCAGGGGCATTTCGAGCTCAACGTCTTCAAGCCGATGATGATCTACAACCTCCTCCAGTCCATGCAGCTGCTCGGCGATGCGGCCGTGGCCTTCACGGACAACTGCGTGGACGGGATCGTGGCGAACGAGGAGCGCATCACCAAGCTCATGAACGAGAGCCTGATGCTGGTGACCGCGCTGGCGCCCGAGATAGGCTACGACAATGCGACCACGGTGGCGAAGACTGCGCACAAGAACGGCACGACGCTCCGTGAGGAAGTGGTCAGGCTCGGCTTCTGCGACGAGGCGACCTTTGACCGCGTCGTGCGGCCGGAGAACATGATCGGCCCGAAATGACCAGCTGACCGGAGCGCCCATGAGCGAGAACCCCTTCGACGGCCCGCAAATGCGCGGCGAAGTCTTTGCCCGCGCGGACATGGCAGGCGCAGAGTTCAAGGGCGTCAATCTCGAGGGGGCGAGATTCTTCGCCGTTCTCAAGGAAGCGCGGTTCGAGCAGACGATGCTGGCCGGCGCGGTTTTCGATGACGTGAACCTCTCGGGCGCGACCTTCGAGAACGTGAACCTCTCGAAGGCCACGCTCCACGACGTCAATTTCTCCGAGGTTTCGATCGGGCACGCCAATCTGAGCGGCTTGACGATCGATGGCGCGAAGGCCAAGGGCATCACGATCCGAAACGCCGACCTTGCGGGCAGCCGGATCGAGGATTGCGGGCTCGAGGGCATGACCATCGACGGCGTGGCGGTGACGGAGATGCTCGCGCTTTGGCGGAAACATCCGGGCGGGGAAAACTAGCGCACGCTGCACGGCGTTGCGTGATGGTGCCATGCTCCCCATCGCATGGCGCTGATAGGCAGGCGGGGAGAACAGCGATGCGTTGGCGTGGGCGGCGGACGAGCGGAAACATCTCGGACAGGCGCGGCGGCGGGCTGGTCCGCGCTGGCGGTCTGGGCATCGTCGGCATCGGTGTCGTGGTCGTGGGCATGCTCTTCGGCGTCGATCTGCGGCCGATCCTCGGGCTTTTGGAGGGGGCGGGCGCGCTGCAGCCCGCAAGCTATCAACAGAGCGTCGGCCCGAATGACATCGACGACCGGACCGAAGAGTTCGTCGCCGTCGTCCTGGCGGATACCGAGGACGTGTGGCGCCAGGAATTCCAGCGTCTCGGCGGCACGTACGAGGAGCCGAAGCTCGTCCTCTTCACAGGTGCTGTGCGCTCGGCCTGCGGCTCCGCCTCCTCCGCCGTCGGTCCCTTCTACTGCCCGGCGGACCGGCAGATCTATCTCGACACCGACTTCTTCCGCGTCCTCGAACAGCGCCTCGGCGCCGGCGGCGATTTCGCGCGCGCCTATGTCATCGCGCATGAGGTCGGACATCACGTGCAGAACCTGATCGGGGTGATGGAGGAGACGCAGCGGCTCCGCCAGCGCGCGAGCGAGCGCCAGTCGAACGCCATCTCCGTGCGCGTCGAGCTCCAGGCCGACTGCTTCTCGGGCATCTGGGCGCGGCAGGTTGAGGAGATGTTCGGCGTGCTCGAGCGGGGCGATATCGCGGAGGCGATGAACGCCGCGAGCCGGATCGGCGACGACGTCCTGCAGGCCAATGCCGGTCGTGCTGTGGTGCCGGACAGCTTCACCCACGGGAGCGCGGAGCAGCGCCAGCGCTGGTTCGCCCGCGGTTTCGAGGCAGGACGGATGGAAGCCTGCGACACGTTCGGCGCGGATGATCTCTAGACCGTGTTCGGCCTTTTCAGCGCCGCTGATTTCCGCCAGCATCCGTGAAAAGAGCCCAGGGAGGCGCCCATGCCCGGTGACGTGATCAATCTGCGCCAGCGGCGGAAGGCGCTGAACCGCGCGGCCGAGCGCCAGCGTGCGGACGAGAATGCGGCCCGCCACGGACAGGCGAAATCGGTCACGCGGCTCGAGGATGCGCGCCGCGAGAAGGCCGAGCGCGAGCTGACAGGCCATCGCATCGACGAGACGGAGTGACGGGCGCGCCGCCCGATCCTCGCGCCTGGCCCCCGGGCCGGCATCCGCCGCTCAAACGATCGCTCACCATCCGAGGCCACCGCAGCTCGGTAACGCTTGAGGAGCCGTTCTGGCAGGGTTTTCGCGGCATCGCCGCCGCGCGCGGGCTGAGCCTCAACGCGCTGGCCGCGGAGATCGACGAGGCGCGTGACCCGGAGATCCCGCTGGCAAGTGCGATCCGGGTCTACGTCTTCGAGACACTGAGACGCGACTGAGGGCGGAGGCTGCCTCAGCCGAAGGTCGCGAGAACGGGGAAGGTTTCGAGCAGCCAGAAGGCGAGGCGCTCGAACTCCCCGGTCATGATCATCAGGCCGACGACGATCAGGAGCCCGCCCATCGCCTTTTCGACCGTGCCCATATGGCGGCGGAACCCCTTGGCCCAGCGCAGGAACGGCCCGATGAAAAGGGCGGCGACGATAAAGGGCAGCCCCAGCCCCGCTGCGTAGACGGCAAGCAGCGCCGTGCCCGCCGTCAGCGTGTCCTGCTGGGCGGCGAGGGTGAGGATCGAAGCGAGGATCGGCCCGATGCAGGGCGTCCAGCCGAAGGCGAAGGCGACGCCGATGAGGTAGCTCGCGCCGATGCTGCCCGCCTTGCCCGGTCCCTCGAAGCGCGCCTCGCGCCCGAGAAAGGGCAGCCTGACAAGGCCGAGGAAGTGGACGCCGAGCAGAATGATCAGGCCGCCTGAGATCTGCGCCAGCGTCTCCTTGTAGCGCAGCATCGCCTGGCCCAGCGCAGACGCACCCATCCCCAGCAGCACGAAGACGGTGCCGAGACCGAGCACGAAGAAGCAGGCGCAGATGAAGACCCGGCGGCGCAGCGCCCTGTCCGCCGCATTGTCCCGCTCGTCACTGCCATCGGGCGAGATCTGGTCGAGCGTCGTGCCCCCCAGATAGGCGAGATAGGGCGGTGCGAGCGGCAGCACGCAGGGGCTCAGAAAGCTGATGAGCCCGCCGAGAAAGGCCGTCACGATCCCGATTTCCACGCCGTCCCTCCAGGCCGCTCCGCACGCCGCGCCCCTGGGAAGTACGCGATCGGGATTAAGGCTTGAACCCCTCCTATCCCGCGACGGCGCGCCGAGCGCCACACGTTTCCGTGGGATGGGCGAAACATCGCGGGCGCGCGAGACGCATCCGCGCCACTCAGTTGTTGCCTGTCAGCCCGGAGAGCCAGGCGACCAGATCCTCGATCTCCGGCGCCGTCAGCCGCGGGCCGCCATGGAGCGGATCGGCGGAATCGGACCGCTGACCGGCCGCATAGACCGAGGGCATCGCGTCGGGACGGCCGAGAAGATCCGGCAGGACGAGCCAGAGCCGGATGGTGCCGGGGGAGAGCCGGGCACCGACGCGGTCGAGCGACGGAATGCCTTCGAGTGGCGGCGTGCCGCCCTGCCGCTCCGGATGGGCGCGGGTGCCCGGCGCGTCCGGGACCCCGTGGCAGGCGGCACAGCCCGAATGCGCGTCATCGAGATAGAGCCGCAACCCGTTGGCCGCTTCCCCGGGCAGGCCCGTCAGGCTCTCGGGGATCGAACGGCCGTTCTCGATGGTGAAGGGCGCGATGGCCGGCGGCTCCTCGGCGCGAGCAGGACCGGTGCCGGTCTCGACAAGAAGCGCCAGCGCGGCGGGAGTGGCGAGGGCCCACAGTGTCTGGCGCATCGGATCACCGCGGTTGGCCGGAGAGACACCCTCCTATCGCCGCCGGAGGCTGCGGATGGCAAGCCCCACCCGGCTGTGGCGCGGCGCGCCCTGCCGTTCCGAGGCGGCTTGCCGGGCGCACGTCCCTTGGCTAGGGAGCGGGAATAAGCGAGGTTGCCGACCGCCATGATCTACGAAACTCCCGAAGCCTATCTCGAGGCGCCCCGCAAGGCAGTGGCGCTGGTCGGCATGTCGGGGCTCGGCAAGACCTGCACGGCCGCGATGCTGCGCGAGAGCGGCAGCTGGT
>JBCCDG010000146.1:0-10623 GCA_039030915.1 Pseudomonadota bacterium | reverse complement strand
TGTTGATCTTGTGCGCGCCGGTGTGATTGAGCTCGTCGCGCTTGAGATAGATCTTCGCGCCGCCGAGCTCCTCGGTCAGGCGCGGCGCGAAATAGAGCGGGCTCGGCCGGCCGACATAGTGCTTCCAGAGATCGTCCATCTCGGCCCAGAAGGACGGGTCGTCCTTGGCCTTGGCATACTCGGCCTCGAGATCGAGGATCAGCGGCATCAGCGTCTCGCTGACGAAGCGGCCGCCGAAAAGGCCGAAGCGTCCCTTTTCGTCCGGCCCGCTACGGAAGCTGTTGGGGGCGGTCTCGTTCATCGCGCGTTCTCCCGAATCTGCGACCCTGATTACGGGTAGGAAGGGTCGTTGTCGATTCCGTCGCCCTGCGGCCATCCGGCTCCGAAAGGGCCGCCGTGGCCCATCGCCGGCAGCCACCGATGGCGAGAGTTAACGGGTGCGGCGGGGCCATTTAGCCTGCAACCCCCGCGCGAGAAGCCGCGGGGCCGACGCGAGGGGTCGCAAACTGCCGTTCGCGGCCGGTCGCGGGCCCCTAGAAGAGGGCGCTTCGTCGCGCGGCCGGCGCGCCTTTTCCGCGGGGAAGCACGAGCATGAGCCTTGGGGGAGTGAGAGCATGCGCGCAGCCGTCTGCCGGGAGTTCGGCAAGCCCTTCGTCATCGAGGATCTGAGCCTCGCGCCGCCACAGCGGGGCGAGGTGCGTTGTGCCGTCAGGGCCGTCGCGATCTGCCATTCCGACATCACCTTCGCCGAGGGCGGCTGGGGCGGCTCGCTGCCGGCGGTCTACGGGCACGAGGCGGCGGGCGTGGTGCTCGAGGTCGGGCCGATGGTGCACGGCCTCAAGCCCGGGGACCGGGTGGTGATCACCATGGTGCGCCATTGCGGCGCCTGTCCCTGCTGCAGCCGCGGCCTGCACGGCGCCTGCGAGGCGCATTTCCCGCTCGATGGTGCCAGCCCGATCCTGGAGGCGGACGGCACGCAGGTCGTCCAGGGCCTGCGCACCGGCGCCTTCGCGGAGGAGGTCGTGGTCGAGGCCAGCCAGCTCGTGAAGATCGAGGAGGATGTGGGCTTCGACATCGCCTCCCTCCTCGCCTGCGGGGTGATCACCGGCTGGGGGGCCGTGGCCAACACCGCCAAGCTCGCCCCGGGCGTGGACGTGGCGGTAATCGGCACCGGCGGCGTGGGGCTCAACGCGGTGCAGGCCTGCCGGCTTGCAGGCGCGCGCAGGATCGTCGCGATCGATCTCGACGAGGAGAAGCTCGAGGCCGCGCGCCTCTTCGGCGCGACGCATGTGGTGAACGGGCGCGAGGACGATGCGGTGGAGGCGGTGCTCAAGATCACCGGGACGCGCGGCCTCGACCATGTGTTTGTGACCGTCGGCGCACCGCAGGCCTTCGACCAGAGCTATCGGATGCTGGGCCCCGGCGGGGTCACGGTGCTGGTCGGCGTCGCGGCCAACGGCGCGCAGTCGACCTTCGACCCGGTGATGCTCACGAGCTATGCCCAGCAGATCCTCGGCTCCAAGCTCGCCTCGGACGTACAGCGGGACATCCCCGCGCTGGTGCGGCACTGGCGGGAGGGGCGGCTGAAGCTCGAGGAGCTGGTGACCCGCCGCTTCGCCTTCGAGGACATCAACGAGGCCATGGCCGCCGCCAAGCGCGGCGAGGGCATCCGCAATGTCGTCATGATCGGAGAGGGCGCATGAAGCTCGCCGATTGCGAAGTCTTCGTCGTCGGCAACCCGCCGCCCACCAAGGGCGGGCGCTACTTCATTTTCGTCAAGCTCGTCACCGCCTGCGGGATCGTCGGCTATGGCGAGGTCTATGCCGCGACCTTCGGCCCGCATGTGGTGGCGGACATGGTGCGCGATGTGTTCGGGCGGCATTTCGAGGGGGCGGACCCGCATCGGATCGAGCACCTGTGGCGCCGCACCTACGGGCAGGGCTACACGCTGCGCCCGGACGCGTCGCTGGTCGGCGTGCTCTCGGGGCTCGAGATCGCCTGCTGGGACATCATAGGCAAATCCGCGGGCAAGCCGGTCTACGACCTCCTGGGCGGGCGCTGCCGGGAGCGGATCCGGAGCTACACCTATCTCTATCCCGCCTCGGGCGATGTCTACACCGGCAAGGAGGCGCTGGCCGTCTATAACGACCCGGACGCGGCGGCGGAGCGGGCGGCCTATTATGCGGGCCTCGGCTTCACTGGCCTGAAATTCGATCCGGCGGGGCCCTACACGGTCTATGACGGTCGCCAGCCCGACCTCGAGGCGCTGGAGCGGTCGGAGGCGTTCTGCAAGGCGATCCGGGAGGCGATAGGCACCAAGGCCGATCTCCTCTTCGGCACGCATGGCCAGTTCACCACCGCAGGCGCCAAGCGGCTGGCACGGCGGATCGAGCCCTACGAGCCGCTCTGGTTCGAGGAGCCGGTGCCGCCCGAGATGCCAGAGCAGATGGCGGAGGTCGCGCGCTCGACCTCGGTGCCCATCTCCACCGGCGAGCGGCTGGTCACGAAGTACGAGTTCGCGCGGGTCTTGGCCTGCGGGGCGGCATCCATCCTGCAGCCGGCGCTCGGCCGCGTGGGCGGGATCCTGGAGGCCAAGAAGATCGCGGCCATGGCCGAGGCGCATTACGCGCAGATGGCGCCGCATCTCTATGCCGGCCCCATCGAGGGGGTGGCGAACATCCATCTTGCCACCTGCATCCCGAATTTCCTCATCCTCGAGAGCCTCGAGCGGTGGGACGGGTTCCATGCGGAGCTGCTCGATCCGCCGGTGCGCTGGGAGGAGGGCTATGTGATCCCGCCGACCGAGCCCGGCCTCGGCGTGGCGCTGAACGAGGCGGTGGCGCGGGCGCATCCCTATGAGGGCACGGCGCTCCATCTCGACATGGAGCCCGACCCGCGGGAGCCCTGAGCGCCCGGCACGGGTGCCCATCGGGCGTGCAACCGTGGCCTGCGGGCTGGAACCCGCGGCGTGGCGCCGCAGTTATTGCCCTGGTGTGACAGCAACGCGTTGCAGCAACGCATGGGGGATGACCCGATGAACCAGTCGACGTCCAAGGCCAATGGCGGCCAGCTCACGATGAAGGAGCTGCAGGCGCAGCTCGAGACGGTGAACGAGGATCTGCGCATTCTGGCGGAGATGGCCGGGAAGAAGGCGCGGGGCGACGTGGCGACGGCGCGCGACGACGCGGAGGACAAGCTCGCCGCCCTGTCCGAGGAGGCGCGCGCGGCCTTCTACGCAGCGCGCGACGGGCTCGCGGAGCGCGGGCGCGCGGCCTATGCCAAGGGCGAGGAAGCCTATGGCGAGTTCGAGGAGACGATCCGGCGCAATCCGATGGCGGCCATCGGGATCGCGGCGGCGGCGGGCTGGCTGATCGGCCAGCTCACGCGTCGATGATCCGCACGCTGGGCGTCGCGGCCGATCTCGCGGGGCAGGTGGAGGCCGGCGCCCGGGCCCGGGCCGAGCAGCAGATGAAGCGCATGGGGCTGAAGATCGCGGCCGGCATCTTTGCCGGCGGTGCGCTGATCTTCTTCTCCGTGGGCTTCATCGCTGGGCTGGGGCCGTCGCTCGGTTATGGGGCGGCCTCGGTGATCGTGGCCATCGCCTGGCTGGTCCTGGCGATTGGTTTTCTGGTGGCGGTGATGATCGCCTATCGCGCGCCACAGAAGCCGATGGTGCCGCCCCATGCCGCCGAGGAGATGCTAGGCGCCATGGCCGCGGATTTCGGGCGCAACAGCCAGGTGCTGACGCTGGCCGCGCTGGTTGCCGGCATCGTTGCGGCGCGCCGCAGCTGAGGGTGCCGCACCTTCACCGCTTCTGCTTCTGCGTCGCGGCGGCGCCGGTCGGATACCGGCGGCGCTGCCCGGCGGGGATCTGGAAGGCGGCGAGCGCCTTTTCGTAGGCGGAGAGGGTCTGGAGGAGCTTTCGATGCCGTCGCTGGAAGGCCGGGTCCGCGATCCGGTCGCGGTGCCGGGCCAGGAACTCGGCGGCGCGGCGGTAGATCGAGGGCTCCGTCCCCGGCAAGGCGGCGTCGAGCGCGGCGAGGATCCGGCGCATGCCCGCGATCTGTCCCTCGGCCCAGGCCCGGTTCCGCTGACCCGCCTGCAGGGCAAGGAGCACCCGGCAGTCAAAGCTGCGGCAGGCTTTCGGGCGGTCAGCATAGATCGTGCAGGCGCCGTCGAAGCGGGCGCAGGGCTGGCAGAGCCGCCGCTCCGCATCGAGCGGCACGGGCGGGTTCTCCCCGGCCTCGACGGGCACGGCCCAGAAGAGCGACCCGTCGCAGCAGAGCCCGCAGGTGAGGCAGAGATGCTGCTCTCCGCCGGTCATGCGGTGCGAGGCGCCGCCGCGCCGTGGCGTCGCGCGGGCCCTGTAGGGCCGCTCGGGGGCGGCGCGGCTGCGGAGGGCGATCTTCGCAAGGGCGGTGACCGGAGCTGCTTCGGTGAAGATGCGAGAGAGGTAGGGCGCGTGCCGGCCCATTGAAACCGGGTGCGCGTCGGGGACGCGCAATGCGGTCTACCCGTCCCCGCCGTCGCCGACCGGGAGCGAGAGCTTCATGCCCTCATGCGTCGCCTCGAATCCGAGGGCCATGTAGAAGCGGTGGGCGTCCGGCCGGCGCTTGTCGGTGGTGAGCTGGACGAGACCGCAGCCGGCGGCGCGGGCGCGCGCGATGGCGTCCTCTACCAGCTTGCGGCCGAGCCCGGTGCCGCGGGCGGCCTCGGCCACGCGCACCCCCTCGATCTGCGCCCGGAGCATGCCGCGGCGGGAGAGGCCGTGGATCAGCGTGAGCTGGAGGCAGCCGAGGAGGGCCCCCTTGGCGGCGCCTGCGGTATCTTCCTCGGTCACCGCGACCAGCAGGACGTTGCCCTCCTGCCGGGCCATGGCGGCGAAGGCCGTGGCATAGGCCGGGTCGCCCGGCACCTCCCGCGCCCGGCCCAGGGGATCGTCCGCGAGGAGCGCGACGATGGCCTCGATGTCTTCCTCCGTCGCCGGGCGGATGCGCATCAGGCGACGGCGGCGAGGAAGGCCCGGATGCGGGCGGGGTCCTTCACGCCCGGCGCGCTCTCGACGCCCGAGGAGACGTCGAGCTGGCGCGCGCCGGTGCGGGCGACCGCTTCGGCCGCATTTTCGGGGGTGAGACCGCCCGCGAGGAGCCAGGGCAGCGGAAAGCGGCGCCCGGCGAGGAGCGACCAGTCGAAGGCGAGGCCGTTGCCGCCTGGCAGGATCGCGCCCTCGGGCGGCTTCGCGTCGATCAGGAGCTGGTCCGCGACGCCGGCATAGGCGGCGATGGCGTCGAGATCCGCCGCCACGCGCACCCCGATGGCCTTCATGACGGGCAGGCCGTGGCGCGCGCGGAGGCTGGCGACACGCTCGGGCGTCTCCGCGCCGTGGAGCTGGAGCATGTCGAGCGGGACGGTTTCGAGCACGCTGTCGAGAAGCGCGTCATCCGGGTTCACGAAGAGGCCGACCTTGACGAGCCCTGGCGGCGCGGCGAGGGCCGCGATGCGCGCGTCGGCCGGGACAAGCGCGCGGGGTGAGGGCGGGAAGAAGACGAAGCCCACATAAGCCGCCCCGGCGACGGCCGCCGCCTCAACGTCAGCCGCATCGCGCAGACCACAGATCTTGACGCGCACGGGGCCCGCCGCGGCCGCACGCGGCCTGCCATCCGGCGCGGCGGCCGGGGCGCCGAGATCGGGCGGCAATGCTGGGTCCGGCAGGTTCATCGTCGCGCGCTCGGCCAATTCGCTTCGGGGGCAGTCGCCCGGGCGTAAGGCCGCACGGCGGCGGCGGTCAAGCCGGTCGCTTGCGGGAAGCGGTCTGCTGCGGACCTTTGCGGAAGGGCGGGGATTACTGCGCGGCGATGCGGGGCAGGTCCTCCTTGGGGTCGGAAAGCTTGGCCTTCAGCCGCGCATTCTCCGCCCGCAGGGCCTGGATTTCCCGACCGCGATTGTTCCGCTCGCGGCGATGCTTGGTCTCCCGGATCCACTCGAAGATCTCACCGATGATGAAGCCGACCAGCATCGCGCCGAGGATGACCACGGTGAGCGGAAGTTCGAGCGGTGGGGGGACGCCTTCGAGGCCGAGCTCGGGCGGCAGGAGGCGCAGCGACACGAACTCCATGTTCGCGACGCCGGACACGACGAGCACGATGCAGATGACCAGAAGGACGGCGAATTTGACGATGCGCAGGATGAACATGACTGCCTTCTCCCCGCCGAGCCCACCCGGCGCTCACTGGTTGATCCACGATCCTGTGTAGCCGGTTGAGCCGCCATGTCCACCGGCCGGTGGCGGCTCGGCACGCAGATCGGCGCGCCTGTCGGCCCCGGGGGAGGACCGGGAAGGGCGCCAGGCGGGCGGCGCCCTTTGAGGTCTCAGTCCACGCCGTTGTTCATACGCTCACGCATGTCCTTGCCGGCCTTGAAGAAGGGGACCTTCTTTTCCGGCACGGGCACGGCCTCGCCGGTACGAGGGTTGCGGCCCGTGCGGGCATCGCGCGTCTTGACGGAGAAGGCGCCGAAGCCCCGCAGCTCCACACGATCCCCCCGCGCGAGGGCCGACGTGATCTCCTCGAACACGGTGGAGACAATCTTCTCCACGTCGCGCTGATAGAGATGCGGGTTCTCCTCGGCGATCTTCTGGATGAGTTCCGACTTTATCATGGTGACCTCCCTGCCGCTCATTGATTTGTTTATGCGACCAGGCCGGGATGATCCGCAGGCCGGACATGCGCGTCAAGGCACGGGGGACGTCAATTAGTACATGATTGCATAGAGACGCGGGCCGGGCCCAAGGCGCGGAGCCACGTCCCGCCATCCGGGAGGGACGATGCCGAGCTCGACGGCGCCCTCGCCGATCAGGCTGAGAAGGAAAGACGGGGCGGGCTTTCTCCAGTCCCGGTCCACCACATCCGTGTCGGCGGGGATGTCATGCTCGGCCTCGAGCCAGGCCGTGGCCGTGTCTTCATCGCCGAGCGCGTCGATGAGGCCGAGATCGAGCGCCATGCGGCCCGTATAGGCGCGCCCGTCGGCGACCTCGGAGAGCCGTGCACCCGTGAGGCCCCGACGCTCGGCCACGAGGCCGCGGAACCAGGCGAAGGTGTCGTCGATGAGCTCCTGCTGGGCCGCGATGGCACCCTCCGCAGGCTCGGTTAGGAAGCCGGGCTCGGCCTTCAGGGGCGTCGACTTGATCTTGAGCACATCGACGCCGTTGTCTTGCAGAAGCCGGGCGATGTTGGGCGCCTCGGCCACGACGCCGATGGAGCCGGTGATGGTGTTGCCGAAGGCGACGATATGGTCCGCCGCGAGGGCGGTGATGTAGCCGCCGGAGGCCGCGGCCTCGACCATGACGGCGACGACGGGCTTCTTCTCGGCGATGTCGCGCAGCCCCTCGTAGAGCTCCTCGCTGCCCGCGATGGTGCCGCCCGGGCTGTTGATGCGGACGATCAGGGCCTTGACCGCGTCGTCCTCGGCGATCTCGGCCAGTTCCGCGTCACGGTCCTTGTCCGAGGTAATGATGCCCTCGATCTCGATGCGGGCGATGTTGTCGCCGGAGGTTGGCTTGCCGCCCGGCAGCCCCCGGACGCTGGCGATGCCGACGACCACGGCCCCCACCACCGCGACGATGGCCAGAATGCGCCAGAGCGCCAGCCGCCGCCGCATCCGCCGCCGCTCGATAATCAGGTCCGCCGTGGATGTCATCGCCCGAAGCCTCTCCGCACCCTGTGTCCGGCCTGCTGTCTAGCGCAAAGCCGGCTCGACAGGAATGCAGCGATGCCGCGTCAGATCGAAGAGCCCGACGCGGCGCCGGTACACCCCCCACCGTCATCGAGGATGGTGGGCGATGCGGGAAAGGACTAAGCTGAGCCCGCGGGTCGCACTGCTGGTCGGCCACTACCGTGGGGGCGTCGCCCCCGAGAGAGACCGCGTTTCGAACGAGAGCGCCGACCATGGACCCCCGCCTGCTCGTAGCGCTATCGCTTTGCGTCATCTTCCTGCCGCTCGGCCTTGCCGCGGCCGGGGCGCGGCCGCCGAGATCGCTTCTGGACGAGCTTGCCTCCGGGGCGGGGATGCTCGCCTTTTCCATCATCCTGCTCGAGTTCGCCCTTTCCGGCCGGTTCAGGACCGTCTCGGGCCGTGTCGGCATGGACGTGACGATGCGCGCGCATCAGTTGCTGGCGCGCACAGCGCTGGCGGCCGCCCTCCTGCATCCGTTCCTCTACAGGGCCGAGTGGAACCCGCCCTATGTGTGGGATCCGAGGCGGCTCCACACCGTCACGGTGGATTTCGGCGCGCTCTGGAGCGGGGTTCTCGCCTGGGTGCTTCTGCCGGCCTTCGTGCTGCTGGCGATCGTGCGGGGACAGCCGAACTACCGTTACGAGGCGTGGCGGCTCGGCCATGGGATCGGCGCGCTCGTCATCGGCGCGCTCGTGCTGCATCACACGCTGAGCGCGGGGCGCTATGCGGCGGACCCTGTCCTGGCGGGGATGTGGATCGCGCTCTCGGTCACGGCGCTTGCGAGCTTTCTGTGGGTTTATATCGCCGTGCCGGTCAGTCAGCTTCGCCGGCCTTGGCGGGTGACCGAGATCCGGCCGGTGGCGGAGCGGATCTGGCAGGTGGAGATCGCGCCGGTGAACCATCGCGGGCTCGACTATGAGGCTGGGCAGTTCGTCTGGCTCAATATCGGGCACAGCCCGTTCGACAACCGGGAGAACCCGTTCTCGATCAGCTCGGCGCCTGGTTCGGGCGCGGCGCTGCAGTTCCTGATCAAGGAGCTCGGCGACTTCACCGGGCATCTCGGCGCGATTCCGAAGGACACGCGCGCCTTTGTGGATGGCCCGCATGGAAGCCTGACGGTGACCGGGCACGACGCGCCGGGGATCGCGCTTGTCGCGGGCGGGATCGGCGTGGCGCCGATGATGGGCATCCTGCGCCAGCTCGCCATCGATGACGATCCGCGGCCGAGGGTTCTGGTCTATGCCGACAGGACGCTCGATCAGATCGTGCATCGCGAGGAGCTGGAGACACTGGCTCGAAAGGCCGGGACCGAGCTCGTGATCGTGCTCCAGGAGCCGCCGGCCGATTGGGGCGGTGAGAGCGGGCTGGTGGACGAGGCGCTTCTCGCCCGGCTTTTCCAGGCGCCTGGGCGGCAGGACTGGCTCTTCGTGCTCTGCGGGCCGCCGCCGATGCTGGAGAGCGTCGAGGATGCGCTTATCGCGATCGGGGTCCCCGCGGGCCGGATCCTTGCCGAGAAGTTCGACTATGATTGACTGGTTGAGACGCATCCCCAGCCGGACCCGGCTCAGCCTCGGCTGGTGGCTCTTCAACCTATGCGCATTGGTGGTGCTGCTGGCCTTCGCGCTCCGGGGATGATGCGGGCCTGGCCCTGACGGGACCGTGTCATCGCCTCGTCCGAGCGAATGGTCGGGGGACCGGCGTGACGGCGCCTGCCGCTCTGGGTCGGTGGGTCGAGCCTGGCCATGACGCTGAAAGCGCTGCGAGATCGGCCGGATGCCCGACACCAACCGGCACGAAGAAGGGCGCGGAGATCTCTCTCCGCGCCCTTGCTGTCGGTGTCGGTGCTGGCAGGGGCTTAGTCGTCGCTCTGCTGCTGCTTGAGCGCGGCGCCGAGGATGTCGCCGAGCGATGCACCGCTGTCGGAGGAGCCGTACTGCTGGACCGCTTCCTTCTCCTCCGCGATCTCGCGCGCCTTGATCGAGACGTTGAGGCGGCGGGCGGCCTTGTCGATGGCGGTGATGCGCGCATCCACCCGGTCACCCACGGAGAAGCGCTCGGGGCGCTGCTCGGCGCGGTCGCGGCTGAGATCGGAGCGGCGGATGAACGCCTTCATGCCCTCGACCTCGACCTCGATGCCGCCGTCCTCGATCGCCGTCACCGTGCAGGTGACGATGGCGTTGCGGCGCAGGCCCTGGGTCGCCTCGGCGAAGGGATCGCCGCCGAGCTGCTTGATGCCGAGGGAGATGCGCTCCTTCTCCGTATCGACGTCGAGGACCACGGCGCGGACCATGTCGCCCTTCTTGAAGTCCTGGATCGCGTCCTCGCCGGAGCGGTCCCAGGAGATGTCCGAAAGGTGGACCATGCCGTCGATATCGCCCTCGAGCCCAATGAAGAGGCCAAATTCGGTGATGTTCTTGACCTCGCCCTCGACCTCGGTCCCGCTCGGGAACTGCTCGGCGAAGGTGTCCCAGGGGTTGCCCATGCACTGCTTGAGGCCGAGCGAGACGCGGCGCTTCACCTGGTCCACGTCGAGCACCATGACCTCGACCTCCTGGGAGGTGGAGACGATCTTGCCCGGATGAACGTTCTTCTTGGTCCAGCTCATCTCGGAGACGTGGACCAGACCCTCGACCCCCGGCTCGAGCTCCACGAACGCGCCGTAGTCGGTGATGTTGGTGACGCGGCCGGTCCATTTGGAGCCGGACGGGTACTTGGCGGCAACGCTCTCCCACGGATCGGCCATGAGCTGCTTCATGCCGAGCGAGATGCGCTGCGTCTCCTTGTTGACCTTGATCACCTGGACCTTGATGGTCTCGCCGCGGGCCGCGCCGTTGCGGTCGTCGTAGTTTCCGCTGCTGATCCGGTACGGCCGGGTGCTGTCCAACTGCCCGC
>JBCCDG010000145.1:0-10683 GCA_039030915.1 Pseudomonadota bacterium | reverse complement strand
CCTCGATGACGAGATCGTAGAAGTTCCGCGGGCGCATGCGGGGCAGAAAGTTCATCTGCGCGCGGCTCTCGACCTGGAAGACGCCGAGGCTGTCCGCCGCGCAGAGCATGTCGTAGACGGCCGGGTCTTCCTTCGGAATCGTGGCGAGCGTGAGGTCCCGACCCTCGTGCAGGCGCAGGAGATCGAGCGCTTTCCTGAGGCAGGTGAGCATGCCGAGGGCGAGCACGTCGACCTTGAGGATGCCGAGCGCGTCGATATCGTCCTTGTCCCATTCGATCACCGTGCGCCCCTCCATCGCCGCGTTCTCGATGGGGCAGAGCTCGTCGAGCCGGCCGGCAGTGATCACGAAGCCGCCCACATGCTGGGAGAGATGGCGAGGGAAGCCGATGATTTGCTCGACGAGGTCAAGCGTTTGGGCGAGGCGGGGATCGCTCGGGTCGAGCCCGATCTCGCGCAGGCGGCGGTCGTGGATCGCCTCGCGCGACCAATGCCAGACCTGGCCCGAAAGAGCGGCCGTCACGTCCTCGCTCAGGCCCATGGCGCGGCCCACCTCGCGAATGGCGGCGCGAGACCGGAAATGGATGACCGTGGCCGTGAGGCCGGCGCGCTCGCGGCCGTAGCGCTCATAGATGTGCTGGATGACCTCTTCGCGCCGCTCATGCTCGAAATCGACATCGATGTCCGGCGGTTCGTTGCGCGCCTCCGAGACGAAGCGCTCGAAGACCATGGTGATGCGCTCGGGCGCGATCTCGGTGATGCCGAGGGCATAGCAAGTCACTGAATTCGCGGCCGAGCCACGGCCCTGCACCAGGATGCCGCGGGAGCGGGCGAAGGCGACGACGTCGTGCACCGTCAGGAAGTATGGCGCATAGCCGAGCTTGCCGATGAGGGCGAGTTCGCGCTCGACAAGGGCGCGCGTCTCCGGCGGCACGCCGTCGGGATAGCGCCAGTCGAGCCCTTCCTCGGCAAGGCGTTCGAGGCGAACCTGCGGCCGCTCTCCGGCAACGATCTCGTCGGGGTACTCGTAGGCCAGATCGTCAAGCGAGAAGCTGCAGGCTTTGGCGATTTCCTGCGCATTCGCCAGGGCTTCCTCATGGCCCGCGAAGAGCCGTGCGAACTCCTCCGGGGCCCTCAGGCGGCGCTCGGCATTCGGCAGCGCGCGGGTGCCGAGGGTCTCGACGGTACAGCGTTCGCGGATGCAGGTGAGGATGTCCGCAAGCCGCCTGCGCCCGCCGCGATGCATGAGCGGGTCGGCCGTTGCCGCGAGCGGCAGCCCCAGTGCGCGGGCCTCGGCTGCGCGGGCGGCGAAGCGCTCCGCGTCGCGGCCATCATAGGCGGGCGCGATGGCAAGGTGGAGGCTGTGGAGATTTTTCGTCCACCGCCCTAGTGAGTTGGCGGGTTGGCCTCCCCCCAGGCCCTCCCCCTCGAAGGGGGAGGGGGAGGTGCCGGCCGGGGCATCGCTCGGCGATTCTGCGATCAAGGGATCGGGCGTGAGAAGAAGGGCTGCGAGGCCCTCGCCCCAACGCTCGAGATCGCTGAGATAGAGGATACAGCCGCCCTTCCGGGTGCGTTGCTTGCCTTGCGTCAGGAGCTTGCAGAGGCGGGCATAGGCGGGGCGGTCAGTCGCCAGGGCGACGAGATCGAAGGGTGCATCCTCGAAGCTAAGCCTCGCGCCTACAAGGAGCTTCGGGAGCGAGCGGTAGGGCTGCGGCTCTGGTTGCGAGATGTTCGGCGGCGGCTCCTCCAGTCGCGAGGAGGGATCGATCCGGGTCTGGCTGCGGATGCGTTTCGCATGCGCGACCACGTCCCGGCCGGTGATGTTGGGGTCCTTGCGGTCCACCTCCTGCCGCGCGATCTCTTTCAGCCGAACATGCGCGCGGACGACGCCGGCGAGGCTCATTCTGTCCGTGATGCCAATGGCTTTGAGCCCCATCTCGGCCGCACGCTCCACCATCTCCTCCGGATGGCTGGCCCCGGAAAGGAAGGTGAAATTGGTGGTACTGACAAGCTCGACGGCCATGGCGTTCTATCTATGTTCCATCACGCCCCGAAACGCCAGAGGACATCCCGGCCCCAGCCCCGGCCCCGGCCGCGGCAGAAGGCCACGACCGTCCACACTCGGCACTCGGCTACCTGTCACCGACGGAGTTTCTCAGCCTTAACGCCGCGCCGTCGCTTGAGCCTCTTGCGGGCTCCGCGCCGGCGCTAACCGCAACCTACCGAACGGAGAATTCCGGTCTCGCGCGGCCCTGATCCAGGAGGGAAGGTCAGGCGCTTCGGGACCATGTTCGGGCTTCTCGTCGCCATGGACTGCCCCCACCGAATGGTCCGGATGAATTGCTGGTGCATGACCCGCCTTGGGTCGACCGGAATGATCACCTCTGGGGCCGGAGGGGGATCGTCGTCACGAATGCCAGGCTCTTGGCCCAAGCCCACGCGATGCCCTTCCTCTTCGTCGATGAGTTCGACGCGGTGGGCTGGGCGGAGAGGGTGCATGCGGTCCGCCACCCGTCGGGCCGGGCGCAGGCCCATGTCTACCGGCTCGCCCCCTTGTCCTCACGGCCGGGGAGCGCGCATGCCCCCCGGCCGGTCGGTCAGTGATTGCCGCGGACGATGCGCTCGTAGCGGCGGGAGATGTCCTGCGCCATCGCGCCGACCTCGAAATTGTAGTCGCCGATCTGGCCGACGGGGGTCACCTCGGCGGCCGTGCCGGTCAGCCAGCACTGCTCGAAATCCTCGAGCTCGCGCGGCTCGATATGCCGCTCCACGACCTGGATGCCCTCTTCCTTGAGGAGCCCGATCACGGTCTGCCGCGTAAAGCCGTCGAGGAAGCAGTCCGGCGTCGGCGTGTGGACGACGCCGTCCTTCACGAAGAAGATGTTGGCGCCCGTGGCCTCCGCGACATAGCCGCGATAGTCCATCATCAGCGCGTCCGAGCAGCCCTCGGCCTCGGCCGTATGCTTCGACATCGTACAGATCATGTAGAGCCCGCTCGCCTTGGCCTTGCAGGGGATCGTCTCCGGGCTCGGCCGCTTCCACTTGGAGATGGCGAGCTTGGCGCCCTTGGTCTTCGCGTCGCCGTAATAGGCGCCCCATTCCCAGGCAGCCACCGCCATGCGGATCGGATTGCGCGCGGACGCTACCCCCATATCGGGCCCAGCTCCCCGCCAGACGACGACGCGCACGTAGGCGTCCGAGAGATCGTTGGCCTTCATCGTCGCGGCCTTGGCGGCCTCGATCTCCTCGACCGTGTACGGGATGGGGATATCCATCGCCATGCCGGAGGCCAGCAACCGCTTGGAATGCGCTTCGGACATATAGATCCGCCCGCCATAGGCCCGCTCGCCCTCGAAGACGCTCGAGGCGTAGTGGAGCGCGTGCGTCAGTACGTGCACCTTCGCCTGCCGCCACTCGACGAGGTTGCCATCCATCCAGATGAAGCCGTCGCGGTCGTCATAGGCGAAACCGGGCGCCATGGTAGTACTCCTTCACTGCCCGCACCCCGGCGGGACTTTCCATTTGTGTCGCGGTGGAGCGACTGTGCGAAAGAATCTGAAACCCACCCCACGAGCAGCGGACTATCATTGCGGTTGCATTCAGTCAATGTCGCTGACATAAATTGTGACGTGGAAAGTTTTTCCACGATGCAGCACGTGACGCTAAGGTAGAGCCATGACCGGCAATGCGAAGATCGGGGCGGAGCGTGCGACGGGTGGGGCCGATCGCTCGGACAAGCTGCTTTTCCTTACGGAAGAACAGCTTCGCCAGGGCATTGAGCTCATGTTCTTCGCCTATCGCGATTTCACCTCCGACCCCGATGCCGTGCTGGAGGAGCGGGGATACGGGCGGGCGCATCACCGCGCCATCCACTTCATCAAGCGCCGCCCCGGCATCACCATCGCCGGGCTGCTCGACATCCTGAAGGTCACGAAGCAGTCGCTCAACCGCGTCCTGCGACAGCTCATCGAGGATGGCCTGGTAGAGAGCGCGACGGGGGCCGTGGACCGCCGCCAGCGCAATCTCACGCTGACGCCGGAGGGCGAGGCGCTGGAGAGCGCGCTTTCGAAGCCGCAGCGGGAGCGTTTGCGCCGCGCCTTTTCCGAAGCGGGTCCGCAAGCCGTCGCCGGCTTTCGCACCGTGCTCGGCGCGATGCTCGACGAAGGCGGTCGCGAAGCGGTGCTGAGCCTCGTCGAGCGGAGCGAGCGGTGAGCGTTCTGGTCTCGGAGGGGCTGCCCGGCGGGGCGGGCTTCGAGCCGCAGGCGCATGTGCTGGTCATCGACGACGATGCCCGCATCCGGGAGCTCTTGCGCCGCTTCCTCCTCCGCCACGGCTATCTCGTCACCGCCGCGCGGGATGCCGCCCATGCCGAGCGGCTGCTCGACAACCTTTCCTTCGACATGCTGGTGCTGGACGTGATGATGCCCGGCGAGGATGGCGTCAGCTTCGCCCGCCGCATGCGCGCCCGCATCGATGCGCCCATCCTGCTGCTGACCGCGAAGGCGGAGACGGAGGAGCGGATCGAGGGGCTGGAGGCGGGCGCGGACGACTATCTCGCCAAGCCCTTCGAGCCGCGCGAGCTCCTCCTCCGCATCGCCGCCGTCCTCCGCCGGACCGCCCCCGCCGCCGAACCGCCGGAGAAGCCCAAGGTCTTGATGCTGGGCGATATTCAGTATGACCTTGTGCGCGGCGCGCTCGAACGCGGCGGCGAGATCATCCGCCTCACTTCCTCCGAGCAGGCGCTGATGCGCGTCTTTTCGCTCCAGCCCAATGAGCCCGTCAGCCGCTCCCGCCTCGCGGAGGAACTGGGCGGCACCACCGGCGACGTGCAGGAACGCGCTGTGGACGTCCAGATCACGCGCCTGCGCCGCAAGATCGAGGGCGATCCGAAGAGCCCTCGCTACCTCCAGACAGTGCGCGGTGAAGGCTACATGCTGACGCCCGACTGAGCCGCCGCCCCGGCGCCCGCCGTTGAGAACAGGACTGTCACGGTCGACGGGCCCCAGACCCTCTTCGTAGAGACGGGCGACCCCGGCCGGCCGACCACGCTGATCGGCCTGGGCAAGAGCGACGCGGTCTTCCCGGGCGGGCGCCGACGGCTGTGAGCGCGATCTCGAGAACGTTGAGCTGCACATCCTCCACGTCGGGCATCTCGCGCTGGATAGCCGCGGTGCGTTCTTCGCGCCCAAGGACCTCGACCTTCCCCACCGCAAACTGCGCGACGGCGGGAACCGATCTGGGGGGCCGTGCATTTCGGCTATACTGTCCTCCCGCCTCGCGCTCCGGCCGCCTGACGGCCGGAGCGTTTCCTTTTGCAGCCAACGCGCCGCACCCTTTCAACGCCGCTTCCGTCACGCGCTGCCTCTGCGCTAGGGTTCCCGAATTGAAGCAGCGACGAGGGCGCAGATGCGATCAGGGCTGACGATGGGCCGCCACCCGATGGGCTGGGCGGCACGGTTGCTTACCCTGCAAACTTTCCTGGTGTTGGCGCTTCTGGTTTCGGGCTGCGATGAGCTACGGGGGATGGATGGCGGACTTGGCGCCGGTTCCGGCCCGTCGGCCATTCCCGTGCGCCAGGCACAGGCGGGGCTGACGGCGCTCGGCTATCAGGTGGGGCCCGTCGATGGCGTCCTCGGTCCGCGCACCGCCGCCGCGCTGTCCCGCTTTCGCCAGCGGGAGGGGCTTATCGAGCGGCGACCGACCGCAGAGGCCATCGATCGTCCCTTCGCGGATCGCCTTGCCGAGCGGCTGGCCTTCGAGGGGCTCGAATGGCGGCGCCGTGCCCGGGCGGCGGCGCGTGCCGACAGGTCCCGCCGGCAACAGCCCGAACCCGCGCCGACGCCCGAGGGTGAGCGCGATGCAGCGCTCGAGGATCTGCTTTCCCGCTACGAAACCGGCACGCCACCCCCCGAATGACCCCTCTGGCATGGCCAGGCAGCCGCGGCGCGATGCAGGAGCGACGCCGCACCCCCTTCCGCGCCCGCACCGCTCGGGGCAGGCTCGCGCCATGACCCGACTCGTTTCTCGCCGCGCTCAGCGCGCGCCCCGTTCCGCCGCCCTTCAGGCGCCCTTGTCCTGCGTCCAGGCGCGCCTGCCGCGCGGCCGCGTTGCGTCGGTCGTTCTGGGCGCGCTTCTCGTTCTCTCGCTGCTTGCCGCGCCCGACGCGCAGGCGCAGCGCCGCACGGCGGTCGATCTCGACGAAGTGGACTGGAGCGCCATCCCGACGGAAGTCGAGGCGTTTCCGGGCATCCCGCTCTTCACGATGCCGTTCGTCAACGCGCAGATGGACTTCGTGAAGAGCGCCACGCGACGCCGCGACTACACGACCGCGATGCGCATGCTCGACAACCTGATCGCGCGCTATCCGCTGGTGGCGGATTTCCATGCCACGCAGGCCGCGCTGCTAACGGCCACGGGCGCGGTCGAAGAGGCGCTGAGCGCCCTCGACACGGCCCTCGACCTTGGCTTTGACGAGGTCGGCACGCTGCGCAACGCCCCCGCCTTCAAGGAGCTGAGCGCCAATGCGGGCTTTCGCGACATCACGGCGCGGCGCCGCAAGCCCCTGCCGATCCAGCCGCGCAAGGTGGTGGCCGCGCGGGTCGACGGGCAGACCGCCATGGTCGACCATGGCAACACCATCTGGACCGACAGCCTCGGCCGCCTCGTCAGCCGCTTCAACTTTCCCGACACGCTTGCGGCGCGCGCGCCCTTCGCCGACGCCGCGCGCGGAACGCTCAAGGGACGGCTGACCGAGCGGATCCGGGCGGGCGAGGCCGCGGGCCTCGCGGGTGTCCTTTACGACAACCGGGATCGCGATCACGTCACGCTCCTGCGCGAGCATTTCCCGCAGCTCTCCTTCGTCGAGTACAACCGCGCGGCCAAGGCGGCACAGCTCGACTACGGGCTCAATCTGGGCCTGCTCTTCAACGGCGTCGTCATCGGCAATTCCTCGACCGCACGCACAGGCCGTTTCTGGCGGAGCCAGCCCCGCGTCGCGCTGACCCAGCCCTTCGGGCCGGAAGGGCTCGCGCTGCTCTATCTTGCCGATCACTTCTATCTCTTTCCGGAGCATCGCGACCACGATCCGGTCTCCGAGGGCGGCAAGGGGGACGTGTTCCCGGCCAACACGCCCTTCTACATGGTCAGCCAGGGCTCCTCCGGCTCGGAGTACCGGCTGCTGGAAGGCGCCCTCTACGCCCTCGCGGCCATGACGCCGCAGACGCGGGACTACCTCAACCGGCGCAACATCACGGCACCGACGCTGCAGATGATCCTGCGCCGTGCCATGGCGCCGGTGGCGGACGATCCGGAGCGGTATCTGACGGGCATCGCCCATCCTTCGGCCTTCGACGCGGCGGCGCTCGATTTCGAGACGGTGGTCGCGATCGCCGAACGTCTTCGCCCCGAGACCGTGCCGCCCGTCCCCATCCTGCGCACGCTGAGCGACTTCAGCGGTCAGCCGGGCGTCGACTATTTCGGCGACGGTGAGAGCGAGCGGCTCTTCGATTCCGGCTTCAGCATCGGGCGGATCTGGCGCTCGACCAAGGCGGAGCGGTCGATGCTGCTCGTGGCAGGGCCCAACTTCGAAACCGGCGAGGGCGTCATCCGCATGCGCTGGTCGCTCCTGCGCGGCGATCCGGAGCGCGTGACGATCCGGGAGCTCGACCCGCGCGGCCTCCGGGCGGAGATCACCGTCGACTGGCATGAACGCGGCACCGTGCCCGGGCGCGACGACCTTACGACCGACCGGGTCGATATCGGCGTCTTCGCCGATAACGGTCTGGAGATTTCCGCGCCCGCCTTCATCTCGATCCTGAAGCCTGCGGGCCAGGCCCGGGAGTACGAGCCGGACGGGCAGGGGGGGCAGCGCATCGCGCGCGTCGACTATTCGGCCGGCGCGGAGGATGAGACGATCTACGACGACCCGCTGATCTTTGCCGCCAAGCCCTGGGAGGATCGCTACGACTACACCGAGGACGGCACGCTCATCGGCTGGACCCGTCAGTACGCGGACGGACGGCGCGAGCGCTACACCTCCACGGGTCAGCTCGTGCGGGAGAGCGATGCTTCAGGGCGGCCAACACTCGTCGAGGCCGTGGCCTACCCCATCCGCCGGTTGGGCGACGGCGCCCGGCTGATCCGTGTCGAGCCGACGGGCCGGCTCTTCGATTACGTCTACCCCAACGATACGGACCTGGCCGGTGTCCTGGTGCCTCGTGAACTTGCTGGAAGCGAAGGCAGGGACGAGGGCGGCGTCGCCGACTGAGCCTGCCGCCGCTCCTCGTCCGCGCTCCTCTCAGGTCACGACGATTGCGTGGATGCCCGTCGCGGTCGTGCCCGTGGCGTTCACACGCGTGACGCCACAGAGCAGGTAGCCGTAGTTCGGAAGCTGCACGCTCCGCGTCGATCCCTTGACTGAGACGAAGTTCACCACGCCGCCGGTCTCAGCATAGAGCGCCACGGCGACGTCGTCGAAATCCGCAACGTCGCTCGGCGCCACCGGCACATAATCGATGCCGGGACCGGTGGGTGAGCCGGCGCGGCCCACGAACGGATTATCCATGGCCTATCCTTTCAGGCTGGCGGCGGCGCCGCTGGGTCGCCCCTCGGGGAGGCGCCCCGCGTTTTTCGCCTCGCAAGCGCTGTTGTTGCGCGTCATCGTCAGGGTGCGCGCGCAGGTCAGGGCTGCGGCAGCGCCCCAGCAGAACCTGCACAAAGCGGCTGCGGGCGCACCTGCAACAGCCCGTGATGCCTGCACGGGCAGGCATTGTGGGACCCACGGCGACCGGTCTAGGGTTCGGCCATGAGCGTGATCGTCTATCATCACCCGTCGAGCCATCGGCACGTGACCCCGCCCGGCCATCCGGAGCGCGTGGCGCGGATCGAGACTGTGGACGGCGTCCTCGCCGGCGCCGAATACGACAGTCTCGAGCGGCGGGAGGCGCCGGCTGCGGGCATCGAGGCGCTCAAGCGTGCGCATGATGCTGACTATGTGGATGCCATCGTTGCGATCGCGCCTCAGGAAGGCTCCATAAGCCTAGATCCGGACACGCATATGTCCCCTGGCTCGCTCGAGGCCGCATACCATGCGGCAGGCGCCAATATTGCGGCCGTCGATGCGGTGATGGCGGGTGAGAGCAAGGCCGCGTTCTGTGCCGTCCGACCCTGCGGCCATCATGCCGAGCGGGACCGCGCGATGGGCTTTTGCCTCTTCAACAACGTCGCGGTCGGTGCCGCCCATGCGATCCACACCCACGGGCTCGAGCGCGTGGCGGTGGTGGATTTCGACGTGCATCACGGCAACGGCACGCAGCACATCTTCGAGGCCGAGCCGCGTGTGCTCTTCGCCTCGTCCCATCAGATGCCGCTCTATCCTGGCACGGGTGCCGCGCATGAGACGGGCGTGGGCAATATCATCAACGTGCCCCTTGACCCGATGACTGGCGGCCAGCAGATGCGCATGGCCTACGAAGGGACCATCCTACCGCAGATCGCCGCCTGGAAGCCGCAGTTGGTGATGATCTCCGCCGGGTTCGACGCGCATATGAACGACCCGCTGGCCAGCCTCAATTGGTTCGACACCGATTTCGGCTGGATCACGCGGGAGATTTGCAAACTCGCGGCCGATGTGGCAGGCGGCCGCGTGGTCTCCACGCTTGAGGGAGGATACGACCTCGACGGTCTTGCAGAAAGTCTGCGCCAGCATCTCGACGCCCTGATCGCCCATGCCGATGCCTGAAGACGCCAATGCCGATATCACGTCCATGAGCTTCGAGGCGGCTCTCGCCGAGCTCGACGGTGTGGTTAACAGGCTCGAAGGGGGCGAGGTGGCGCTCGACGAGTCCATCGCGCTCTACGAGCGTGGCGCTGCGCTCAGGGCTCGTTGCGAGAAGCTCCTGGAAGAGGCCGAGCTCAAGGTCCGCAAGATCGTCGAGCAGCGCGACGGCAGCGTCGCCGCTGAGGATTTCGATGCCGGCTGAGCAGGTTAGATCGATCACGCGTTCGCGATGCGACGCCCGCCCGTTCCATTGTCTCGATGTCATCGATGTGTCAATATCTGTTGACACTCGGTGCCGGTCGCGCCTGCTGCGCGCCGTTCCCAAGCCCCGGAGGTTTCCGTGACCGACCGTCCTAACACGCCGCTTCTCGACAAGGTTCAGGTGCCCGCCGATTTTCGCGGTTTCTCGGACGAGGAGCTGAAGCAGCTGGCCGACGAGGTGAGGGCCGAGACGATCTCGGCCGTGTCGATCACCGGCGGCCATCTTGGCGCGGGCCTCGGCGTCGTTGAGCTGACGGTTGCGCTTCACGCCGTGTTCGATACGCCGCGCGACAAGCTGATCTGGGATGTCAGCCACCAGTGCTATCCGCACAAGATCGTCACTGGGCGGCGGGACCGTATCCGCACGCTGCGTCAGGGCGGCGGCCTTTCCGGGTTCACCAAGCGCTCGGAGAGCGAGTACGACCCCTTCGGTGCGGCGCACAGCTCCACCTCGATCTCCGCCGCCCTCGGCTTTGCGGCAGGGCGCGACTTCGGCTGCGAGGACACGGGCGACTGCATCGCAGTGATCGGCGACGGTGCCATCACGGCCGGCATGGCCTATGAGGCGATGAACCATCGACCCTTGGTGGTGCCTCGTCGGGATCGTCGCGCCGATGGTCGTCGGAGGGCGGTGGTGCGCCATGCAT
>JBCCDG010000144.1:0-10813 GCA_039030915.1 Pseudomonadota bacterium | reverse complement strand
TTGTCCGGGTTCTACAATGACTCGAATTTCTCGGCCGGCCTGGATAGCGTAGGAGAGCCCAGGTCGAGGCGTTCACGAGGCTGGAGGTCGAATGCCCGAGATGGCGCCCCCAGTCGGAGGGGGCGATCTGGGGGCGGGGCTGCCGACGACCGCCCTCTACATCATGCTCGCCACGGTCGCGCAGCCCGCGCTCGGCAATCTCGGGGTGCCGCCGATCGCCTCGCATCTCTTCGTACTCTATTATGGCGTCATCTCAGAGATCACGCCGCCCGTCTGCGCATCGGCCTATGCCGCGGCGGGGATCGCGGGGGCGAACCCGTTCCGCACAGGCCTCTCGGCCTTCTCGCTCGGGATCGCGAAGCTGATGGTGCCGATGGTCTTCGTGTATCAGCCGGCGATGCTGATCGTGACCGACGCCTTCACCTGGCAGGCGTTCCTGGCCACCACGATCACCTGCGCGGCCGGGGTGTTCATGGTAGCGACCTCCTTCGCTGGCTTCTTCCTCGCGCCCATGCCGATGGTCTTCCGCATCCTTATGGCCATCGCCGGGGTACTGATGGTGGCGCCCGGCATGACGAGCGACCTCTACTCCCTCGCGGTCGTGATCCCCGTGCTCGTGCAGCAGGTGCTGGCGCGGAAAGCACGGTTGGCCGCCGGCATCGACGGGCCCGCCGCGAAGGTCGCGCCCGAGACGGCGGCGGAATGAGCGATGCGCCGGATGCCGGGATCGCCGTCATCGGTGCCGGCGCCGTCGGTATCGCTTGCGCGCTGGCGCTGATCGAGCGGGGGGAGAAGGTCACCGTCTTCGACCCGGACCCACCCGCCTCTGGCGCGAGCTACGGGAATGCGGGCGTGATCTCGACCTGGAGCTGTGTGCCGCAAGCGCTGCCGGGGCTCTGGCGTTCGGTCCCGCGCTGGTTGCTCGACCCGGAGGGCCCGCTCCGCGTCCGCCCCAGCTACCTGCCGCGTTTCGTCCCCTGGGCGCTGCGCTTTCTTGCGGCGGGAAGGCCCGAAGGTCTCGACCGGATCGGCGATGCGATTTTCGCGCTCAGCCGGCCAAGCCTCGATCTCTACCGCCGCAATCTCGAGGGGACCGGCCAAGAGCATCTCGTCCGCGACAGCCTCTATGTCCATGTCGGCAAGGACCGCGCCGCCCTCGGCCTCGGCGGGGCGAGCTGGCGGATGCGCAAAGCGCGCGGCGTGCCCTTCCATGTGGTCGAGGGCGAGGAGGTTCGGCGGATCGAGCCGGCGCTCGCACCAAGCTACACGACCGCCGTGGTGATCGAGGGCCAGGGCCGCGCGATGGATCCGGGCGCCGTCGGCAAGGCGCTGGCGAAGAAGGCGCGCGAGAAGGGCGCCCGCTTTCACCGCCGCGCCGTCGACCGGCTGCAGCGCCACGAGGGGGGCTGGGCGCTCGGTGCCGGTGGCGAGAGCTTTCAGGCCCGCCTCGTTGTCCTCGCCGCGGGCGTCTGGTCGCTCCGCCTGCTCGAGACGTTGGGCGTGCGTCTGCCGCTCGAGGCAGAGCGCGGCTATCACTGCGTCCTGGCCAATCCGGGCGTCACGCTCAACAATTCGATCATGGATATGACGGGCAAATTCGTGGCGTCCTCGATGGCGATGGGGGTGCGCTGCGCCGGCACGGCTGAGTTCGCGGGGATCGATGCGGCACCCGATCTGCGCCGCGCGGCAGTTCTTGCGCGCCAAGCCAAGCGGCTCTTCCCCGAAATCAATACCGAAGAGCCCGAGTACTGGATGGGGCGGAGGCCGTCCTTTCCCGACAGCCTGCCCGCCATCGGCCCTGTCCCCGGTCAACCGGGCCTGATCGCGGCCTTTGGGCACGCGCATTACGGCTTCGGCATGGCGCCCGCGACGGGTGAGATCGTGGCCGGCATGGCGACCGGACAGCCGAGCAATGTCGATGTAGCACCCTATGCCGTCGAGCGCTTCGCATGACCGGGGGCGCGCCCGATGCCGTTGTCGTAGGCGGCGGCCTTCTGGGCTCCGCCATCGGCTATGGCCTCGCCGTAAGGGGCCTCCGCGTGACGGTGCTGGATGAGGGCGACGTCGCCTATCGCGCCGCCCGCGGCAATTTCGGGCTCGTATGGGTGCAGGGCAAGGGCGCGGGTGCAAGCCCTGCCCACGCCGCCTATGCGCGCTGGACACAGACCTCGGGCGAGCTTTGGTCGGCCTTTGCTGCCGGGCTCGAGGAACTGACAGGCACGCCGCTCCAACTCAGCCAGAAGGGCGGGATCCATCTCTGCCTCACAGAAGAAGAGTTCGAGGCGCGCGCCCAGAAGATGGCCGGCCTTGCCGCCCAGAACGGCAGCCGCTTCACCTATGAGATGCTGGGCCGCAACGCCCTCGCCCGCCACCTGCCGGGCCTGGGGCCGGACGTCGTGGGCTGCTCCTGGTCACCCCAGGACGGCCATGTCGATCCGCTGAAGCTGCTGCGCGCGGTGCAGGAAGGCATCACCGCCCTTGGCGGCGCGATCAGGCCTGGCCATCGCGTCTCGCGGATCGTGCGTGAGGGTGGCGCCTTCCGGCTCGAGACCGAGGGCGGTGCCCTCTCTACGGCGCGCCTCGTCCTCGCCGCAGGGCTCGGCAACCGGGCGCTCGCCCCGATGATCGATCTCGACCAACCGGTTCACCCGCAGAAGGGGCAGGTCCTCGTGACCGAGCGGCGGGAACGGTTCCTCGACATCCCCACGACCTTCGTCCGTCAGACGGGCGACGGCACCATCCTCCTCGGCGACAGCAAGGAGGATGCGGGCTTCGACACAAGCGCGAGCCCCGAGATCCTGCGGACGATCGCGGACCGCGGCCGGCGCAGCTTCCCCGCGCTCGCTGAGGTACAAATCGTGCGGAGCTGGGGCGCGCTCCGCGTCATGACGCCGGACGGGCTGCCGATCTACGGTCAGTCGCCCACGATGCCCGGCGCCTTCGCCGCAGCCTGCCACAGCGGCGTGACACTGGCGGCGGCCCATGCCGGACCCCTGGCGCAGGACATCGTCGAAGGCAGGCTTTCCGGCGAGACCGCAGCCCTCGGCGCGGAACGGTTCCATGTTCAAGCGGCCTGAAGCAGCGATCGGCCGACCGGTGCGCCTCTCCTTCGAAGGGCAGGAGATCCGCGCAGCCCCCGGCGACAGTATTGCCGTCGCGCTCCTGGCGGCCGGGGTCGACTTTTTCCGGCATACCCCGCGCAGCGGCGCGCCCAGAGGCCCGTGGTGCATGATGGGCGCCTGCTTCGACTGTCTGGTTGTGGTCGATGACGTGCCCAACCGTCAGGCCTGCCAAATCACCGTCGCCGACGGCATGAAAGTGGCGCGCCAGCGCGGTGCTGCCGAGGTCGGGCCATGAGCACGCCGGACCTCGTAGTGATTGGGGCGGGCCCCGCGGGTCTCGCCGGTGCCAGTCTCGCGGCAGAGCGGGGGCTGTCTGTGCTGGTCCTCGATGAGCAGTCGGCGCCGGGCGGTCAGATTTGGCGTGGGATCGAAGCCGCCAACGCCGCGCATCGAGCGCGTCTTGGCAAGGATTATGGGTTAGGCCGAAGCGCGGTCACCCGGTTCCGGCGATCGGGCGCACGCTACGTTCCCGGCACCACGGTCTGGCAGCTCGACGAGACCGGCGAGATCGGCTGCACCGTCGGCGGGCGCACCCACCTCTTCCAAACATCCGCCGTGCTTGTCGCAACCGGCGCGCAGGAGAGGCCGTTCCCGGTGGCCGGTTGGGAGCTGCCGGGCGTCATGGGTGCGGGCGCAGCACAGGTCCTGCTCAAGACCGGAGGGCTGTTGGCGGAGCGCGCGGTCCTCGCCGGCAGCGGCCCACTCCTCTACCTCCTTGCGGTCCAGTATTTGGCGGCGGGCCATCCCCCTGCCGCGATCCTGGACACGACGCCGCCGGGGGCGTGGCGCATGGCGCGCCGGCATCTGCCGGGCGCCCTCAAACACCCGCTGCCGCTCCTGAAGGGCCTCGGCTGGTTGAACGAGATCAGGCGCGCGCGCGTGCCATGGGAACGCGGTGTCTCTTCCCTCGTCCTCGAAGGCTCAGGCCATGTCGACGCCGTCCGTTGGGAAGCGGCTGGCGGGCGACAGGGTCGGATCGAGACCGACCATGTCTTCCTGCACCAAGGCGTCGTGCCCTCGGTCAACCTTACCATGGCGGCGGGCCTCGATCATGACTGGGACGAAGGGCAGCTCTGCTGGCGCCCACGCACCGACGACTGGGGTCGGAGCAGCGCCGAGCCCATCCATATCGCGGGCGATGGCGGCGGCATCGCGGGATGGGAAGCGGCGGCGGCAACGGGCGAGATCGCCACGCTCGACATCCTGCACCTTGCTGGCAGCCTGCGGGAAGCGGAACGAAACGCCCTCGCCGACCGCCACCGACGGCGCGTGCGCGGCGCGCTATCCGTGCGCCCCCTCCTCGATGCGCTCTACCGCCCAAAGCCACAGTTCATGCTTCCGTCGGAACCCGCCACGGTGATCTGTCGCTGCGAAGAGATCGCGCGGCAGGATCTCGAACCGCTGATCGGGATCGGCGTCCTCGGCCCCAACCAGCTCAAGAGCTTTAGCCGCGCAGGGATGGGTCCCTGCCAGGGCAGGCTTTGCGGGTTGACGGTGCAGCGGCTGATCTCGGAGTGCACGGGGCGCGGCATGGCGGAGACGGGCTACTATCGCCTACGCCCACCGGTGAAGCCCGTGCCGCTCGGCGCCTTCGCCGATATGGACTGCGGCAATGCCCCCTAGCGCCGACACACCCGACGTCCTCGTCATCGGCGGCGGCTTGCATGGCTGCTCGGCGGCGCTGCATCTCGCACGGCGGGGCGCGCGCGTGACGGTGATCGAGAAAGACACGGTCGGCCGCCACGCATCCGGCGTGAACGCAGGCGGCGTCAGACGCCTCGGCCGCGCGACGGCCGAGATCCCGCTATCGGTGCGCGCAACCGTGGCTTGGCGCGGGATCGAGGACCTGGTCCGCGATGATTGCGGCTATCGGGAGAGCCGGTATCTCAAGATCGGCTTCACAGACCAGGAGATCGAAGACGCCCATCGTCGGGTCGCGATCCTCCGCCAACAGGGCTTCGAGCATGAGGAGGTCATCGGCCGCGAGCGGCTCCGCGAATTGTTGCCTGCCGCGGCACCCGACTGCCTAGGCGCGATCTTGGTCGAGGGCGACGGCTACGCCCATCCGCTCCGCACGGTCCACGCCTTCCGCCGGCGAGCAGAGGCATTCGGCGCCGTGTTTCGGGAAGAGAGCCCTGTCGCCAGCCTCGAGAAACGCGGTGGAACCTGGCAGGCGACGACCCCCGAAGGCGTCATCAGCGCGCCAGTGGTGGTCAACGCGGCCGGTGCTTGGGGCGGGAAACTCGCGGCGCAGCTTGGCGATCCGATCCCCCTTGAAGCGCATGCCCCTATGCTCGCCATCACCGCTCGAATGCCGCCCTTCGTCGATGGCGTCGTTGGTCTCCTCGGCGGTGCGCTCTCGCTGAAGCAGTTTGACAACGGCACGGTGCTGATCGGCGGCGGGGTGCGCGGGCGCGCTGATCCGGCGAACAATAAGACCAAGCTCGACCTTCCAGGCATCCAGCGCTTTCTGGGCGCGGCGCGGCGCGTCTTCTGCAACCTCGCCTCGGCGGAGGTGGTGCGCTTCTGGGCCGGCATCGAGGGATACACGCCCGACGACCTCCCAGTGATCGGCCCCGGCCGGGAAAGCGGCGTCGTTCACGCCTTTGGTTTCTCCGCTCACGGCTTCCAACTCGCCGCAGCAGTGGGTCCAATCGTCGCTGACCTTGCCGAAGGGAAACCGCCCGATCTGGACATCGCCGCCTTCGCACCCGCCCGTTTCGAGAACGCCGAGCAACGACGACGGGCAGTGCCCTAGCCTTCGCTGCGGTGTCGCCGCGGCCTCCAGCGCTTCACCGACCGCTTCACACCAATCGGGTTTGTCGGCGAGATAGGCCTCCCGGTTTGCACGGGCCTTGCACGGGCCTCCTTCGGAACGGCGGCGAAAGGGACGCTCCGCCCGGCTCAGGGGGACGAGAAACCAAAGTCAGAACGTTCGCAGACCGCCTGGTGCGCGTTATCGCAACTGCTTTGCGACGAGCGATCCTCGGTCCGAGGTTCGATCCGCCGATCACGCTCGGCAGGGTGATCAACGAAAGGTGAGTGCTGGCTGGTGGGCGCGGCTGGGATTGAACCAGCGACCCCTACGATGTCAACGTAGTGCTCTCCCGCTGAGCTACGCGCCCTCGCCAGCGAAGCGCTGATAATCCGCAGGCCTGCTGGTGGCAAGAGCCGCCAGGCGAGAAAGGGGGGTGTGGCCGCCGCCGCGTCGGTCTACATGTACCAAATGATCGCGAACGGTTTCGATATCAGCCTCCCGGCGACGCATGCGAGCGGCGTGGTGTTCAGCTCGCCCCACAGCGGTCGACACTACCCAGAAGAATTCGTGCAAGCCTCGCGGCTGGACCGCCAAGCGCTGCGCGCATCAGAAGATGTCCTGGTGGATGAGCTCTTCGCCGGAGCGCCGGCTGCGGGCGCACCGCTCATCGCCGCGCGCCTGCCGCGCGCTTGGCTCGATCTCAACCGTTCGCCACGAGAGCTCGACCCGGCGTTGGTCGACGGGATTTCCGCACATGGGCTGAACCAGCGCGTGGCGGCAGGTCTGGGCGTCGTGCCCCGCGTCGTGGCCGAGGGTGCCGCGATCTACGATGGCAAGATCAGCCTGGCCGAAGCTGAGGCCCGCATCGCGGGTTTCCACGTGCCCTATCACGAAGCGCTCGATGAGCTGTTGCGCGCGGCGCGTGGCCGCACTGGGCGGGCGCTGCTCTATGATTGCCACTCGATGCCAGCCGAGGCCCTTCGTGCGGCACCCCGCATTCGGGGCCGCAGCCCCGATATCGTGCTCGGAGATCGGTTTGGCGCCTCCGCCCATCGCAGCACGGTCGCTGAGACCCAGGAAGCGTTCGAGCGCGCAGGCTTCGTCGTCGGCCGCAATACCCCGTTTGCCGGGGGCTACATCACACAGCGTTACGGCCGGCCGGCCCGCGGCATCGAGGCCGTGCAGATCGAAATCAATCGTGCGCTGTACCTGGATGCGGCGCGCCTGGAGCCTTTGCCGAGCTTCGGTGCTCTGAGAGAGCGTATCGACAGCGTCATCCGCGATCTGATCAAGGCGATGCCAGCTCCGGGTACGCTCGCAGCGGAGTAAGCCGTTCAAAAAGAACCCTGTGCGGGAGGGACTGCGTCGACCTAGCAGGGCGCGCCACTCCGCCCCTCTGCACGTCTCCAGACGAAAAAAAAGGCCGGGTTGCCCCGGCCTAAGTCTAAGGGAGGAAACGCCCAGGAAGGGCGGCGGCACCGAAGTACCGCTGACGAGAAACGTATGTGTGCAGCGCAGCAAAGGCAAGGGTGCAGATGCGAAGAAGGTTATGCTGCGCAAAATCGTATGCAATTGGGGCAGGTGACGATGCGATGGCGTGACAGCTGCCTGCTTTGCATGCAGCGGAACAGTCTCGATACGAAATCATATCGCCGGCCGTCGATTTAAAGTGTGATTCTCAGCGCAACGCCCGACCGCGCATGATCGCATCGCGACCGAACCGCGCGCGGATTGCGTCGGTCGCGCGCTCTGCCGCGACGAAATCGGCGCTTCGATCCGCGATCAGCGGCTGCTGCGCTTCGCCTTCCGGCGCGAGACTAGAGAAACCGATACCGATCAGCCGGAACGGGCCCTCCTGCAGGACGCGTTCGAGCAGCAACGACCCCGCGCGGTAGAGAAGCTCCGCCGAACTCGTCGGCTCGGACAGTCGGGTCTGCCGGGTGATCGTCTTGAAGCGCCCGGTCTTAAGCTTCAGCGTCACGCCCGCGCCCGCGATGCCCTTTGCCTTGGCCCGGTCCGACGTGCGCACCGCCAGCCGCCAGAGATGGCCCTCGAGCACTTCGCGGTTGCCGGTATCCTCATCGAACGTCGTTTCGGCCGAGATACTCTTGGCGACGCCATCGGGATCGACCCGCCGATCATCCGCGCCGATCGCCAGACGGGCGAGGCGCGGGCCCGCGCTGCCGTAGAGATGCGTCAACCGCTCGGGCCCCGCCGCCACCAGATCGGCCATCGTATAGAGTCCATCGGCCTCCAACCGGGCGGCGAAGCGGGCACCGACGCCCCAGATCGTGCGGACCGAGCGTGGGGCGAGGAAGCTCTCCGTCTCCGCCACACCGATCACGGCAAAGCCCCGCGGCTTGTCGAGTTCCGAGGCGATCTTCGCGAGAAACTTGTTGTGGCTAAGCCCGATCGAGACGGTGACGCCCACCGCTTCGTGAATGCGGCGGGCAAGGCGCGCGAGGCTGAGCGCCGGGGGCGCGCCAAGCAAACGCTCAGTACCGGATAGGTCAAGGAAGGCTTCGTCAAGGCTGAGCGGCTCCACAAGCGGGGTCAGCTTGTCGAACTCCGCCCGCACAGCCCGGCTCGCCTCGACATAAAGCTCCATGCGCGGCTTCAATACGACCGCGTCCGGGCAGAGCTTGAGCGCCTTGAACATCGGCATGGCGGAGCGGACGCCCGAGATCCGGGCGATGTAGCAGCAGGTCGTGACCACCCCGCGCCGCCCGCCGCCCACGATCAGCGGACGATCGGCGAGCGAGGGATCCTCCCGCTTCTCGACGCTCGCATAGAACGCATCGCAATCGATATGCGCGATGGAGCGCTGCTCAAGCTCGGGATGCGCGATGAGCCGCGCCTTGCGACAGGCCGGGCAGCGGGGTCCGGGGTCGCTGTCATACCAGGCGAGACAATCGCGGCAGAGGGCGGGCATGGGGCTCTCCGATCGGTCGCCCCCCTGATACAGGATGCCGCGCGCTCGGGGAACGGTCGGCTCAGACCCTGGCGATCTCGGCCAGGATCGCTGCGGTCGAGGCACGCGGGTCGGCGGCGGCATAGATCGGGCGGCCGACGACGATGTGGTCGGCCCCGGCGGCAAGCGCACTCGCCGGCGTTGCGAACCGCTTCTGGTCGCCCAGCGCGGCGCCTGCTGGGCGCACGCCGGGCGTGACGATCAGCTTGCCCCGGGCTTCGGGCAATGCGCGGATCTCGGCAGCTTCCTGCGGGCTCGCGATCACCCCGTCGGCACCCGCAAGGAAGGCGCGACGCGCACGTTCGACGGCGATCGCAGCCACGGCCCCCTCGACCATCATCATCTCATCCAGATCGCCGCGGTCGGCAGAGGTCAGGATGCTGACGGCGAGGATACGGGTCGCCCGATCACAACGGCCTGCGACCGCCGCCCTCACGACCTGTGGATCGCCGTGCACTGTGAGGAAATCGATGCCGAAACCGGTCAGCCCACGCACTGCCCTCTCCACCGTCGCGCCGATATCGAAGAGCTTCATGTCGAGAAAGACGCGCTTGCCCTTCTCCTTCAGCTCCATGGCGAGCGCCAATCCTCCGCCCGTGAGCATGCCGAGCCCGATCTTGTAGAACCCCACCTCGGGGCCCAACGCGTCGGCCAGCCGCTCGCCCGCCAGGGCATCAGGCACGTCCAGCGCCACGATCAGCCGTTCATCCACCCGCGTCATCAAACCCGCCGCTGCCATGCTCTTTTCCCCTATCGCACACTGCAGCGGTTCTACCGGAGAGGGCCGGGATTTCGAAAGAGCCGAGGTGCTCTCCGCTTGCGACGGCCAGGCTTAGACACCAAATCGACACCAAGGGCGGCGGGCCGAGCGACGGGCGCCGCGCAGACACGGGCGGTGGAAGGCGGGCCGATGACGGGCGCCAGGTCATCGCGCTGACGGAGGAAGTTGATGGATCTCTCCAAGTTCACGGACCGCTCGCGCGGGTTCCTGCAAAACTGCCAGTCGATCGCCCTCCGCGAGGGGCACCAACGGCTGACCCCTGAACATCTGCTGCACGCGATGCTCGAAGACGAGGCCGGCTTTGCCGCCGCCTTGATCGGTGCTGCGGGCGGCGATGCGGGCACGGCGGCAACGGGTGCCCGCGCGGCTGTGGCGAAGCTGCCGAAGATCAGCGGCGGCAACGGCCAAGTCTACATGGATGCAAGCCTCGGCCGCGTGCTGGAGGAAGCCTCGCAGATCGCAACCAAGGCCGGCGACAGCGTCGTCACGGTCGAGCGCATGCTGATGGCGCTGGCACTCGCCAAGGGCACGGAGGCTGCGCGTGTGCTGGAAAGCGCCGGGCTGAAACCCCAGGCGCTGGAGAAGGCGATCCAGGATGTGCGGAAGGGTCGCACGGCCGACAGCACGAGCGCCGAGGACAGCTATGAGGCGCTGAAGAAGTATGCCCGCGACCTGACCGAAGCTGCGCGCGAGGGTAAGATCGACCCGGTGATCGGCCGTGACGAAGAGATCCGGCGCACTGTCCAGGTCCTCTCCCGCCGCACCAAGAACAACCCCGTGCTGATCGGCGAGCCCGGCGTCGGCAAGACCGCCATCGCCGAGGGGCTGGCCATGCGCATCGTGAACGGCGATGTCCCGGAATCGCTCCGCGACAAACAGCTCATGGCGCTCGACATGGGTGCGCTCATCGCCGGGGCAAAGTACCGCGGTGAGTTCGAGGAGCGGCTGAAGGCCGTCTTGTCAGAAGTGGAAGCGGCCGAGGGCTCGATCATCCTCTTCATTGACGAGATGCATACGCTTGTGGGTGCCGGTAAGACAGACGGCGCCATGGATGCGTCGAACCTGCTGAAGCCTGCATTGGCGCGCGGGGAGCTCCACTGCGTCGGGGCGACGACCCTCGATGAATATCGCAAGCATGTGGAGAAGGACGCGGCGCTGGCCCGGCGGTTCCAGGCGGTTTT
>JBCCDG010000143.1:0-10859 GCA_039030915.1 Pseudomonadota bacterium | reverse complement strand
GAGGAGCCCGTTCCAGGCGCTGGCCCCAGCCTCCGCGGGCGCCGCGGGCAGGGCGCGCCGCGCGGCGTCGAGCCGGTCCTCCGCGTCGGGGCTTACGAGAAGGAGCGAGGCGGCGGCGCGGTGCGGACCGAAACAGGCCGCCTGGGCCGCGATCTCGGCCACGGCGCCATCAAGGCGAAGGGTGTCGGCAAAGATCAGCCCACCCCCGCGCCGGACTGCCCACCGGTCCACCAGGCGCGCCCGCGCGATCGTCTCCCCCATCGCCTGACGGCCCAGGATCAGCGGCTCGAGCAGCAGGAGCGTGGCCGACGGGTGCATGTCGACCTCCAGACGCCGTTCGAGCGCACCGTAGTCGTAGAGGATCGTCTCCTGCGGCAGCCAGGCGAGCATCGCCCCCTCGGCGAGCGTCAGGCGCGTTGAGAGCTGCCCGATCTCTCCCGGTTGTGCGCGGTAGGCCCGTTCGGCGGCCTGTGTCGTGAGTGCGAGGCGCGTGCCGGGACCGGCCTCGGCCTGCCAGTCGAACCGGTCGCCGCCGGTGATGCCGCCAGCGGTGTTGACGATCACGCCTTCCACCCGGCCGTCATGGTTGTCGGGCAGGCGGGGCAGCAGGCACTTGGCCGAGCCCTGATGGCGGAGCCGGTCGAGCCGGGTGCGGCCCTCCGCGCGCTTGACGGACAGGCGAATGCTACCCTCGGCCCTCGGCTGCCGCGGCAGGCCCGCGACGGCGGCGTCAGACGGAGAGACGGCGCCTGACATCATCCTCGTCCATCTCCTCGCGCGGGGTCGAGATCACTACCTCCCCACGGTCCATCACCGTGATGTGGTCTGCAAGGTCCCGCGCGAACTCGAAATACTGCTCGACCAGCACGATCGCCATGTCGCCCTTGCCGCGGAGGTACCGGATGGCCCGGCCGATATCTTTGATGATGGAGGGCTGGACGCCTTCGGTGGGCTCGTCGAGGAGGAGAACGCGGGGACGGGTGACGAGCGCGCGAGCGATGGCGAGCTGCTGCTGCTGCCCGCCCGAAAGGTCACCGCCCCGGCGCTTCAGCATCCTGTCGAGCACGGGAAAGAGCTCGAAGACCTCGTCCGGGATCTTGCGCTGGTCCCTCGGCAGGCTGGCGAAGCCGGTCTCCAGGTTTTCTCTGACGGTGAGAAGCGGGAAGATCTCGCGCCCTTGCGGCACCAGCGCCATACCGCGCCGCGCCCGGTCATAGGGGGCCATGCGCGTGATCTCGGCACCGTCGAGGCTCACGCGCCCCCGGGCCACCGGCTGCTGGCCGACGAGGGCGCGGATAAGGCTGGTCTTGCCGACCCCGTTCCGACCGAGGATGCACGAGACCTTCCCAGCCGACGCCTCCAGCCCCACACCGCGCAGCGCCTGCGCCGAGCCGTAGAACAAGTCGATACCGGACGCGCTCAGCATGTCGGCCGCCCATATGCGTGACCTGTCCAGGGCTCGACGCGGGACCTCCTTGGTGTCCTTGCCCAAAGCTGGAACCGATCGATCAAGTTAAGGACGCTGAGCGCCCTCCGGTGAACAGCCTCCCCCCGGTCCTCCCTCTCCAAGGGGGAGGGAGCGAAATCTGCACCGCTGGCGGTTGCTGGGCGCCGGACAGCGTGTCGATCAGCGGCCAAGATAGACCTCCACCACTTTCGGATCGGCGCTGACATGCTCGATGCTGCCCTCTGCAAGGACGCTGCCTTCGTGGAGGACCGTGACCTTCACGCCGAGGGCGCGGACGAACTCCATGTCGTGCTCGACCACCATCACCGTGTGCTCGCCCGCGATCTCGCGCAGGAGCTCAGCGGTCTTCATCGTCTCGTCGTCGGTCATGCCCGCGGCGGGTTCGTCGACCAGCAGCACCTTGGGATCCTGCGCCAGCAGCATGCCGATCTCGAGCCACTGCTTCTGTCCGTGCGAGAGCACGCCCGCGAGCGCCGAGCGGCGGTCACCGAGCCTGATGCGCTCGAGAAGCATGTCGATACGCTTCGCCTCCGAACCGGTGACGCGGGCAAGGAAGGTCTCCCAGACGCCGCGCTTGCCGGCGAGGGCAAGGAGCAGGTTGTCCTCGACCGTATGGGTCTCGAAAACCGTCGGCTTCTGGAACTTCCGGCCGATGCCGAGGCGCGCGATACCCGCCTCGTCCTCGCGCGTGAGGTCCACCTTGCCGGCAAACACCACGTCGCCCGCGTCCGGCCGGGTCTTGCCGGTGACGATGTCCATCATCGTCGTCTTGCCTGCCCCGTTGGGCCCGATCACGGCCCGCATCTCGCCCGGCGCGAGAACCAGAGAAAGCGCATTGATGGCCTTGAAACCGTCGAAGCTGACGCTCACGCCGTCGAGATAGAGGATCGAGCCTGTGGCGGCGGCGGTCATGTACTGCTCCCGAGGGGCGCGGGGGCAGCGCGCGGCATGTCCATCCGTGCGCCGGCCTGGCGCTGGAGCGCGCGGCGGATGCGCTCGCGCTTTTCCGAGCGATGCCTGGCCTTCAGCGCGTCGAACTCGCCGAGGATACCGCGCGGCAGAAAGAGTGTGACGGCGACGAAGAGCGCGCCGAGCGCGAAGAGCCACTGGTCCGGCGCGAAGCTGGTGAAGAAGGTCTCGAAGGCGTTCACGCCGATGCCGCCGAGCGCTGCGCCGACAAGCGTGCCCCTTCCGCCGACGGCGACCCAGACCACGATCTCGATCGAGTTGGCGGGGCTGAACTCGCCCGGATTGATGATCCCGACCTGGGGCACGTAGAGCGCGCCGGCAACGCCTGCCATCATCGCCGAGACGGTCCAGACGGCGAGCTTGTAGCCCTCCACCCGATAGCCGAGGAAGCGGGTGCGGCTCTCTGCGTCGCGGATGCTGATCAGTACCTTGCCGGCGCGGGAGGTCACGATCAGACGGGCGACGACGTAGCCGAGGCCGAGCGCGATGGCGGAGAGAGCGAAGAGCCCGGCGCGGGTGCCGTCTGACTGAAGGTCGAAGCCGAGCACGTCCTTGAAGTCCGTGAGGCCGTTATTGCCGCCGAAGCCCATGTCGTTGCGGAAGAACGCGAGCATGAGGGCGTAGGTCATCGCCTGGGTGATGATGGAGAGATAGACGCCCGTCACCCGGCTGCGGAAGGCGAACCAACCGAAGACGAAGGCGAGGAGCCCAGGCACGAACATCACCATGAGGGCCGCGAACCAGAACATGTCGAAGCCCCACCAGAACCAGGGCAGCTCCTGCCAGTTGAGGAACACCATGAAGTCTGGAAGCTCGGGGTTGGCGTAGACGCCCCGATCGCCGATCTCGCGCATGAGATGCATGCCCATCGCATAGCCCCCGAGGGCGAAGAAGGCGCCATGGCCAAGCGAGAGGATGCCGCAATAGCCCCAGACGAGGTCCACGCTGAGGGCGAGGAGCGCGTAGGTGAGATACTTCCCCATGAGTGCTACGGCGAAGGAGGGGACGTGCCCCGTCTGTCCCGGTTCGAGCGCGAGGTTGAGCGTCGGAATGGCCACGGCCGCGATCAGCAGCAGCCCGAGAAACACCCAGCCCCGGCCATCCAGCGCCCGGATCAGCATGGACGCGCCCCGCATGGGTCTGGCGGCAGCGTGGGTCTCCGCCCGACCCGTGGCGCGGAGCGGAACCCGGCCTCACCGCTTGCGGCTATTTCAGCATGAGCTGGAAGCCGTGCTCGTCGAGCGAGGTCATCGCGATGACGCACTGCTCGCCCTCCGCCTCGAAGGCTAAGACATGCCCCTGATCGTCCGAGGTCGGGGCTCGGCAGGACTGATCCTCGCCATTGAGCGGCGCGGGGCAGGTCGCGATGTCGAGATGCGGGATGGCGAGATCGAACTGCGCGTTGGTCATGGGACACGGCGTCGCGTCCTGCCCTGAGGCAGCCCAGCCGAAGAGGGCAAAGAAGAGAAGCGTGAGGGAGGAGCGGACCATCGGGTGTCTCCGAGCCAGAGGCTGCGGATGCGGCCGCATCCCAATGCCAGACTGCAAAACCCTGATGTGCCCATCTAACTCCGACTGAGAAAGCCGGACACTTCGTGGGCTGCGCTGCCCGCCTCTGCTGAAGCCACACCCTACAGATGCCGGGACGGTGGTTCATCCGCTCACCTGCCGGATCCAGTCCTTTAGGTTGTAATAGGTGGTGACGCGGGCGATGCGGCCCTCCGCAACCTCGAAGAAGGTGCCCGCGGGGAGGCGGTAGGTCTGGCCCGTCGCCTCGGGCAGGCCGTCATCGGTGGCGAGGTAGGTGCCGGACACGATGAACTCCGCGGCGGCGCGGGTGCCGCTTGCGTCGGTCATGACCGCAATCTCGGACAGCGCCTCGCGGTAGCAGCGCGTCATATGGGCGGAGAAGGCGCGGAAGGCGTCCTTGCCCAGACGCGGCTGGCCCTCATTCACGTCATGGCGGATATCGTCCGCCAGGCAGTCGATCATCCCATCGGTGTCGCCCGCGTTGAAGGCGTCGTAGTAGCGGCGGATAAGGCGCTCGGTTTCGGTCATCCTGTTCCCCTCAGTTCTCGACGGCACGGCCGCGAAGCGCGAACATGCCGCGCGGGCGCTTCTGGATGAAGAGGATGATGAAGACCAAGACGAGCACCTTGGCCAGCACGGCGCCGGCGTAGGGCTCCAGGAACTTGTTGGCGATGCCAAGGGTCATGGCGCCCGCAAGCGCGCCCCAGAGATTGCCGACCCCACCGAAGACGACGACCATGAAGCTGTCGACGATGTAGGCCTGGCCGAGGTTCGGGGAGACGTTGCCGATCTGACTGAGGGCGACGCCGGCGACGCCCGCGATGCCGGCGCCGAGCCCGAAGGTCATGGCATCTACCCAGCCGGTACGCACGCCCATGGCGGCGGCCATGCGCCGGTTCTGCGTGACGGCGCGCATCTGCAGGCCGAGGGGCGTGCGCTTCAGCACCAGCAAGAGGCAGGCGAAGACGGCGAGGGCGAAGAACAGGATCCAGAGCCGGTTGTAGGTGATGGTAAGCTGGCCGAGCTCGAACGCGCCGGACATCCAGTCAGGATTGCCGACCTCGCGGTTGTTGGGCCCGAAGATCGAGCGGACGGCTTGCTGAAGGATCAGCGAGACCCCCCATGTGGCCAGCAGCGTCTCCAGCGGCCGGCCGTAGAGATGGCGGCAAACCCCCCGCTCGATGGCGACGCCAACGGCGCCGGAGACGAGAAAGGCGAGCGGCAGGGCGATGGCGAGGGAGGCGCCGAAAAGCTCCGGCGCGTGCAGGCGGATCGCTTCCTGGACGGCGAAGGTGGTGTAGGCGCCGAGCATCACCAGCTCCCCATGCGCCATGTTGATGATGCCCATGACGCCGAAGCTGATGGCAAGGCCGATGGCCGCGAGCATGAGGACCGAGCCGAGGGAGAGGCCGAACCACACATTCTCCGCCATCTCCCACATCGCCCGCTGGCGCTCGACCGCCTCGAGCGCCTCCGCGGCGGCGGCGGCCACCTGCGGCAACGGGCTGTCGGCGGCGCCTGCGAGGAGGCCGAGCGCGTCGATGCCGCCCTCTGAGGCAAGGACGGCGACGGCCTCCGCCTGGTCAGCTTCGGACCGCTCCGATCCGAGCGTGGCGGCCGCGCGGGCGAGGCGGAAGGCGGCTGCGATTTCCGGGTCCGTCTCTGCCTCGAGCGCGGCGGTCAACGCGTCGATCTGGCCGGCGTCGCGCGCGTCGTATGCAGCATTGGCCGCGGCGAGGCGGAGCGCGGGATCGTCCGCGCGCAATCGGAGCACGCCGATGGCCGCCTGTATCGCACGGCGGAGGTTGTTGTTGATGCGCACCTTTCTCGCATCCCGCCGGCCAAGCTCGCGCAGCCGCTCGCCCGTGAAGAGGTCGTGGGCGAAGTCGTCCCGCCCTTCCTCGACCACGCGGATGACGGTCTTCGATTTCTTGTCGAAAGCAAGATCGCCCTCGCCCAGCGCTTCGAGCACGCCGGCCGCGCGGGGGTCGCCCGTGGCGGCGATGGCCTCGACAACCTTGACGCGGTCGTCGAACTCGCCATCCGGCAGCCTGGCGACCAGCTCCTCGAGGCTTTGTGCCGCGGAGAAGCTGGGCAGCAGGATGGCGAGGAGGAGAAAGAGGGGGGCGAGGAGGCGCATGAAGCCTGACGGTCCGCTGATTGCGGGCGGGTTAACCCCCACCCCGGCCCTCCCCCTCGGAAGGGGGAGGGGGCGCTTGTGGAAGACGCGGCACCCCGGGCTTCGGGGGCCGCGCGCGTTGTCAGCTCAGTTGGTGGTGCCACCGCATTTCGCGGTTTCGACGTTGAAGTTGCCGCACTCCATCGGCTTGCGCCAATCCGAGATGAGCTTCGCGCTTTCGGGCAGGAAGTCGGACCAGGCATCGCCGACCACCAAGCCGTCGGTCTCGTCCACGATAGTGAACTGGCCGTCGTCCTGAATCTCGCCGATCAGCACCGGCTTGGTGATGTGGTGGTTCGGCATCATGGCCGAATACCCGCCCGAGAGATTGGGGACCGAGACGCCGATGATGCCGTCGATCACCGCATCGGCATCCGTGGTGCCGACCTTCTCGACCGCCTTCACCCACATGTTGAACCCGATGTAATGCGCCTCCATCGGGTCGTTGGTCACGCGGTCCTCGTCCCCGATGAACTCGATCCAGCTGTCCACGAACTCGTCGTTCTCGGGCGTGTCCACCGACATGAAGTAATTCCAGGCAGCGAGGTGGCCGACGAGCGGCGTTGTGTCGATGCCCGCAAGTTCCTCCTCACCCACGGAGAAAGCGATGACGGGGATGTCAGTAGCCTCGATGCCCTGGTTGCCAAGTTCCTTGTAGAACGGAACGTTTGCGTCGCCGTTGATGGTGCTGACCACGGCGGTCTTCTTGCCAGCCGAGCCGAAGGCCTTGATGTCGCTCACGATCGTCTGCCAGTCCGAATGGCCGAACGGCGTGTAGTTGATCATGATGTCTTCTTCGGCGACGCCGTTGTCCTTCAGGAACTGCTCGAGGATCTTGTTGGTCGTGCGCGGGTAGACGTAGTCGGTGCCCGCCAGCACCCAGCGCTCGACGCCCTGGTCCATCAGGTACTCGACGGCTGGGATGGCCTGCTGGTTCGGGGCGGCACCGGTGTAGAAGACGTTGCGCTGCGATTCCTCGCCCTCGTACTGCACGGGGTAGAAGAGGATGGAGTTCAGCTCCTCGAAGACCGGCAGCACCGATTTGCGGGAAACCGAGGTCCAGGCGCCGAAGACCACGTCGACCTCATTCACCTCGATCAGCTCGCGCGCCTTCTCGGCGAAGAGCGGCCAGTCGGAGGCCGGGTCGACAACCACGGGCTCGAGCTGTTTGCCGAGGAGACCGCCCGCCTCATTCTGCTTCTCGATCAGCATCAGCATGACGTCTTTGAGGGTCGTCTCCGAGATCGCCATGGTGCCGGAAAGGGAGTGCAGGATCCCGACCTTGATGGTCTCTTCCTGCGCGCCGGCGGGACCTGCCAGGAAGGTGGTGGCGGCAAGCCCGGCCACGAGGAGGCGCTTGAAGGTCATGAGGGAGCTCCGTGTGATTTGTTCTTGATGCGATTTGATGCAGCAAGGAGCGTGCCAGCGGCTTGCTGCCTGGGTTTGCATCGGAAAAACACGTCAAGCCACCAAAGATTGCCTAAGTCTTGGGCGGTATTGGCAACTCACCGGTTCTCGATGTTCGATATTTGCGCACACGGGCTGACCGCCAAACGTCAACTTTTCGTGCTGCCGGGCGCATCCCCCCATGGGCGTGCTTTTCTGGAGGGGACGGTTTTCGCCCAGCAACGTCGCAGGCGATCGCCCCTGCAGACGCCGAAGAAGGAGCTCTCCCCATGCGCAGCTTGATCGCTACCGCCGCCCTCGCGGCCTTTCTCGCTCTTCCCATGGCCACCCCGTCGCTCGCCGGTGGAAAGGGCGGCTTCACGGGCGCCTCGAACCACGTGACGACGGGCGGCGTCTCTATGGTGGAGACGAGCGCGGGTACGGTCGTCCTCCTCGCCGCCGATTTCAGCCTCGACGGTGCGCCGGACCCGCGCGTGGGTCTCGGTAAGGACGGTGCATATGATGAGGCGACCGATCTCGGTGAGCTCCGCTCGATCAACGGGCTACAGGCCTATGCGGTGCCTGCGGGCGTCGATGCGTCGGCCTATAACGAGGTCTATATCTGGTGCCGGAAGTTCTCCGTCCCGCTCGGCGTCGCAAGCTTGAACTGACGCCTCCGGCCTCACACGCCCGGGCACCGATCACGATTGTGTGCGCCGCACAATGAGCGGCGACGCGCCGCATGCCACGATTTCGCCGGATAACTAAGCCACATAGGGTGTGATCGTCATCACGTCGGCATGGCGGGTGCGACGCTACTGTTGCCCGAGAGGCTGTCCGGGGCGAGATTGCTGCAATGCAGTGTGAGCGAGATTCGATACCCGCCGGCACGCCGCTGGCGGCAAGCCGGGGAAGGCTGACGGCTCGCATCGCGTCGGCCCTGCTCCTCGTCTCGACGCTTGCCCTCGCGGGCTGCGACGACGATCGCCCGTCGCCGGCGCTGGCGGACTTCCAGGCGGCTATCGCGAAGCTCGAGCAGGGGGACGTTGCGGGCGGCGAGGCGCTGCTGCGAAGCGCGCTCGAGAGCGATCCGAGCCACGCGCTCAGCCACGCAGCCCTCGGCCGGATCGATGAGGCGCGCGGCAAGTTCGCCTCCGCCCTCGCGCATTACGAGGATGCGCGGGACCGCAACGAGACGAACCCCGAGGGCCACTGGCAGCTTGGCCGCCTGGCGCTCGACCGCGGGCTCCTATCCGATGCTCTCCGCCATTGTACGGCCGCGCAGCATCTGGGGCCGACCGACGCGTCGATCATGACGCTTCGCTCGCGGCTGATGCAACGCGTCGGGCTTCTCCAGGCGTCGGAGGAGGTGGCGCGCGAAGCGCTGTCGCGCCGTTCGGGCGATCAGGCAGCGACGCTGCAGCTTGCCGCGGTGCGTGTCGCGCGGGCCGGGCCGGAGGCGGGGCTCGACGTGCTGCGCGCGGCCGAGACGCAGGGGATCAAGATCCCTGTCGATCAGCTGCTCGTGCTCTTCGACCGTCTTGGTCGTCCCGGCGAGGCCATCAACATGCTCTTCGGTCGGCTGGTAGACGCCTCGCCCGAGGAAACCGGGCGGCTGACCCAGGCGCTCGCCCGGCGGCTGATCAATGCGGGGCGGCCGGCGCAGGCGGTGAGCCTGCTCGAAGCCCGCCTTGTCGAGCAGCCGCGCGACGCCGATGCGCTCGCACTGCGGGCGCGCCTCGCCATGGCGCTGGAGGGGCCCGAGGCGGCGCAGGCGCGTATCCTGGCGGGGAGCGCTCTCGCGGGCGAGCCTGGCGGGAAGACGGAGCGGACCCTCGTCGCGATGATCGAACGCATGGCTGCGGGCGAGGGCATGGACGCGACCGGCCGCCGGCTGATGATGCCGAGCGCAGAGGCGGGCGGGGCGAGGCCATTGCCTGGCGTCACGGCCGCGAACGGCCTGCCGCTGGCCACGCTCGAGGCGGCGCTCGTCGAGGCGGGCGACAGCGCGCCGCCGGTGCTGCGCGCGCTTGTGGGCGAGGCACGTGCGAAGGCGGGCGACACGAACGGGGCGCGCCAGGCCTTCGACAGGGCGGTGGCGGAGAGCCTTGGCGCAGTGCAGGTCCTCGAGATCTACGCACGCGCCCTCAATGCGCAGGGCGACGCTGCTGGAGCACGGTCGCTGCTTGCCGATTATCGCGCCCAGCGGCAGGGAGACCGGCGCCTCCTCGCCCTTCTCGGCGCCCACCTCCTCGCGGCTGGCGATCATGCAGGGGCAGCGGCGCTGGCCGAAGCCGCCTTCCGTGACGTTGCCATCTCGGGGCTGCCGGACCCCTATGCCGAAAGCCTGCTCGCCGCGGCGGTGGAGGCGGCGGTGGCATCGGGTGCGGCGAGCAGCGCGCGCGACTACGCGGAGGCTGCGGCCGCCGCCGAGCCGGGCCATGCGGCGCCCCATGTCCTCCTCGCGCGGCTTCACGCCGCGGCGGGGCGGCGGCTGCAGGCCATCGACGCGGCGCGGCGGGCGATCGATCTGATGCCCGGGCGCGCCGAAGGATATCTCACGCTCGCGCAACTCCTCGCTGCGGAGGAGCCGGACGCGGCCATGGCGGTGCTCGACCGCGGGATCGCCCGCAGCGCGGATACCGCCGCGCTCCGCTTTGCCCGCGCGCTTCAGCTTGAACGGCAGGACGATGACGCGGGCGCGATTGCGGAGTACGAGCGGCTCCTGGCGATCGAGCCCGCGGCCCTCGTGGTCGTGAACAATCTCGCAAGCCTTATCGCCGGCGGTCCCCATACCGACGATCTCACGCGGGAGGAGCTCGACCGCGCCTCGGCCCTCGCGGTCCGTCTCGCGGCGCATGACTTGCCGGAATTCGCCGACACCCGGGGCTGGATCGCGGTCAAGGCTGGCGACGCGGAAGGGGCGCTCCCCCTTCTCGAACGCGCCGCGGCCGCACGGCCCGAGCATCCGGTCATTCACTACCACTTGGGAATTGCGCTCTATCGTGCGGGTCACGCCGCAGCGGCAACCGAAAGGCTGCGATACATGCTCTCACTCGACAGTGAAGGCGCTATGGAGTACGAAAACGAGGCGGTCAGGGTTCTAGCAAGAGTAGAGCGGCAGGGCAGTGCCGTGGGCCGAAGGGTGGACTGAACCTCATGCGACGCACATGGTCTCACCGCACAGCGGGTGAGAGGTAACACCCGCTATGTATGAACGCTTCTACGAGCTGACGAGCCGCCCGTTCCTCACGGTGCCCGACCCGAGCTTCCTGTTCTGGTCGGAGGGGCATGAGCTTGCCTACACCATGCTGCGCTACGGCGTGG
>JBCCDG010000142.1:0-10958 GCA_039030915.1 Pseudomonadota bacterium | reverse complement strand
GCGGGTCCTGCCCCCCGGGGGCCCTCCCCGACGCCCACCGGCTGGGGGGGGCGGGGGGCCCCCCCCCGGGGCCCCCGCCACTCGATCTCCGACGGCAATGAACATGTTCTGGCGCGGTCGGGCCGCCCATTGGTGACGGATCGCTCCGCGATCAATCCGCCGCATAGGTGTCGATCGCGGAGGCGAGCTTCTCGAGGTCGGCCGCATAGAAGCCCGCCGCGTTGATGCAGTTGGTCTCCAGCATCCGCAGTCCACGCTCGCTTCCGCAGATGTCGATGACGTAGGCCGGCGCGTAGCCGGGATTGGCGCCGACCAGCCGCTTGCCGAACGCCAAGGCTTCGTCATCGATTTCCCGGCGATAGACGACGCGCGATCCGTCCTTGTAGAGCGAATGGGTGACGATGGCGTCGTTGACGACCCAAAGCCGCCACTCCCTCTGAATTCGCACCGGCTCGGTCAGCATCAAGAGCGTGTCGTGCCGGAGAGAGCCGCGCGGTATCTCGTCCTCGTCGAGGGCGAGGACGGTCTTCGCGATGTGGACGATCTCGTCCGATCGTCTGACGCGACCGGGTGCTTCCTTGCTGTCGTCCACGGGACGCAGGAACCAGTCCTTGCCGTCGTCTTCGAGCGCGTGGGGAACGTCTCCGAGCTTCAGAAACAGCGCATCCGGTCCGTTCAACAGATAGCGATGCCATGCCTTCTCATAAACGAAGGGCCTCAGCTTGAAGACGCCCGGCCGATACCCTTTGGCCTCTGCATAGCGCCAGAGGGTGTAGGAGCCGAACATGATCACCGCGTCGGGATCGTGTACGACCGGCTCAGGGATCAAGTCGCCCACGAACGGCACGACCTTATGCCAGCTATAGGCGATACCGAGCCCGTCCAGCGCAGTTGCCAACTTGTGGGTATCCTCAAATTCCTGGAGCAGCCATTGCATCTCGGTTCGTCGCCTTGCCCGGAGATTGTTGTTCGAGGAGCGGCGGCGGAAATACCGCGCCCGGATGTGAGGAAGCGGCTGGTTCTCGCCTGCTGCGTCCCGCCGCTCTACTAGATGACGGTCATCTCGGGCGCGAGGTGTCCGTCGATGAAATCGAGGATGTTCTGCGCGGCGCCTACGGCCATGCGTCGGGCGGCTTCGGCGGTCATGGCGGCGCTGTGGGGGGTCAGGATCACGTCGTCGCGTTCGAGGAGCGGGTCGTCCGCTCGCGGGGGTTCGTCGGCGAGGACGTCGGTGGCGTAGCGGGCGAGGGGCCTGGTCCGGAGGGCGTCGAGGAGCGCACCCTCATCCACGATACCGCCACGCGCGGTGTTGACGAGGATCGCGCCGGGGCGGAGGCGGGCGAGGACGTCGGCGCCGATGAGGTTGGTCGTCTCCGGCGTGCGGGGAATGTGGACGCTGACAAAGTCGGCCTTCCCTGCGGCGGCGAGGAGGTCGGGTGCGCTCTCGAAGGGCGGCGTTTGGGAGCATGCGGGGTCGTGGACGCGGACGCGCGCGCCGAGGGCGGCGCACCGTTCCGCAACCGCCCGCCCGATACGGCCGAAGCCCAGGACCAGCACGTCGCTGCCCGCGATCTCCCGCGTGCCGAGGTGGTCCCGGATCGCCCAGCGGCCATCCCGCGCGGCCCGGTCGCCAAGCGGCAGTGCCTTCGCGGCCGCGAACATGAGCGCCAGCGTGTGCTCGGCGACCGAGAGCCAGTTGGCATCCGCGCTGATCGCGACGCGGATCCCACGGGCGCGGAGGAGGTCGAGATCGAGGTTATCGCAGCCGACACCGTGGCGCGAGACGAGCCTGAGCTGCCCGGCCTCCTCGAACACCGTGCGCGGCAGGGTGCGGCCGCGGAGGAGCAGCGCCTCGGCATCGCGCATCTGACGCGCGATCTCGTCGTCCGGCGGCTCGGGCAGATGCACGAGGTCGATCTCCGACCGGGCCTTGAGCATTGCGACCCCGTCGGCGTGGATAGGGTCGAGCACCAGAACCTTCGTCACCCGTCCCTCCCTTGCAGCATGCCGGGGAGCTTGGGCGTCGCGGCGCTGACGATCAAGCGCATGTGCAGGCGATGTGGCGATCAGCAGAAGTCGGTGAGCTGTGCTGCAGCCGTGCGCAACGTGTCACGATGGTCGAGCGCGGCCTCGAGGTCGAGCCTCGGCAGCGGAGCATGGAATGCGAGCGAGGCCGCATAGCGCCCCTCGCGGTCTCTTACGGGCGCCGCGAGCGCGATCATCTCCTCCATGAACTCCTCCCGATCGAGCGCGTAGCCCTGGTCGGCGATCTGCGAGAGCTCGGCGAGCAGCGCGTCGGGCTCGGTGATGGTATTGGGCGTCAATCGCTCCAGTGCGAGCGCGCCGATCATGCGATGCCGCGCCGCGGGTGGGAGGCTTGCGAGGTAGGTCTTGCCGCTGGCGGTGCAGTGGAAGGGGACGTTGCTGCCGATGGGCAGCTGGATGCGGAGCGCCCAGCCCGTCTCCACCCGGTCGCGATAGCGCATGCCCGCAGGCTCCGGCACCACGAAGTTCACGGTCTCGCCGACTGCCGCCGACAGCCGCTCGAGCACCTGGTGCCGCCCGATATGCAGATGACGCCCGTTGAGCGTGCCGCTGGCTATCGCGCGCATACGCCGGCCGGGCCGCAGCTTCGTTCCCGCGCCCTCGCGCACCAGAAAGCCCTCATCGACGAGCGTGTTGCAAAGCCGGTGCGCCGTCTGCTTCGGCAGGCCGAGGTGGGCATTGACCTCGGAGGGGGTGAGCGACGTTTCCGCCTCCGCCACGACCTCGAGGATGCGCAGGGTGCGGAGATTTGTCGGGATCGTGCTTGCGTCTCGGGGCATGGGCTCTGCTCAGGAATAGATTGCATCTCCGGAAGAAGGATGCTTCGATTGAGGATATAGAGAATTGAAGTCCCAATCAATGGGACTCTCGGAGGAAGTCGCTTGGAGTTCGACTTCATCGTCGTGGGCGCCGGCTCCGCCGGGTGCGTTCTGGCCAATCGGCTGAGCGCGGACGGCCGGCATAGGGTTGCGCTGCTGGAGGCGGGCGGGCGCGACAGCTCGCCCTGGATCCACATACCCGTCGGCTACTTCCGCACGATGGGGAACCCGCAGACAGACTGGTGCTACCGGACAGAGCCGGATCCCGGGCTCAACGGTCGTTCGATCCCATGGCCGCGTGGGCGCGTCCTCGGCGGGTCGAGCTCGATCAACGGGCTGCTCTACGTGCGCGGCCAGGCGGAGGACTTCGATCACTGGCGCCAGCTCGGCAATCCCGGCTGGGGATGGCAGGATGTGGCGCCACTCTTCAAGCGGGCCGAGCGCTGGGAAGGGGGCGAGGATGACCTTCGCGGCGGCGACGGTCCGCTCACCGTATCGCGCAGCCGGCTGGGGCGTGAGATCATCGACGCCTGGATCGACGCGGCGGTGAGTGTCGGATATCGCCGCAACCCGGACTACAACGGCGCCGAACAGGAAGGCGTCGGCTACTTCCAGATGACGGCGCATCGGGGGCGGCGCTGCTCCGCCGCCGTTGCCTATCTGCGTCCCGCCGAGAAGCGTGAGAACCTTGCGCTCTTCGTACATGCGCCGGTGCAGCGCCTGCTCTTCGACGGCAGGCGCGTGACTGGCCTTGTGGCCACGATCGGCGGACAGGATACGGTGATCCGCGCGCGGCGCGAGGTGGTGCTTTCCGCCGGCGCAATCGCCTCGCCGCAGATCATGATGGTCTCGGGCCTCGGCTGCCCGGAGGAGCTGAGAGCGCATGGCATCGAGGTGGTCGCGCCAATCATGGGCGTCGGCAAGAACCTGCAGGACCATCTGCAGGCCCGACCGGTCTACAAATGCACCGTGCCGACCATCAACACCGAGGTCCGGAGCTGGGCGCGCAAGGCGGCGATTGCCGCGGAATACGCGCTCTTTCGCACCGGGCCGATGACGATGGCGGCAAGCCTCGGCACAGGGTTCCTGAAGACGCGGCCCGAGCTTGCGACGCCGGACATCCAGTTTCACATCCAGCCCTTCAGCGCAGACAGCCCTGCCGAGGGGCCGCACCGCTTCTCCGCCTTCACGGCCTCGGTTCTTCAGCTCAGGCCGGAGAGCGCCGGGTATATCAGCCTTGGTTCGGCGAGCATGAAGGACCATCCTGCTATCCACCCGAACTACCTCGCGACCCGCACGGATTGCGAGACGCTGGTCGCGGGCATCCGCGTCGCGCGGCGTATCGCGGCGGAGGCGCCGCTCAGGGATCTCATCTCGGTCGAACACGCGCCGGGTCCCGAGGCGGAGAGCGACGAGGCGCTGCTCGACTGGGCACGCAGCACCGCCACCACGATCTACCACCCGACCGGGACCTGCAAGATGGGGCAGGATGCGGCGGCCGTGGTCGATCACAGGCTGAAGGTGCATGGGATCGGTGGGCTCAGGGTAGCGGACTGCTCGATCATGCCGGTGATCACCTCGGGCAACACCAACGCGCCCGCGATCATGATCGGGGAGAAGGCGTCGGACATGATCCTTGAGGATGCGGCGGCATGATCGAAAGGGCCGCCGATCTCGCCCAGATCGTCTTCGGGAACATCGCCCGCCGGAGCGACGATGCGGCGGCAATGAGTAGGGCGGCGGCCCGCCTGTCGGCGGCGCATGGGCCACGCCATTGGCGACGGCATGCCTGCGGTGCGCGAGGTGCCGCTACTCTCTCCGTTCGCGGTCGCGCCGACGCCCGAACTGGGGTCAGGAGCAGGGCGCTCATGAGGCCGATCTTCCCCGAGGCTACCCCTTTTCGTTGCGTCTTCAGGCTTTGGCCGACAGAGTTCGAGAACGAAACCAAGAAAAAGCAAAAGACACGACACCAACCGGGAGGAAACCCATGGACTTCTTGAAGCTGCTGCCGACTTCCATCGGCGCCGTGGCAGCCGGCGCCGTCCTCGCCTTCGCCCCTCTGGCCGAGGCGCAGACCGTCATCCGCGTACAGTCGGTGATCCCGGCGAAAGCGGATGAGGTCCACATGCTGGAGGATTTCGCGAAAGATGTGAGCGACCTCACCGACGGTCAGGTCAAGATCGAGGTGCTGCCCGCGGGCGCCGTCGTCGGCGTGAAGGAGACGCTGGACGCGGTCGATGCGGGCCTTATCGAGGGCGGCTTTGCCTGGACGCATTACTGGTCCGGCAAGCACCCCGCCGCGATGCTCTTCGGCTCGCCCGTGGCCGGTGCGGGCGTCGGTATCGACAACATCGCCTTTCTCTCCTGGTTTCAGTACGGCGGCGGGCGCGAGCTCTACGACGAGCTCTGGAAGGAGATGGGCGTCAACGTGAAGGGCTTCATGCTGCAGCCCGTCGGGCCCGAGGCGCTGGGCTGGTTCAAGGAGCCGATCACGTCGATGGACGACTTCCGGAAGTACCGCTTCCGCACTCCTCCGGGCATTCCGGGCCAGACCTACAAGGACATCGGCATCGCGTCCGTGGCCATGGGCGGTGGCGACATCCTGCCCGCGCTCGAGAAGGGCACGATCGATGCGGCCGAGTGGTGCTGCCCGAAGCCTGACAGCGTCTTCGGCTTCCAGAAGGTGCTCAAGCACTACTACCTGCAGGGCCTGCACCAAGTGGTGGTGAACGCGGATCTCTACATCAACGGCGATGTCTACGATTCACTCACGCCGCTGCAGCAGAAGGCCATCGAAGTGGCGGCCAACGCGTCGCTGTCGAAGGCCATGTCCTACCGCATCTATGAGAACGGCAAGGCGCTGAAGGACCTGACCGAGAACCACGGCGTGCAGCTTCACGATACGCCCGCGGACTACTTCAAGGAGTACATGGACGCCGCGCGTGCCAGCCTGGAGAAGAACGCCGCCGAGAATGAGTTCTTCGCCAAGGTCTGGCAGAGCCAGAAAGACTTTGCCGAGATCGCGGTACCCTTCTGGGCCGGGGCCCAGGCATCGAACGCGTCGCTCGGCAAGGCGTATGCGGACAGCCTGAAGAAGTGACCGCCGCGGCCTGAGGCGCCGGTACGAACCCCACCCCCGGCCCTCCCGTCAGGGGGGAGGGGGCGGCACCGGCGCCCTCGGTCCAGCATGGGCCGGTAATGCGCCGGTGGTGCCGATGTCGTGCCCTTGCCCCCTGACGGGAGGGGTCTGGGGGTGGGGTAGGGGTCGCGGAAGCGATCCTTCCGGGCTGCACGACGAAATTGGGCGGGAGGCAGCCATGAGCGCGAGCGACCTCGACACGGATACTCTCGACACGACCGACGAGCTCATAGCCGAGGCGCGCCGTGAGCGTCCGGGCGAGACGCCCGAGGACATGACGCCCTGGATGCGGCCTGTCGTGGCCGGCATCGATGTCATGAACCTCTGGGTCGGCCGCGTCACTTGCCTCCTGCTTCTGCCCGTCATGGGCGCCATGGTCTTCGAGGTGGTTAGCCGCGAGGCTTTCCGCATCTTCGCCGTTATGGGCGCGGATGACGTGGCGCGAGAGTACGGGCTCGGGCCCACGCTCTGGGCCTACGAGACCACCCGCATGTTCTCGGGCGCGATGTTCATGCTTGGGGCAGGCTACGCGCTCATGCGCGGCGTGCATATCCGCGCGGATTTTCTCTACCGCAACTGGCGCCCAAGGACGCAGGCGACGGTCGACGCGCTGCTCTACCTCGCCTTCTATTTCCCGGCGATGGCCTTCTTCCTGTGGATCTCGACCGAGTACACCTGGGGCGCCTGGGAGAGCTGGGAGCGGGCCATGGACACGACCATGATGGCCCCGCTCGCGCCTGCGCGCACGGCGATGCCGCTCGGCATCTTCTTCCTGCTCCTCCAGGGTATCGCCGAGCTTTTCCGTGCGATCCACCAGATGGGGCCGGAGCGGGGGGCGCGCTTTACGAGGATCCTGCCCTTCTACGCCGTCGGGCTCCTCATCGTGACGCTGGCGGTCTTCGCGCCCGGCATCATGCCCATCGGCGGCTATTGGTCTGATGCCGTGAAGGCGGCGGGGCTGACGACCATCGCGCAGCCCTGGATCGGCGTGATCATGCTGGCGGTGATGCTGCTGGCGATCTTCGTGGGCTTTCCCATCAGCTTCACCCTCATCTTCCTCGGCTTCGCCTTCGGCGCCTGGGGCTTCGGCACGAAGCTCGTCTTCTACCTCCAGACCCTCCAGTTCAACTCGGTGATGCTGGAGGAGACGCTGGCGGCCGTGCCGCTCTTCGTCTTCATGGGCATCATGATGGAGCAGGCGGGGCTGATGGAGCGGCTCTTCACCTCGGTCCAGCTCATGCTATCGCGCACGCGCGGCGCGCTCTACATCGCGGTGCTCTTCGTATCGACGATCTTCGCGGCCGCCACAGGCATCGTCGGCGCTTCGGTCACGATCCTCGGGATCATGGCGGCGAAGACCATGAACCGCTCCGGGTACTCGGTACGCCTCGCGGCAGGCACGATCACCGCGGGCGGCACGCTCGGTATTCTGATACCGCCCTCTATCATGCTGGTCGTGATGGGCCCGGTGCTCGAGATTCCGGTGACGGACCTCTTCGCCGCCGCCATCCTCCCCGGCCTGCTGCTCGCCACGCTCTACACCCTTTACGCGCTCGGGCGCTGCTGGCTCGATGAGAGCCTCGGCCCGCCCCTGCCGGAGGATGAGCGGCCCACTGACATGATGTTCGTCGCGCGGGAGTTCTTTCTCGGGCTCGTCCCGCCGGCGGCCCTCGTGGCCTTCGCGCTCGGCTCGATCCTGCTCGGCTACGCGACGCCGACGGAGGCGGCGGGCTGCGGCGCGTTCGGCGCGGTGCTGCTGACGCTCGTCTACCGGCGGCTGACCGTCGGACGGTTCTACGAAGCGCTCCTGAAGACGCTCGAGATCACCGTCCTGATCATGTTCCTGGTTGCGGCCTCCAACTTCTTCGGCGCCACGTTCTCGCGCCTCGGCACACCGACGATGTTGACCGAGATGCTGCTCAGCCTCGACCTCTCCACGACCTGGGTGCTAATCATCATCATGGCGCTCATCTTCCTGCTCGGTTGGCCGCTCGAATGGGTGCCGATCGTGCTGATCATCGTGCCGATCATGGTGCCTGTGCTGGTGGAGCTGGGGGTCGATCTCACCTGGTTCGCCATCCTCGTCGCCGTGAACCTGCAGACGGCGTGGCTCTCGCCGCCGGTGGCGCTCTCGGCCTACTTCCTGAAGGGCGTGGTGCCGGAGTGGGATCTCAAGGACATCTATTTCGGCATGATGCAGTTCATGGTGATCCAGCTCATCGGCCTGGTTCTGGTGTTCAGCTTCCCGGAGATCGCGCTCTGGCTGCCCCGCTACATCTACGGGCCGTGAGATGAGCGGGCTCTTCGACCTCACGGGGCGCACCGCGCTGGTGACGGGTGGCGGCTCCGGCCTCGGCCGGGCCATTGCCGGCGCGCTGTCGGATGCGGGTGCGCGGCTCGTGCTGGTCGGCCGGCGCGAGGTGCAGCTGCGGGAGACGCTGACGGGGCGCGAGGGCAGGGCGGTGCCGTGCGACCTGCTGGGGGAGGGGGCTGTCGAGACGATCGCCGGCGCATGCGCCGACATGCCACCCGATATCCTCGCGAATGCGGCGGGCATCAATCTGCGCGAGCCCGCGGACGAGACGACCCGCGAAGGCTGGGACCGCACGATCGCGCTCAATCTGACATTGCCATTCTTCCTCGCCAAGGCGCTGGTGCCCGGCATGGCCGCGCGTGGCTGGGGGCGTATCGTCAACATCGCCTCGCTGCAGTCCGAGCGCGCCTTCGCGAACGGCATCGCCTACGGTGCCTCCAAGGGCGGGGTCGCGCAGCTGACGCGCGCGATGGCAGAGGCTTGGTCGGCGCGCGGGATCAATGCCAATGCGCTGGCGCCCGGCTTCTTTCCGACGGAGCTCACAGGCCCTGTCTTCGCGGATGAGGCGCTCGCCACGATGCATGCAGGGCGCACCTGCATCGGGCGGAACGGAGAGATGGCGGATATCGCGGGCCCGGCGGTGTTTCTCGCCTCCGAGGCGTCGCGCTACGTGACGGGACAGGTGCTGTTCGTGGACGGAGGATACACCGCAAAATGAGAGCGCTCGTCTACACCGCCGTCGAAACGCTGGAACTGCGCGATGTCGCCCCGCCGGAGCCCGTCGAGGGCGAAAGCGTGGTCGCGGTCGAGATGTGCGGCATCTGCGGCTCGGACATGCATGCCTGGCACGGCAAGGATGCCCGCCGCGTGCCGCCGCTGGTGCTTGGGCACGAGGCCGTTGGCATCGCGGAGACCGGGCCGCTCGCGGGGCGGCGGGTGGCGCTGAACCCGCTCATGAGCTGCGGCACTTGTGCCGTCTGCCACGCGGGGCGGCGCCATCTCTGCCCGAACCGCGAGCTCATCGGGATGCGGGTGCCCGGCGCCTTTGCGGAACGGGTGCGCATCAGGGATCGCAACCTTACGGTCCTGCCCGATACGCTTCCTTCGGCGCAGGGGGTGCTGGCCGAGCCGCTGGCCTGTGCCGTCCATGCAGCGCGCTTGGGGCTCGAGCGGCTCGGCGGTCGGGCGGATGCCCTGTCCGCGGCGGTACTCGGTGGCGGGGCGATCGGCCTCCTCTCGGCCATCGTCCTCCGCGTCGAAGGCATCGGCGCGCTCAGCGTGGCGGAGACCAACGGCCCGCGGCGCGAAACGCTGGATGCCGTTCTCGGCGGCGTCGCCTACGACCCCATCGCGTCACCGGGCGCTGAGGGCAGCGTCGATCTTGTTATCGACGCGGTGGGATCGGGCCCGACCCGCGCGGCAGCGTCCCGTCTGGCGAGGCCCGGTGGCGCCATCGTCCATGTCGGTCTGCAGGACAGCGCCGAGGGGTTGGACACCCGGCGCATCACGCTGCAGGAGATCGCCTTCATCGGCTCCTACTGCTACGGCGAGGACGACTTCGCGGCCGCGCTCGACCTGCTTGAGCGGCGGGCGGTCGACGGTGCGGACTGGATCGAGATCCGCCCGCTCCAGGCCGGCGCCGCATCCTTTCGCGATATCGATGCAGGGAGTGCTCCGGCGAAGATCGCACTCGCGCTCGCCTGATGTGCTGGGTCCTGATGCGGCGGCGGCGCCGAGGGCCGACGCGGGGCAAGGGCGAAGCCGCCCGGTGCCGCCGCCTGAGCGTCCCGGAACGCCGGGCCGCCTGATCGCCGGGAGAAGAAATCGGGTCCCGGGCTAACGCAAAGACCAACTCAGTCCGACGTGACGGCCATACCCGCCGCCCGTCCTTCGCCGCCGTCAGCCGAAGGCGGCGACGATGGAACCGATGACGCGGAAGGCGCCCTCCGCGTTGTCCGGGTCGAGCGCCCAGACGATGCCGGCGAGAACGACCACGATGAAGGTGGCCTCGAAGAACAGTTTGAACGCTACATCGGAGTTTTCCATGACACCCTTCACACATTGAACCTTGCTTCCGCAGAGGCGGCGATCGCCGGTCCTTCGACCGTGGGTGCGATCGCCTCCCCGAAGCCAAAATGTGCCGTCGGGCGGGATGCCCGATGTACGATTCGTCACGAAACGCGAGAAACCGGTCCTCTCTGAACCATTTTCCGATGCCCGCGAGTGCGGACGTGGTTCTCAACTCCATCCATGTGCTACGGTTTCGTGGCGCTGGACATCGGCGCCGGCAGGGAGGCGGTGCCATGAAGAGCGCCCTCATCATCGACGACCACCCCCTCTTCTGCGAGGCGCTGGCCACGACGCTCGAGACGCTTTGCGGCGTGGCGACAGTCGGGCGGGCGGACTGCCTCGAAGCGGCTCTCGCCCGTCTCGGCGCAGGGCCGATGCCCTCGATCGTGCTCCTCGACCTCAACCTGCCGGATGTGAGCGGGATCGACGGGCTGGTTCGGGTGGTGAAGGCGGCGCCGGGCGTGCCGGTGCTCGTAGTCTCCTCGCAGGCGGATCGGCGGGTGGTGATGCTGACCCTTGGCGCGGGTGCTGCGGGCTTCGTGCCGAAGCATAGCCACGGGAGCGTCTTTCG
>JBCCDG010000141.1:0-11291 GCA_039030915.1 Pseudomonadota bacterium | reverse complement strand
GCGAAATCGATGCCGCCGTCGACCTCGGTTCCGCCGGAGGCGACCACGAGAATGGCGCGCTTGCCTTCGAGGAGCCCGACGGGACCGTTCTCGGTGTAGCGGAAGGTGCGCCGCGCCCGGGCGACAAGGTCGATCCACGCCTTGAACGCAGCGGGCACGCCGAAATTGTAGATGGGCACGCCGATGACGAGCGTGTCCGCGGCCTCGATTTCGCCGATCAGGGTTTCTGAGAGGGTCAATGCCTCCTCCTGCGCCGCGGAGCGCTCCGCGGGATCGGTGACGTTCGCGCCGATCCAGGTCTCGTCGATCAGGGGCAGGCCCTCCGCGAGATCGCGGCGGACGACCCGGCCCGGGCCGAGCCGTGCGGTCAGCGCGGCAGAAAGCGCGCGGGTGGTGCTTCCCTCACGCCGCATGCTGGCATCGACGTGAAGCACGGTCTTGGTTTCGTTCAGGCTCATCGGGTGTCTCCCAAAGCTCGGTCGGCGCGTCGATCGCTGCCGCAACCGTCTCGTTGTGACAATTGTTGCTTGATCTCCGGATCGTCATCCGCATTTGAGAGTTGTCAGAATTGCGGAACGAAGAATAATCGGGGGCTCATGGATCGCTTCGAGGACATGCGTTGCTTCATCCAGGTCGTGGATCATGGCAGCGTCACGCGTGCGGCCGAGACGATGTCTATCGCTCCCTCAGCCGTCTCGCGCCGCATCAAGGAATTGGAGCATCGCCTCGGCGTGCAGCTCCTGGCCCGTACCACGCGGCGCATGAAGCTGACGGATGCGGGGCAGACGTTCTATGACCGCTCGCTCAGGATCCTTGCCGATGTGGAGGAGGCGGAGGGCGAGGTGTCGGACGCCTCGCGCGCCTTGCATGGGCCGCTGCGGCTAGCCGCCCCGCTCGACTTCGGAACGCAGCATCTGGCGCCCATTCTGACCGAGTTCGTCGCCGAGCATCAGGGGCTGATTCTCGATCTCGACCTCTCCGACCGGATGACGGACCTTGTGGGGGAGGGGTTCGATCTGGCGCTGAGGATCGGGGCGCTGCGCGACAGCTCCCTCATTGCGCGCAAGCTGGGCGAGATCAGCATGCATGCCGTCGCCTCGCCGGGCTTTCTGCGCAACCGCGATGCGCCATCGCGGCCCGAGGATATGCTGGACTGGCCCGCGCTGGCCTACACGGGCTCGGAGCGGGCGGATATCTGGCGCTTCCGCCGGCCGGATGGCGAGGACGGGAGCGTGCAGGTCGCGGTGCGGATGCGGGCGAACAACGGCACGGTGCTCGCGAAGGCGGCGGAGGCGGGGCTGGGCATCACGCTGCAGCCTGCCTTCGTGGCCGCCCCCGGGATCGATGCAGGGCGGCTGACGGAGATCCTGCCCGATCACGAATGGCCGACGCTGAACCTCTATGCCGTCTATCCCCAGACGCGGCATCTCTCGGCCAAGGCGCGGGCGCTGATCGATTTCCTGAGGCTGCGCTTTACGGCCGGGCGCGGCGTCTGGGCGCTCGGGCAGACGCTTGGGGACCGCGCGGCCGGCCCGCAGGGTCGGTTCTGACCGTATCGGAGGGATGGCCGCCGCCGTCTTCCAGCGACCGCGCGAGCCAAGGGGAGGCCGTGGCGAGGATATCGTCGAGCGGCATGAGCCGCGCTTCCGCCGACCCGACAGCGCCGCGGCGCATGGCGGGATTGGCATCGAGGAGCGCGCCGACCTCGGGGAAGAGGCCCTCGCGATCCTCGGCGACGTCGCGGGCATGGACCCAGCGGAAGGGCTCGCGCCCGGTGTCCTTGAAGCGCAGGACGCGCAGGCGTCGATAGCGCGCGATGGTCTCGGCCGTGTGGAGCGCCGAGCAGCGATCCCAGCCGACGCCGAGCAGCAGCACCTTGGTCCGGCCGAGCTCGGCCAGCCGCCCCATTGGCCCGTCGAGCCCGAAGGCCCAGTCCCGCGGATGATGCGCGACGATGCCGCGCGCCTCGGGGCCGAGCGCGGTGATGGAATGGATCGGATGGCAGCTGCGCACCACGCCGGGCCAGCAGCGGAACGTCTCCGCCAGCGCGCCGAGCTGATGGCAGGAGGAGAAGGCGCGATCGAAGCCCGGGACCGCCTGCTCGAAGCGCTCGTAGTCCTCGGCCTGGAGGCCGGGGGGCAGGTCGGGCATCATGGCGTCGCGGGTATAGGCCGGCATCACGATGAGGCCCGGATCGCCGACGGTCTCGATCAGCCCCTCGATCACCGTGCGCGCGCCGCCCACGACCTCGCCCATCCGCCGCAGCGAGGCATGGACCATGATCGCATCGCCCTCGCAGACGCCGAGGCGGACGAGCGCTTCGCCGATGCCTGCGGCGCCGAGCGGCAATGCCCGCCGTCCCTGTCGGTCGGCCCGGCGGCCGGCGCCACCTCGTCCTGATCCCTTAGCGCGTTCCATGCGGCATCGGCCCTTCTGGCAATAGCGGCAAGATAATGACGGAATCAGGGCAGCAATCCTTGAGCGTTGGCAAGCCTTCCCTGTTCAGAACGCTACGACGCCGACATCTTCCCAATTCTGGATGACTCGAAGGGCTCAGGAAACGCAGTGTGTCCGGAACGAATACGGTACGCAGAATTCAATACATAGTCAGTGTACCGCTTACGGTATCAATTTGTCGCTTGAGTCGCCGCGAACCAGTCGAGGACATGGCGGAAGAGCGCCTCGGTCGTGCGGCCGTTGGCGCCATGCAGGACCAGCTGCAGCTCAGCGGTATCGGTGCAATCCTCCCAGGCGAGCCCATCGTGCCCCTCGGGCAGCCCGGCGGTGAGCGGTGTGCTTTCGCCGCAGCCGTTGGCGCGGCGTGCAAGCTCGAGATGGGACTGGATGGGCTGCTGGCTGGCGATCCCTTCCGCACCCTCAGCCGGTTCTGTCAGCGGCCACCCGCCGGGGGCGGGTGCATGGACATGCATGAGCCGAACGGGCGCGGCGCATTCCTCGGGCAGCGCGCCCCAAAATCCGCCGTCGCGCGGAGCATAGGCGTTGGCGGTCTCGGGAGCGAAGCACGCGGCTTCCCACACCAGCGAAGCGCCGAGGCCGTAGCCGGTGAGGAGCACGCGGTCGCGGTCGATGCCGTGACGGGCGGCGGCATCGTCCAGCACCGTCTCGAGGAACACGAGATCGTCGCGGCCGCCGGTCTGCGTGCCCGTGAGGCGCCAGCCGGCGGCCTCTTCGCCGCCTGCGAAGCGCTGCGTCAGGCCCTGCGGTGCGATGGCGGCATAGCCCATGCTGAGCACGAGCCTCTCGACAAGCGGCGTATCGAGCACCTCGGCGCCGGTCTCGCCCGCATTGTGCAGGAAGACGACCGCGGGAAACGGCCCTGCGCCATCGGGAAGGCGCAGATAGTATTCACCGGCTGTCAGCGAGCATGGGCCCGCGCAGCCCTGATTGCCGGCAGCCTGCTCGGTGCCGGTTGCTGCATCCCCGCCCGCAGGCGGCGCGTCCTGGGCCGTTGCCGGCAGCGCCGCGAGCGTCGTCATGGTGATGGCGGCGAACGTCGCCTGCCAGGCATTCAGGCTCATACGCGAGCTCCCCCTTTTCGATCCGCGGGCGCCTGCTTTCCGCCGCCGCAGCCGTATGGCGAACCGCCGATTGCCGTTCCCGCTCCTCCCCCAAGGTGCGGGACCGCGGCGGTCCGGTCGATCGGCCCGGCGGGGGGCGTGCCCCCACCCGTCGGGCCCGATTTTCTCGAGGCGTGTCCTGCCGGGTTCAACTCGCCGCGGCGCGCTTGCGCACGTAGCGCCCGGGCGCGGGCTCGATCCGGCCGAGCTTCTTGCCCGGCTCGCGCGCAGCGACCTCCCCGCCCGACTGCTTTGAGAGCCAGGTATCCCAGTCGTCCCACCAGGAGCCGGCTGTCTCCTTCGTGCCTTCGCGCCATTCGTCGAGCGTGTCCCCTTTGAGACCCGTCTTGGTCCAGAACTGGTACTTCCCCGCGGCCGGGGGATTGACGACACCCGCGATGTGCCCGGAACCAGCCAGCACGAACTTCTGGCTCCGCCCGCCGAGCAACTTCGCGGCCCTGAACGCACTCGCCGCAGGAGCAATGTGATCCTCGACTGTGGCGACATGATAGCAAGGTAGCGACACGGCCTTCGGATCGAGCTTCACGCCGTCGAGCGTGATCTCACCCTTCGAGAGCGCGTTCCTGTTGTAGAAGGTATCGAGATACCAGAGATGCACCTTGCCCGGCATCGAAGTGCTGTCCGAGTTCCAATAGAGGAGGTCGAACGGGAAATTCTCCTTTCCGAGCAGGTAGTTGTTGATCACGAAGCTCCAGATCAGGTCGGATGCGCGCAGGCAGTTGAACGCGTTGAACATGTTCTCCGACGACAGGTACCCGTGCTCCGCGACGACGTCGCGAATGTTGTCGAGAACCTCGTCATCGACGAAGGCCTGGAGCTCGCCCGCGTCCGAAAAGTCGAGCTGCGTCGTGAAGAACGTGGCCGAAGCGACTCGGTCATCGCCCTTCGCCTTCATGTGGCAGAGCGTGGAGCCGACCATGGTGCCGCCGATGCAGTAGCCGACGATGTTGGCCTTGTCCGCGCCCGTCTCCTCCAGTGTCTTGTCGAGCGCCGTGTAGACGCCCTTCTTCATGTAGCTCTCCCAGGTCTCCTCCTTCTGCTCGGGGCCCGGGTTGATCCAGGAGATCAGGAATACGGTGTAGCCCTGGCCGACCAGCCAGCGGATCATCGACTTCTTCTCGTTGAGGTCGAGGATATAGAACTTGTTGATCCAGGGCGGCACGATGAGGAGGGGGCGCTTCTTCACCTTCTCCGTCGTCGGCGCGTACTGGATGAGCTGCATGACCTCGTTCTCGTAGACCACGCTGCCCGGCGTGTTCGCCATGTTGCCGCCCACATGGAACGCCTCCATGTCGGTCTGACGGATGCGCAGATGCCCTTCGCCATGCTCCATGTCGCGGACGAGGTGCTCCAGCCCGCGCAGAAGGTTTTCGCCCTTCTGCTCGATCGTCGCCTCGATCACGTCGGGGTTGAGGCCGGGGATGTTCGAGGGCGCATGCGCGTCGATGAAGTTTCGGATCACCAGGTCGAGCTTCTTGCGGTCCTGCGCCGAGAGGTCGTCCGCGTTCTTGACCTGATCCTTCAACCAGCCGGCGGTGAGCAGATAGGACTGCTTCAAGTAGTCGAGCATCGGGTTTTCGTTCCAGGCGTCGTGCTTGAAGCGCTTGTCGCTCTTCGCCGGTGTCGCTGCGGGGGCCGTCTCACCGCTGAGGACGCGCTGCCAGGAGCGGAGCCAGAGATCGGCCTGTGCCGACCAGAACTGCATGCCCGCCACCATCGCCTTCTGCGGCTGGTCCATGTAGCCAAAGGCGAGGCGCGCCATGGCGGGCGCAGTGTTCAGCGGATCGGGGCGGAGCGTGGTGATGTCGTCGACCGCGCGGTCGAGCGACTGCATCCAGACATTCTGCGAACGCGCGGAAAGTGTCTGGAGCCGGTCCGTAAGGGTCGGGGTTGTCGCGGCCGCAGCCGTGCCTTGCGTCTCGTCCTTCGCCATCGCTTCCTCCTTGCGGGACTGTCGCCCGCTTGTTCTTGGACCGCGCCAGCCGGCTGGCGCGATGCGCGGCCTACCGCTACAATCATAGCCCAGCTACGCCCATGATCTCCATCAGGTAGGTAACATGCGCCTCGCCGCCGTCGCCACCGCCGCCCTCCTTGTCGGTCTATCATCCTGCGGGACGGTGGAGCTTTTCGGCCAGTACGACGTGCCGGAGGAGCCGGAGACGGCGGAAGCACCGTGGCCGCGGCTTGTGGACGTGCCGGCCGCACCGCCGCTCGGCAGCTATTCGGCCGCCGTGCCCGACCCGGCGCAGGGCGTCGCCCTTCAGGTGGAACTCGGCGCGGCGGCGTCGAGCCAGAACGCCGCGGCAGAGGCGCTCAACCGGCCGGTGCTGAGCGAGGCGGATCGGCGCAAGCTCGGCCGCTGACCGCAGCGGCGCGCCGGCCCCCGGGGGCGGGGGTGCGAGGGAGGGACGACGAGGGGTGCAGCGCGAGCCGATCACGCTTCTCGGTGGGATGGCGGGTTTCCTCGAGATCTTCGCCCTCCTCTTCTGCCTCGTCGGCATCGGCGCGATCTGGCTCGGCCTGCGTCTCCGGCGAAGCGCCAAGCGGATGGCGCGGGATGGGGTCACGGTGCCCGGTCGCATCCTCGACAAGGAGCGCGTGGTCGAGGAGCGGCGCATGCCCCGTCGCAGGCGCGGCCGCACGCGGCGGCGGAACCTCTACCGGCTGACCTACAGCTTCGCGACGCGCCGCGGTCTGGAGCGCACGCAGACAGCCGATGTCTCGGAGCATTGTTTCGACGAGGTCGAGCCCGGAGACGCGATCACCGTCCGCTACCTGCCCGACGATCCAGACATAGCGGAGATCGCGCCGGGGCAGGCCGGGTCCGGCGCGTGGATCAGCATCGTCATCGGTCTGATCTTCGCCCTGCCCACCGGTTTCCTTCTGTTCTCGAGCCTTGCGGAGACGCAGGCGGCCATCGTGGCGCGGGATCGGGGCGAGGCCATTGAAGTGACGGTGGAGAGGGTCATACGCACGACTGTCTCGGTGAACGAGGTGCGCCAGTACCGCCTCGTCTGGCGCATGCCCGACGACGGGAGCGAGCACCGATCCTGGATGGCGCCGCGGCAGGATTTCGGCGGGCTCTCGCGCGGCAGCAGGACCATCGTCTATCGCCATCCCTCACGGTCGGACGAAGTCTTCTGGCAGGGCGACACAGGCCCCCGTCGCTGAGGGCCGGCCCGGCGTCGGAAGGGCGGGCAAGATCTACTCTGCACGAAAATTGCGCTGGGCCTTCCGCTCGCGCCACGACATGCTATGAGCGCGATCCCAGAAACAGCCCGCCGATGCCCGCCCATGTCCGAGGAATTCTACCGTATCAAACGCCTGCCCCCCTACGTCTTCGCCGAGGTCAACCGGCTGAAGGCGGCCTTCCGGGCTGAGGGGCGGGACATCATCGATTTCGGCATGGGCAATCCGGATCAGGACACGCCCGCGCATATCGTCGAGAAGCTGGTGGAGACGGTGCAGCGGCCGCGCACGCATCGCTATTCAGCCTCGCGCGGTATCCCGGGGCTGCGCCGCGCGCAGGCGGCCTATTACGAGCGGCGCTTCGGCGTGGCGCTCGATCCGGAGACCGAGGTGATCGCGACGCTCGGCTCGAAGGAAGGGCTCGCGAACCTCGCCATGGCGATCACGGCGCCGGGGGACGTGATCCTGTCGCCCAATCCGAGCTATCCGATCCACCCCTACGGTTTCATGATCGCGGGCGGGGCGCTGCGCCATATCCAGGCGCTGGGAGGCGACGGGCGGTTCGATCCGGCGGCTTATCTGCGTGCGGTGGACCGCGCGATCCATCACAGCGTGCCGGCCCCTGTGGCGGTTGTGGTCAACTTTCCCTCGAACCCGACCGCGCAGGTCTGCGATCTCGACTTCTACGCAGCGCTGGTGGCGCTGGCGCGCAAGCATGGGGTGTGGCTGCTGTCGGATCTTGCCTATGCCGAGATCTACTTCGATGGCACCCCGCCGCCCTCGATCCTGCAGGTGCCGGGGGCGAAGGAATGCGCGGTGGAGTTCACCTCGCTCTCCAAGACCTACTCGATGCCGGGCTGGCGTATGGGCTTTGCCGTGGGCAATCGGCGGCTGGTCGAGGCGCTGACGCGGATCAAGAGCTATCTCGACTACGGCGCCTTCACGCCGGTGCAGGTGGCTGCGGCCCATGCGCTGAACGGCCCGCAGGAGTGCATCGAGGAGATCCGGGGGGTCTATCGCTCACGGCGGGACGCGCTGGTGGAAAGCTTCGGGCGCGCGGGCTGGGATGTGCCGCCGCCGCCGGCGACGATGTTCGCCTGGGCGCCGGTGCCGGCACCCTTCCGCGGGATAGGCTCGATGGCTTTCTCCAAGATCCTGCTGGCGGAGGCGGGCGTCGCCGTCTCTCCCGGTGTGGGCTTCGGGGAGTACGGCGAGGGCTATGTGCGGCTCGGCCTCGTGGAGAACGAGCAGCGGATCCGGCAGGCGGCGCGCGGGGTGCGCATGCTGCTGGCAGATGCCGAAGGCGCGATCGCCCGGCATGCGGCGGGCGAGGCGAGCGCGGCCGAGGCCGCCGAGTGAGCGACCGGCCCGCCTGGGATGCGGTGGCAGCAGCGGCGGAGACACGGGCCTCGCTCGCCGAGATCCTGAGCGAGAGCGGCCTCGCCCCCGGTGCGCGTGTCACCCTCGATCTGCGCTTCGTGCCGGGGGCCGGTGCGGACCGGGCTGGTTTCTTGGGGGCGATGAAAGCCGCAGGCTATGCCGGCCACGCCTATGAGGCGGAGGGGCGCGAGGAGATCGAGGCGATCCTTGACGGCATCCCCCTCACGGCCGAGGCCGTGTGGGCCGAGGAAGAGAAGGCGGCGCGCATCGCGATCGCCCATGGCTACGAGCCGATGGGCTGGGGGTTCGAGGCGCCCTGAGGCGGTGCCGCCGGGCAGCGGGCGCGCCGGCGCGATGCAGCATCTCCGTGCCCGGATGGCGTCATCGCGCCGGGTGGGCGGGTTCTTAGCAGGTGGTGGACCCTGCGGCCGGGCGGCGCTAGACAGCGGCTCGCCGCCGAGGATGCCTGCGAGGAGCCAGCCCCATGACCACCCCCCTACGCCTCGGCATCGCCGGGCTCGGCACCGTCGGCGCCGGTATCCTGCGGCTCCTCGACCGTGAGCGGCTGGGCATCGAGGCCAAGGCGGGGCGGCCCGTCGAGGTGACGGCGGTCTCGGCGCGGAACCGGGCGCGGGACCGGGGCGTCGATATCGCGCGCTTCGGCTGGGAGGACGATCCCGTGGCGCTGGCGGCGCGGGACGACGTGGATTGCGTGGTCGAGGTCATCGGCGGCTCGGACGGGCCCGCGAAGGCGACCGTCGAGCGCGCGCTCGGCGCGGGCAAGAACGTGGTGACGGCGAACAAGGCGCTTCTCGCCTTTCACGGCCAGGCGTTGGCCGAGACGGCGGAGGCCGCGGGGCTGGCGCTGGCAGCTGAGGCTGCGGTGGCCGGCGGCATCCCGGTCATGAAGGCGCTGGGCGAGGGGCTGGCCGCCTCCCGTGCGACACGGGTCTCTGGCGTGCTCAACGGCACCTGCAACTACATCCTTACCGAGATGGCGGGCAGCGGTGCGGCCTATGCAGACGTACTCGCCGAGGCGCAGCGGCTCGGCTATGCGGAGGCCGACCCGACGGCGGATGTGGGCGGGTTCGACGCGGCGCACAAGCTCGCCCTCCTCGCCTCGCTCGCCTTCGGCACGCGGGTGGATTTCGAGAACGTGGTAGTCGAAGGGATCGAGCGGGTGAGCCCGGCCGATCTCGAGACCGCGGCCGATATGGGTTATGCCGTCCGCCTCGTCGGGCTCGCGCGCCTCGAGCCGGCGGGGCTCGAGCAGCGGGTGCGTCCCTGCCTCGTTCCGGTGGCGAGCACGCTCGGCGCGCTGCCGGGCGTCACCAATGCGGTGGTGATCGAGGGCGAGGCCGTGGGGCGGCTCACGCTGACCGGGCCCGGTGCGGGTGCGGGGCCGACGGCTGCCGCCTGCCTCGCCGACGTTATCGATATCGCGCGGGGCGCGTGCCGGCCGCTCTTTGCCCGGCCTGCCGGGGCGCTGACCGCGGCGACGCCGCTGCCCCATGGCGACGAGCATGCCGCCTACTACCTCCGTTTCATGCTGCAGGACGCGCCGGGCGCGCTGGCGCAGGTGGCGGCCGAGCTTGGCCGCGAAGGGATCAGCATCCATCGCATGCGTCAGTACGACCGTGGCGAGCCCGTCCCCGTCGTGGTCGTGACGCATGATGCGCGACGCGACGCCGTGGACCGGGCGATCGCTGCCATCGCCAGCCTGCCGGTGAGCGCCGAGCCGCCCGTGGCCATGCGCATCGAAGAGTGATACCCACCGATGCGTCTACGATGCCTTCGGGCGCGGGAACGTCGATGCACGGGGTTTCGCCCGGTCGACGCCCCCTGCCGCGGGGCTAGATCGGCGCACAGCGCCCGCTAGGGTTCCCCAGGCCTGCCGATGCCCATTCGAGGGTGCCGGCCCCGAAAAACAGATGAGACGGCGGCCCGGCGCAGGCACGGATCCGCGCCCGGCCCGAGCGAGGAGGACGCGCCATGGCCACCACACCCTTCGAGGATACCTTCCAGGACCGCATGCTGTCCCTCGGCCTCGCCCGTGTCTCGGAGGCCGCCGCCATCGCCAGCGCCAAGCTGATCGGGCGGGGCGACGAGAAGGCGGCCGACGCCGCGGCCGTGGCGGCCATGCGCTCGGAGCTCAACAAGCTCGACATCCGAGGGACGGTGGTGATCGGGGAGGGAGAGCGCGACGAGGCGCCGATGCTCTATATCGGCGAGGAGGTCGGCTCGGGCACAGGGCCCGAGGTCGATATCGCGCTCGATCCGCTCGAGGGCACGACGCTGACGGCCAAGGCCATGCCGAACGCGCTGACCGTGATCGCCATGGGCCCGCGCCATTCGATGCTGCATGCGCCGGACGTCTACATGGACAAGCTCGCCATCGGGCCGGGCCTGCCCGAAGGTGTCGTCGATCTCGACATGACCGGCGCGGAGCGGGTGGCGGCCTATGCCGAGGCCAAGGGGGTGCCGCCAGAGGCGGTGGGCGTCTGCATCCTCGAGCGGCCGCGTCACGAGGAACTGATCGAGAGCGTACGCTCGACGGGTGCTGCTGTACGGCTCATCACCGACGGCGATGTCGCGGGCGTGATCCATTGCGCCGAGCCTTCGACCGGCATCGACATGTATATGGGTCAGGGCGGCGCGCCGGAGGGGGTGCTGGCCGCTGCCGCGCTCCGCTGCATGGGCGGGCAGATGATGGGCCGCCTCGTCTTCCGCAACGAGGATGAGAAGGGTCGGGCGGCCAAGGCGGGGATCGAGGATCTCGACCGCGTCTATCTGCGCGACGACATGGTGCAGGGCGACGTGCTCTTCGCCGCGACCGGCGTGACCAACGGCTCCATTGTTCGGGGCGCGCATCGGGATGGCGCCTATCTCGAGACCGAGACGATCCTGATGCGCTCGCGCACGGGCAGTGTGCGCCGCGTCTCCTACCGGACCCGGAACTTCTGACCGGGCCGCGCGGCGGCGCGGATCACCACCGCTCTCGCCAACGGGAGAAGCCTCGATGAGCGATGCGGGCGGCGTCGCTCGGGCTCTGCCCGGCGGGTCGATGGGCCCGGTAGGAGACAAGCTTCCCTAGGATCTCATATCCGATATCCGCCGTCGCGG
>JBCCDG010000140.1:0-11467 GCA_039030915.1 Pseudomonadota bacterium | reverse complement strand
CGGGGAGGAGGCCCGTGCGTTCGAGGCCCTTCCTCGCGGAGCCGACGATGCCTTCGGGGGCGAGGATGACGACGGCGATGACCGTGAGGCCCAGGACAAGGCGCCAGTACTCGAAACGGGTGAGCCAGTCCTCGACCAGCGTGAAGGCGGCCGCGCCCACAACGGGGCCCGCGAGGGTTTTGACGCCGCCGAGGAAGACGACGATGAGGGCGTCGAAGCTCCGCGCGATCTCGAGCTCGTTGGGAAAGATCGAACCCTTGGAGAAGACGAAGAGCCCGCCGGCGACGCCGGCCATCATGCCGGCGAAGGCGAAGGCGGCCCATTGGACGCGCTTGGTGTCGATGCCCGTGGCCTCGGCGCGCATGGCGCTGTCGCGGGCCGCGCGGAGGGCATAGCCGAAGGGGCTGTGCGCGGCGTGGCGCAGGACCAGGATGCCGCCGCCGGCGAGGACGAGCGCGAGGTAGTAGAAGACGGTGGTGTCGCTCGCCCAGGACGATGGCCAGATGCCAATGAGCCCGTCATCGCCACCCGTGACCTCGATCCACTGGAAGGCCAGCGACCAGAGAAGCTGGGCGAAGGCCAGTGTGAGCATGGCGAAGTAGACGCCCGTGAGGCGCAGGCAGAACCAGCCGACGAGGAGCGCGAGGAGCCCGGCGCCGAGGGGGGCGAGGACGAAGGCGAACTCCATCGGCGCGTCCGCATAGGTGACCGCGAGGGCTGCCGCATAGGCGCCGCCGCCGAAATAGGCGGCATGGCCGAAGCTGACGAGGCCGCCGAGGCCGAGGATGAAGTGCAGGGAGGCCGCGAAGAGACAGAAGACCAGCACGTCCGTCGCCAGCACGAGCGCGAATTTGGAGCCAACGAGCGGCAGGAGCGTGAGCGCAAGGAGGATCGCGCCGATCACCGCCCGGGTTGCGAGCCCCGCGGGGCGGAGCGGGCGCTCGGGCTCTCCGACCTGGCCGTGCTCGCCCGCCACCTCCTCGCGCCCGAAGAGGCCGTAGGGCTTCACCATCAGCACGAGCCCCATGACGACGAACATGAGGACGAGTGTCGATTCGGGCAGGTACGTGACGCCGAGGACGTTGAGGACGGAGATGAGGACGGCGGCGAAGAAGGCGCCGGGCAGGCTGCCCATGCCCCCGACCACCACCACGACGAAGACGGCGGCGAGGATGTTGAAGTCCATCAACAGGTCAGCGCCGCCCTTGGGCAGTTGCAGCGCGCCGCCGAGGCCGGCGAGGGCGGAGCCGAGGAAGAACACGCCGGTGAAGAGCCATGCCTGGTTGACGCCGAGGGCGCCGACCATCTCCCGATCCTGCGTGGCGGCGCGGACCAGCACGCCGAGGCGCGTGCGCCGGATGAGATACCAGAGCGCGAGGCATATGACGGGGGTGATGGCGATGAGCGCGAGGTCGTATTGCGGGATCGGCTCGCCGAGGATGCGCACGATCCCCTCGAGGCCCGGGGCGCGGGGGCCGAGCCGGTCCTCCGGCCCGAAGGCCATGAGGGCGAGGTCCTGGATCACGAGGATCACCCCGAAGGTGGCGACGAGCTGAAAGAGCTCGGGCGCGCGGTAGACGGGGCGCAGGACAAGAAGCTCGACGAGAACGCCGACAAGGCCCGTCAAGAGCCCCGCCATCAGCATCGCCGCCCAGAAGCCGAGCCAGCCCTCCATCAGCGCGTAGAGCTCGATCCCGAAATAGGCGCCGAGCATGTAGAAGGAACCGTGGGCGAAATTCACGATCCGCGTGACGCCGAAGATGAGGCTGAGGCCCGAGGCCACGAGGAAGAGGGCCGCGGCATTGGCGAGCCCGGTGATGAGCTGGGCGATGAGGAGTTCCATGAAGTGTCGCCTGGCCCCTCTGCGCCCCTGCCTTGGTGGCCAGCATCGGAGGGGCCGGCGCCCGGGTCAATCCGCCAATGCGCGACGGGCGCCTGCGAGCGGCGCCGCGCGCGCCCTAGGGCCGGCGCGTCGGGCGGGCGGCGGCGAGGGCGCGGCCGCGCTTGCCCTCGCGCATGAAGACGTAGAGCCCCGCGCCCGCGATGAGCGCGATGCCGAAAAGGATCGTCGGCCCCGGCACCTCGCCGAAGACCGCGAAGCCCCAGAAGATGGAGAGCGGCAGGATGCTGTATTCGAAGGGCGCGACCGTGGCGGCGGGGGCGGAGCGATAGGCCTGGCTGAGCGTGTAGCCGATGAAGCCGGCGCAAAGGCCGAGGCCCGCGATCAGCGCGAGGTCCGCCCGCTCGGGCACGACCCAGGGGCGGAGGAGAAAGACGAGGCTTTCGCTCTCCACGTTCTCGGCAAAGCGTCCGTCCCCCGCAATGAGGTAGAAGAGCGTGCTGACGGTCAGGAACGTGGTCTGGATATAGATCGCCATCGCGGCGGCGGGGGCGCTGACGCCGAGCCTGCGGGTCAGGATCTGCATGCCCGCATAGGCGAGGGCCGCGCCCATCGGCAGAAGCAGGAGCCAGCGGCTGGGCCCGTCGCCGGCTGCGAAGCTCTCCCACGGCCGCATCATCACGACCACGCCGAGAAAGCCGATGGCGACGGCGGCGAGGCGGCGGGGGCCTACGGGCTCGCCCAGAAGCGGGATCGCGAGGAGCGTGATGACGAGAGGGGCGATGAAGAAGAGCGCCGTCGCCTCCGCCAGCGGCAGGACCACGACGGCGGCGTAGAACAGCATGTTGGCCAGAACGATGAGAAGGCCGCGGGCGAGATGGAGGAGCGGCGTGGCGGTGCGCAGCGCCGCGAGGCCGCCTTCGAACCGCAGGAAGGTGAGCGAGAAGGGCAGGGCGATCAGCGAGCGCATGAAGACGAGCTGGTGCAGCGGATAGTCGCCCGATAGCGCCTTGATGACCATGTCGTTGACCGAGATGCAGAAGGCGGCGACCAGCATGCAGCCGATGGCGAAGCGCGCGCGCGCCTCCGCAGTGTCCGTCGTCGTCATGTCTCCCCTTGGGTGCTGCTGATGGCGGCAGATGACGCCGCCGGGTGCCAAAGGTGCCAGAGTGCAGAACTGCGTGCGAGCAACTTCGCGACGTGGGGCGTCGGCTGAGGTGAGCTGGGCCAGTCGGCGGCCCGCGTGACCTGAATGCAACTTTGAGATGTAGCAAAGGGGTGCATTGCAACCAAAGATATGGTGAACGGTTACAGGGGGTGCGGCACTTTTGGAGGCCGGCCATGAGAGTACTGCAAGGCAGCGGCGTCGCTTATGATGCCGCCTATTTCGATGCGGAGACGCTGCGCGCGCTCTTCGACGGTCGTCTGCGCCCCTGCGCGGGGCTATCGGGCGCGGCGCATGTTCCGGCGGACGCGCGGGCGATCTTCCGGGAGGTCTGGCAGGATCTGGCGGAATGCCCCGGTCTCGGAGGAGCGCGTGCCTCAGGCGGTGGGGTGAGCGAGGCGCTCTTTGCCGAGACGATGCGCCGGCGGTGGCAGGCCGGCGCGGTGGCCGCCGAGAGCTTTCCGGCCGTGGAGCACCGTATTCGCCCTGCACCATGCGGCGGCGTTACACATCTGATCGGCGATGCTGCTGTGATCGAGATCCCCCCCGCATCGGACCCGGATGGGGCGGTATCGGACCGGATCGCGTTCATTATCGCCGCCGCCCGGTTGGTGGTCGATGCGCTGACGCTGGTAGCGGCGTCGAGCGGTGTACGCGTCGCGGCAATGGCCGAGGCCCGGGACGAGGCGATGCGCTTCGTCGTGCAGCAGTATGGCGGCGCGATCATGGTGAATGCCGGGCGCTTCGGCGCGCTCGCCGCCACCGCAGGCTCGGCGGAGGAGCGCCTGCGCCGCGTGGTCCGGCTGCTCCGCGATGCGATGACGCCGATGTGGATCGTGGAGCGGCTGCTGCAGGGGATCGGACAGGCTGAACGGCGTCAGACGGCGGCGGATGTCCTCTTCGACATCGCCCTCATGTCGATCCCGCGGGATGGCAAGGCGGCTGCGCTGCGCTTGCCGTCGCTCGGCGGAATGGAGGGCGTGCTGCTCGCCGATCTCGATGCGGTCGATGCCGCGTGGGGGGCCTGCGACGGGCGGCGGCTCGCGACGTCGGCGTGATGCCGCGAACCGCCTTCGCCATCACTGGATCACGTCGATAGAGCGGACCCAGATATCCATGCCGACGAGGCCCCGGTCGACTTCGCCGGTGATGCGAAGCTCGGTCTCCGGGTCGACGCGGCGGCCGCGCCAGAGCGCATCGTCGATGTCGAGGGTTATCTCGCCTGTTGCGTCGGCGAAGCGGTAGCGTTCCTCGCCGAGCCGCTCGACGATCCTGCCGGTCAGGGTGACGCCGGCCTCATCGGGCGCTTCGCGAGCGGCGGCCGCGGTGTCGAAAGGGCCGCCCGCGCTGCCCGGCTGCTCGCTGAACTGTGCGGCGGCGGGGCTGGCGAGGGTGAGGACGAGGGCGCTGGCAAGGGCGATCCATGGCGCGGTCCGGGCGGGGCTGTGGAGCGGCATTCTACCTCCGGCGGTTGCTCGAGAGGGAGGTGGTCGCCGCGGGTATCGGCTTCAAGATGCTGTAGGGGAAGGCCGAGGCGGAACCGGCGCGGCCTGCATGTCCGGTGGGCTCTATGGCAAGACGGCGCGCCGGCCCATCGTGATGTGCCGCGATCTCGATGGCCGATGCCCGCCACCGCGTTCCCGCCCCTCGTGCCGCCGTGGATGCCCGGGCGGAGCCGGGCATCCGGTCGCGTGAGCGCGGGCGTCAGTTGGTGCCGGTGCGCAGGGCCCTCACCGTCTCGTCGTCGGGCAGGTATTCGTCCCCTGCCTTGTACGTCCAGTCGACGAGGCGGCCCTGACCGTCCACGAGGTCGATAGTGCCCACATAGGCGCCCATGGTCGCCTGGTGGTCGATCTCGCGGAACTCGATGGGACCGACGGGCGTGTCGAGCTCGAGGCCCTTGAACCCCTTGACGAGGCTCGCCGTGTCGGTCGCGCCCGCTCGCTCGATGGTCGCGGCGATGGATTGCACGGTCATGTAGCCGACGAGGCTGCCGAGGCGGGGGTGGTCGTCATAGCGCTTGCGGTACTGCTCGACGAAGGCGACGGCGGCGGGCTCCTTGACAGCGTACCAGGGATAGCCCGTGGCGACCCAGCCCACGGGGGCTTCCTCGCCCAGCGGATCGAGGTATTCGGGCTCCCCGGTCAGAAGGCCATAGACCTGCCGTCCCTCGAAGAGCCCGCGCAGCGTGCCTTCGCGCACGAACTTCGCGAGATCCGGCCCGAAGGTCACGTTGTAGATGGCGTCGGGCTTGGCGCGCTCGAGCGCCTGGACTTCGGCGCCCGCGTCGATCTTGAAGAGCGCGGGCCACTGCTCGCCGACGAACTCCACCTCGGGCTTCAGCGCCTTGAGGTTCTCCTTGAAGGCCGCTACCGCGTCGCGGCCATAGGCGTAGTTGGGCGCGATGAAGGCGTAGCGGATGGCATCGGTCTTCGCGGCCTCCTCGGCCAACATGGCCGCCTGCATGAAGGTCGAGGCGCGGAGGCGGAAGGTGTGCTCGTTCCCCTTGGCCCAGACGAGCGCGTCGGCCAAAGGTTCCGCGGCGAGATACACCACTTCGTTCTCATCCGCCCAGGAGGAGATCGCGAGGCCGACATTCGAGAGGATCGAGCCCGTCAGCATCACCACGCCGTCGCGGCTGACCAGCTCCTCGGCGATCTTCACCGCCTCGCCCGGCTGGCCCTGATCGTCGCGGAAGATGAACTGGAGCGGGCGGCCGAGGACGCCGCCGGCGCTGTTCACGTCGCGAAGCGCCAGCTCGATCCCCTTCTTGTAGGGCTCGGCAAAGGCGGCGAGGCGCTTGTAGTGGTTGATCTCGCCGATGAGGATCGGCTCGCCTTCCTGTGCGATGGACGGGATGGCGGGGGCCGCGAGCAGGCTGGCGAGAGCCGCGGCGAGAGCGTGGCGTCGGTTGAGGCGCATCGGTGGTCTCCCTGTCTCTGCGGCGCGCCGTAGCGGAAGCCTGCGGGCCGCAGGGCAGAGCCTAGCCAATGCGCGGGCCGGCCTGCACGCGAAAAAGGCGCACGCGGCGCTTGCCGGCCACACGTCAGGCAATGGAGCGCGCGCAGCAGGCCGGTGAACGGGCGCTCAGAGTCTGGGCTGGACCGACGACTGCGTCGGGCTCTCGCGCGCGAGATTGGTCTCGAGATCCACCGATAGCCGGGCGGCCACGCGCTTCCAGAGCTCGTCGCTCATGAGCTCGTAGGCGGCGAGATGGAGATCGAGCACCGGATGCTTGAGGCCGGTCTTCCTGCTCAGCCGCTCGGTTATCGTGGCGCTGGCGAAGCTGCCGCAGAGGGCGAAGACGCCCGTGGTGAAGCTCGGCGGCTCGCCCGGCACGGAGACGGGCTGCTCGTAGACCCCGCCCTCGCGGCCCGAGCGCGTCATCTCCTCGCGGCAGTAGGGCCTGGGGCGGGTGAGAAGCCGGCCCTCCTTGACCATGCCGCCGGCACGCTCGCCCGTGCGATCGAAGAAGCGGGTGATTTCGCCCTCGCCGTATTTCGCGGCGACAGCTTCGGCGAGGGCGTCCGTCGAGATCTGTGCGTCGGGGTGGGTGACCCAGAAGCGGCGGATCGAAACGGCGCGGGCGTCCGCCGCCGCCGCCGTCTGCGCATCCGGGCCGCCCTGATAGGCGATGACCACGATGTCGTCGGCGACGGTGGCGTCCTCGTAGTCGGGTTTGCGCCCGTAATGGACGACCTCGGCCACATAGCCGGCGTCCTCGATGCGGCGGAAGCGATCTGCCTGAGCGGCATAGCCAAGCTCCCCGACGAGGATGCCCTCGATCTCTGCACGGCTGGCGCCGAGGCGGGCGCCGAGGACATCGAAGCCTTCGGGGATCACGGCTTCGAGCGCGGGGGGGACGGGGCCGACGCGGCGGCGGAGGGTGGCGGGCGGCAGCTCCGGCATCGCCTGGCCCCCGATCTTGAGCGCGAGGGCGTCGTCCTCGCCCGGCGAGAGCGTGAGCTCGGGGGCCTGGGGGCAGTCCGGCGAGCTCAGATTGGCGCGGCGCACCGTCTCCTCGATGGCGCCGTCGGAGAGGCGGAGGAGGTAGCGGCAGCGGAGCGTGCCCTTGAAGACCCGGCCCGAGGCCTCGAGCCGAAGCTCGCCCGCGTCGCCGACGATCGAGGCGCGCAGGCCGATCGTGCCGCCCTCGCCCTCCGTGCTGCCGCGCCAGAGCCCGTCGGTCAGCTCGGAAGCGGCACCGGCGAACGCGGTGCCCGCCGCGACGACGAAGGCGAGCGCGGCCGCGCGGAGCAGGCGGGGGCGCAGGCTGGCGGGCGCCGCGGCGCGCGGAGATGCGACAGCGGCCGGGGGACAGGCGGCGGCGTGGCGGGCTGGCATGTGAGGCTCGGCTCCTCCGGGCTGTGGCTCGATGCGGCACGTATTTCTCGCGCAGCGATCCTCACCATAGCGTGACGGTCGGCCGATGGGAGGGGGCAGCGCCGTTTTCGCCCACTTCTCGCGCAGGGGTTGATCGCAGCCGCCATCCGGCTCCCGTGCCCTTCAGGCGAGGGGTCGCTCGGACCCGATTGCCGTGCCGGCCATGGGCAGGGCGGCCGCTCAGTCGTGATAGACGAAGGCGCCCGTGGGTTGGCCGCCCGCATCGACGGTGCGCTCCTCGGCCACGCGTTCGGCTATGCGCTTGCGGTAGACCATCGGTGCGCGGTCGATGGCGAGCCGGATGGGACGCCGCTGGTTCGGGCGCTTCTCCTCGTCCTGGATCGCCTCCAGTACCGCCTTGTCTTCGGCGAAGGCGGTACGAAAGAGGCTGTCCATGCGCGCCGAGACCGCTTCGTTGCCGAGCTCGACATTCCTCAGATGCATCCAGCGGTCGATGGTCAGGTCCGCGGTGACGGGGGTCAGAAGGTGGATGGCGAAGATGCGCATGGCCCCCTTGTCGGTCCGGTCGCGCTCGTCCTCGGCCAGCGCCGCGCCGGTGGGGGCGGAGCCGAAATCGATCACGGCCGTGCAGGGGGTATGGAGATAGTAGTAGTGCCAGCGGTCCACATTGCCCTCGAAGCCGCCGAAGGCCTTGAAGAAGCCGATCGGTTCTGCATCTCGGATCCAGCGCCAGGCGACCAGCGGCTCGGTGTCGGTGCGGACATGCACGGGCACGTTCTCGGAGGCCGCGTTGCCGAGGGTCGTGGGGTGGACGAAGCTCACATGCGCGGGGTCGACGAGGTTCTCAGCGACGTTGAGATAATGCGCGCCGATCTCGAGCGCGTCGCCATGATGGGCGTGCCAGGCCGGATCGCCGAGCTCGGGCAGATCGAAGCAGAGCGCTTCGTCCGCCTTCTCGGGCGTGCCCATCCAGATCCAGACCAGCCCATGACGCTCGAGCGTGGGGAACGCCTTCACCCAGGCGGCGGCGGGAAGGTTGGACTGGCCGGGCACGCGCACGCAGGCGCCCGAGCAGTCGAAGACAAGGCCGTGATAGCCGCACTGCACCTCGTCCCCGAGGCGCTTGCCCATGGAGAGGGGAAGCTGGCGGTGGGGGCAGCGATCCTCGAGGGCGGCGACGGTGCCGTCCTTGCGGCGGAACATCACCACATGCTCCTCGAGGAGGGTGACGCGGCGCAGCGCTTCGCCGAACTCCGTCGACCAGCCGGCCACGTACCAGGCGTTGCGGACATAGTCGATCATGGCGCTGGCTCCTGATGCGGGGCTTGTCCGGTGGCTTGGCCGGCGGGCGCCCGTTCGCGCGTCGCGGGGCTGACGCCCCGCGCCTTGCTCCGCCCACCCGCCGACCTGCGCCCGTCTGTGACCGGAGAGGGGAGCGAGGGCGGGAGCGAGAGGTGGGGCGGGCGGCCTGCGAGCGCATGCTCGCGGCCGAGCGCGAGATGGGCGCCGTGGATGAGACCGCGCGCGGCGATGCTGGCGGCCAGGGTCCGGCCGCGGGCGAGGGCGGCGCGGGCCAGCGGCACCGGCAGCGGCGCGACGGCGGTGGTGACCGGGCGGTCGCCGAGATCGCTGTCCGGCGCGAGCGCGCGTGCGGGGCGGCGTTCGACATAAGGAGCGAGCATGGGCTCGCCGGGCAGGTCTGTGGCGTTGGCGACGAGGGTGGCCGCGGCATCGGCGCTGGCGGCATCGGCTGCGAAGACGGTGACGGCGTCGGCGATGCCGAGCGAGTGGCTGCGTCCGCGCCAGCCGCTGGTCGCGATACCGCCGATACCGTCGGCCGCGCCGATCTCGACCGTGCCGGCGGCGCGCGGGGCGCCCGGGGCGGGATCGGTGCAGAGGAGGAGCCGTGCGGTCGCGCCGGGGGCGAGGCGGAGGGCGACGTCGCCGCCATTGTTGACGATAAGGCGATGGAGCGGTGCCGCCGCCCACATGGCCCCCGCCACATGGTCCGCCACCGCTCCTGCGACCGCGGCCATGGGCGTCACGAAGCGTTCCCCGGCGAGCGGTGCCACGGCGCCGAGCATGCGCCGGGCGATGGGCCCCTCGAGCGCGCCTGCGGCGGATCCGGCCGGACGGCGGAGCGCTTCCAGCTCCGCGACGAGGCCGGTCAGGACCGTGGCGAAGGTTGCGAGAGCGGTCCTGGTGGCGGCGCGCTGCGCCTCGCCGGTGCCCTCGGCGGTGATCAGGAGCTCGATCGGCCCGTGCCGGAGATGCAGTCGGCCATCCGGCAGGGCCGCCGCGAGGGCGCCCGCGGGCCAGTCCGGCGGCAGGCGGAGGGGCGGGTGCACCGGCGCCATCATGTCGGCTCACCGCCCGCGTTGCCCGCTGCGCCACTTCCGATCCCACGGGCCGCGCCACCGCCCATGGGCAGGGCGGGCGGCGGCCAGGCGCCGGGTCGCGGCAGGGTGACCGCGCGCCTGCCCTTGACGAGATGGTCGTTCTGCCGGGCGGTGAGGCCCCGCACTGCTTCCTCGAGCGGAATGATGTAGTCCGTGTGCCCGCCGAGCGCCGCATAGTCCCCGAGCGTCATGGTGAACTCGATTGGCGCGACGAGGGCGGGCGTCGGCACGTAGCCGAAGGCGCGGTCCGGCATCGCGAGCACGTCGACCATGAAGGTGATGCCGCCGCCCGGCCAGACATAGGCGGGCGCGCCGCCGCAGGTGACGCGGACGAGCCGGCCTGCGACGCTGCGGGTGAGCCCGACCGGGTTCTCCGTGACGCCCGAACGGAGCGAGCCGCCGGCACCGCCCATGAAGAGGACGGAGGCGAGCGCGGGCTCGCAGTTCTCCGCGATGCGCTCGACGCTCGGCCGGAGCGCGCGAGGCATCTCCCGCTCGCGCGGCACGAGCTCATCGTCGAGCTCGTAATAGGCGGCATCCTCGCCCGTGGTGCTGACCATCAGGAGGCTGAGGCCCGGTCGGGCATGCCTGTCGTCCCAGTGCCTCAGGATCGAGAGCGGGTCGGTCACGTCGGTTCCGCCCCAGCCCGAGCCCGGGGATGCGACGCCGAAATAGCGCCCCGGCGTCGAACGGCGCCCGGCGATGCGGATGCCGGTGGGCTGCCAGCCGATCACCTTGCCGGCCTGATGCTCGGACACGACGCCGGTGATGTGATCGTCGACCACCACCACCTCGTCCACCAGGCCCTTCCATTGCGCGGCGAACATGCCGATGGTGGCCGAGCCGCAGCCGACGCGCATGCGCCGCTCCGCGACCCCGTTCACGATTGGCGCGGCGCCGGCCTGTACCGTGAGCGCCGCGCCGCCGTCGATCTCGAGCGCTGCCGCGCCCTTGTTGGCGAGGGCGAGGAGGGTGGCGCAGGTGACGCGGCCCTCCTTCTTGCCCCCGCCTGTCAGGTGGTTGACGCCGCCGAGCGACAGCATCTGGGAGCCGTATTCGCCGGTGGTCACATGGCCCACGGGCTCGCCCTCGGCGCGGACGAGCGCGCGCTCGGGGCCGAGATGGCGGTCGGTGTCGATCTTCACCTTGAGGCCGCAATAGCTGAAGATGCCCTCGGTCACGACGGTGACGGTATCGACGCCCGCGACCGTGCTGCCCACGATGAAGGGGGCGGGCTTGTAGTCAGGGTAGGTCGTGCCCGCGCCGATGGCGGTCACGAAGGCGCCGGTGCCGGGGACGATGCTGCCGTCCCACTCTTCCCCGTCGGTGTCCTCGCCGAGGAACGGCACCAGCTGTCCCGCCTCGCCTGCCGCGCGTTCGGCGATCACCGTCAGGGGATCGACACGCACGAGGCGGCCGGCCTCGTTGGCGTAACGGTCGCAGGCGCCGGCGCGACCTTCGGCAATGTAGCACATGACGGGACAGGCATCGCAGCGGATCTTGGTCTCCGCGCCCTCATCCGCCTGCCTGTCGTCGTTCATGCCGATGCTCCGAAGCCTGAGGAACAAGCGAAGCGCAGGGTCCGGCGCGGGGGGGGGGGGAGGAGCAGCGACGCCCGGGGGGTGGGGGGGAACCCCCGGGCCCGCGGCCGCAGCGGGGGGGGGGGGGGGGGGCGACCCGGGCGGGGGGGGGGGGGGGGGGGGGCGGGGGGCGGGGGGG
>JBCCDG010000139.1:0-11552 GCA_039030915.1 Pseudomonadota bacterium | reverse complement strand
GCCGACCTTCTCGCCGCGAAAGAAGAGAACCGTCACGCCCGCGCCGATCCGTTCTCCCTGCACGTTGCCCCGCCAGGTGCCGGGCAGGTGCCGGGCAGGCGCGCCCAGTCCGCATGCCTGATGACCGCCGGCTTCTTTTCCATGACACGTCTCCTTTCCGCTGCCCTCTCCAGATGGGCATCCCGTGCCCGCGGACGAAACGGTGCAGGGCCGGGTTGCGCAGGGGGTCTCGTACCGGCCGGGCGACCTCAATGCCGAAGCACGATTCTTGCTCTTGAGGTCTTGACGGCGACGCTATCTTGCTCGATTGCCATGTTGCAGTGCGGCAGCAAGCCCGAGGAGCGACGTTCATGAGCACGAGCAAAGCCAAGCCCGAGCGGGATCGTCCGTGGATCTTCCGCACCTATGCCGGGCATTCGACCGCCGCGGCCTCCAACGCGCTCTATCGCGGCAATCTCGCCAAGGGTCAGACCGGGCTCAGCGTCGCCTTCGATCTGCCAACACAGACCGGTTATGACAGCGACGATCCGCGCGCGAAGGGCGAGGTCGGCAAGGTCGGCGTGCCGGTCGCGCATATCGGCGATATGCGGACCCTTTTCCAGGACATCCCGCTCGCCGAGATGAACACCTCGATGACCATCAACGCCACGGCCGCGTGGCTGCTCGCGCTCTACATCGCGGTAGCCGAGGAGCAGGGGGCGGACCCCAAGACGCTCCAGGGCACCGTCCAGAACGACATCATCAAGGAATACCTCTCCCGCGGCACCTATGTGTTCCCGCCCGAGCCGAGCCTGCGCCTCATCGGCGACGTCGCCGCCTATTGCTACCGCGACGTGCCCAAGTGGAACCCGATGAACGTCTGCAGCTATCACCTGCAGGAGGCCGGAGCGACGCCGGAGCAGGAACTCGCCTTCGCCCTCGCCACCGCCACGGCCGTGCTCGATGGCGTGCGCCCCAAGGTGCCGGCGGAAGACTTCCCGAAGCTCGTCAGCCGCATCTCCTTCTTCGTCAACGCCGGCATCCGCTTCGTGACGGAGATGTGCAAGATGCGCGCCTTCGTCGATCTCTGGGACGAGATCTGCCAGGAGCGTTACTGCGTCGAGGATCCGAAGCTCCGCCGTTTCCGCTACGGCGTGCAGGTCAACTCGCTCGGCCTCACCGAGCAGCAGCCCGAGAACAACGTGCCCCGCATCCTGATCGAGATGCTGGCCGTCACCCTCTCGAAAAAGGCCCGGGCCCGCGCCGTGCAGCTCCCCGCCTGGAACGAGGCGCTAGGCCTGCCGCGCCCCTGGGACCAGCAATGGTCGCTGCGCATGCAGCAGATCCTGGCCTTCGAGACGGACCTTCTCGAATACGGCGACCTCTTCGACGGCAATCCGGCGGTCGATGCCAAGGTCGAGGCGCTGAAGGTGTCGGCCCGCGAGGAACTGGCCCGGATCGACGAGATGGGCGGCGCCGTTGCGGGGATCGACTACATGAAGGGTGCGCTCGTCCAGTCCAACACCGAGCGCCTGCGCGGGATCGAGGCGGGCGAGGTCACCGTCGTCGGCGTCAACCGCTTCACGCAAGGTGAGCCCTCGCCGCTGCAGGACGAGGAGGGCGGCATCCTCGTCGTCGATCCCGGCGTGGAGGCCGACCAGATCGCGCGGCTCGAGGCCTGGCGCGCGGCGCGCGACCGGGCCGCGGTCGAAAAGGCCCTCGCCGAGCTCGCCGAAGCCGCCAGCAGCGGCGCCAATGTCATGCCCGCCAGCATCGCCGCCGCCAAGGCCGGCGTCACCACCGGCGAATGGGGCCGGGTGATGCGCAAAGCGTTCGGAGAGTATCGCGCTCCCACCGGCGTCGGCCGTGCCGCCGCGGCACCGGCGGAGGAACTCGAGCCCGTGCGCGCCGCGGTGGAGGATATCTCCCGCCGCCTCGGCCGTCGCCTCAAATTCCTGGTCGGCAAGCCCGGCCTCGACGGGCATTCCAACGGCGCGGAGCAGATCGCCGTGCGCGCGCGCGACTGCGGCATGGAGGTCGTCTACGAAGGCATCCGCCTCACGCCCGCCGAGATCGTGAATGCCGCGCTGGAGGAGGGCGTCCACGTCGTCGGCCTCTCGGTCCTCTCGGGCAGCCACATGGCGCTCATCGGCGCTGTGCTCGAGGAGATGCGGGCGCAAGGCCTCGGCGACGTGCCGCTGGTCGCGGGCGGGATCATCCCGGAGGAGGACGCGGCCAAGCTCCGCGCCATGGGCGTCGCCCGCGTCTACACGCCCAAGGATTTCGAGCTCAACCGCATCATGGCCGATATCGTCGAGGTCGTCGCCAGCGCCAGCCTCGAGGCCGCCTGAGGCGGGCAGGGGCAGCGTTCCATGGGCCGCGCCATCGTCATTGCGCTCGCCGTGCTCGCGATGGCCGGCGCCGCCTTCTTCGCCGCCGAGCCGAAGACAGACCTGCCCGACGCCACCGTCACCATCGTCGGCGAGATGGTGCCCCGCGGCGAGGACGAGAGCGGCCAGCGCATCTGGCGCGTGCGCCGCGCGGATGGGGAGACGTTCGGCGTCTCGAGCTTCCGGAGCGAGCGTCTTGAGGAGGGGGACACGCTCTGCCTCGATCAGACGGAGGGCCTCATCTCCGGCCAGATCAGCAGCCACATCGTGAAGCCCGGTCCGTGCTGACCGGCCCGGCGGGTCCGAGCCGTCAGCAGGCGGCGGCACGCGGCGACGGCCGTCCCCTGATCGCCCGCGTGCCCAGTGCCCTGGCCATGGCCCCGGGCCGCACAGTTTGCGTCATACGCAGCATCGGCAGGTTCACAGGCCGCAACACGACCCGCATCGAGCGGGGAGCGGTCCTTGCGGGGGCGACGCCGCCAAGCGGCTCGATTGAGCCACTGACAGGGGTCAGCTGCGCGCGCTTCTCTCCAGGATCGCGATTGCTGCCTCCACCGCCTCGACCTCCGCCACGGACAGAAGGGCCGCGTCCATCTCGGCGAGCGCCTGCCGGCAATCCGCCATCAGCGCCTCGCCCTTCGCGGTGAAGGCGATGAGGCGCTGGTTCCGCCGTAGAGGGTCCGCCCGCGTCTCGAGCAGCCCCTGGGCCTCCAGCTCCTGCACCGTGCGGTTCACCGCCTGGCGGCTGACACCGAGCTGCCGGGCGAGTTCGGCCGCATGGTTCGCGCCGCAGTCGAGATCGGCGAGAAAACCGAGGCTCGCGGCCGTCAGCCCCTGATAGATGGCCGGGTCCACGGCCGCGAGCAGCCGCTCGGCCACCGCCCGCTGATGCGCGCGCCCCGCCTGGAGGAGGCGCAGGCTGAGGCTTTCCGCCATCGTCAATGTCGTCAATCTAGTTGACATAAAGTCTCCAGCCACCTAACCGTCAACTAGATTGACAATATAGGAGGTCCCTTCCCATGCTCGCTACCGTGCTCCGGCTCAACGCCCTCTCCTGCGCCGTCTTCGGGCTGATCTTCGTCGTCGATGCGCCCGCCGTTTCGGCCTTTCTGGGGGAAATGCCGGTATGGATCCTGCGCGGGCTCGGGATCGTGCTCATCGGCAACGCCCTCCACCTCGCCTACACCGCGCAACAGGCGGCCCCGCCGCGCATCGTGCTCCGCTATTTCGCGCTGGGCGACGTGGTCTGGGCGCTCGCGAGCGTTCTGCTCGTGCTCTCGGGGCTCTGGATCACCACGCCCGTCGGCATCGCGATCACCCTCGTCACCGCTGGAATGACGGGTAGCTTCGGGCTTCTGCAATGGCAGGCAGGCGGGCTCAGAGACCGTCCAGAAACCGCGTGACGGCGGCGAAGAACGCGTCGGGCTTCTCCGCATGGAGGAAGTGCCCGGCATCCTCGATCGCCTCGAACGCGGCATCAGGGAAGAGCGCCCGGATGCGCGGTTTGGCCGCCTCCGCCAGATAGTCCGACCGCGCGCCATGGACGAAGAGGACCGGTCCCTCATAGGCCGGCTCGGGCAGCTCTTCGGGAAATCCGAGGATCGCGGGCATATTCTCGGTGAGCGCCGCCAGGTTCGGCTTCCAGCGCGCGGCGCCGTCCTCGATGGCGAGGTTCTGCAGGATGAAGGCGCGCAGGGCAGGGTCCGGGATCGCACCGCTCAGGAGCGGGTCCGCCTGGCTCCGCCGGTTGACGCCCGAAAGATCCGCCGTCCGCATCGCGTCGATCATGTCGCCGTGCTCGTGATGCTCGTAAGGGACGGGCGCGATATCCGCGACGATCAGCGCCTCCAGTAGATCCGGCTCCGACAGCGCCAGCGCCATCGCCGCCTTGCCGCCCATGGAATGGCCGAGCAGCACGGCGCGCCCGCCGGCATGCCCGCGGATCACGGCCGCAAGGTCGGCCGCCATCGCCTCGTAATCCATGCGCCCGTCATGGGGCGCGTCGCCGTGGTTGCGCATGTCGACGGCAAGGACGGACCGCGTCTCGGCGAAGCGTTTCGAGAGGGAGCCGAAGTTGCGGGCCTGCCCGAAGAGGCCGTGCGCGATGACGAGCGGCGCCGCGTCCTCGGGGCCCGGCAGGGCGCTCACGGGCAGATCGACGGGGTCGGGCAGGGTCATGCGTGGCTCTCTCGCTCCTTCGGCACCGTTGACTCTCGCGGTCGGTGGGCCTTTCGAGGAGGCCACCGTGGCGCTTTCGGAGCCGGATGGCCACCGTCGGGGACCGGCAATCCCGCGCTGTGGACAGACGAAAACGGGCGGCCGCAATGGGCCGCCCGCCTGTCCCTCGCATGGAGCGGGAAGGCTCTTTCTTACTTGATCTTGCCTTCTTTGAACTCGACGTGCTTGCGCGCGACCGGGTCGTATTTCCGGACGGTCATCTTGTCCGTCATCGTGCGCGAGTTCTTCTTCGTGACGTAGAAGAACCCCGTTCCGGCCGTCGAATTCAGGCGGATTTTCACCGTGGTGGGCTTCGCCATGGCTTGCTCCGTGAAGCGCAGGCCCGGGCGATCCCCGGCACAAGCGCGCTTGGTTACATGCGAGGCGGCCTAATGCCGTGCCCGCTCGGCCCTGTCAAGGGGCGCGCGCCCCTCGCCGAGGCAGCCGCGCGAGATCGGCGCGGGCCCAGGCAGGTCGCCGGGCGAGGGGCGTATCGGAGCGGAGAGGGCTTGAAAGAAACTGTGGCGGCGATAAATGACTCAAAGGTCATTAATGCCGTGAGGTGCCCGATGCTGCTTCACATCCACAGGTTCCTGATGGTTGCCGTTCCGGTCGGGGCGGCGATCGGCCTTCTCGTGATGGCGGTTCAGAACAAGGAGCCGCCGGCCCAGGCCGCGACCGGTGCGGCGCGGACGTCGCAGACGGTTCGCGCGATGATCGTCGAGCCTCGGCCCTTCGTCCCTGCGGTGACCGGGCATGGCCTTGCGGATGCGCATGCGTCCTGGCGCGCCGTCGTGCAGGTCTCGGGTACGGTGGAGCGGCTGGCCGACGAGCTCGAGGACGGCGCCTTCCTGCCCGCGGGCACCGAGATCGCCGTGATCGACGATGCCGAGTACCGCGCCGAGCTTCGCCGCGCGGAGGCGTCCCTCGCAGCGGCGAGGGCGACGCTGGCCGAGAGGCGGGTCGAGGAGAGCAACACCGAGGACATGGCCGCGCTCGAGCGGCGCAAACTCGCGCTCCAGTCGACGGAGACGGCCCGCCAGCGCGCATTGGCCGAACGCGGCACCACGACCGAGAGCAACCGCGACGCCGCCGAGCGGACGCTTCTGAACGCCGAGGCCGCGCTCATGGAGCGTGAGAACCGCCTGAAGGAGCTTCCCTCCGAAATCGCCCGGCTTGAGGCGGATGTCGCCGCGGCCGAGGCGGAGGTGGCGCTCGCGCGCATCGATCTCGCGCGCACGCGCATCCTGCTGCCCGCCGATGCGCGCATCGCCAGCGTCGGCGTCGAGCGCGGGGAGCACGTGGCCGCAGGTGAGGAGATTGCCCGCGCGGATCTCATCGACCGGGCGGAGATCGAGGTCCGTATCCCGCAAGCCGTCTTCGACCGTTTCACGGCGCTCATCGGCGACGATGGCAGCGACGAGATGCTGCCGGGCGTCGCGGTCGAGATCCGCGATCCGGACCGTCCGGGCGCGGCATGGGAGGGAAGCGTCGAGCGCGTGACGGCCGGTATCGACGCCGGAAGCCGCATGGTCGGCGTAACCGTCTCGGTCGAGGATCCCTACGGCCGGACGCGCGGCAAGGTGTCGACGCCGCTGCGCAAAGGGCAGTTCGTCGCCGTCACGCTCAGGGGCGAGAGCCTGCCGGGACGCATCGCCGTGCCGCTCGCGGCCGTGCATGACGGCATGGTCTACGTCGCGGGCCCGGACGATACCCTGACGTCCCGCCCCGTCGACGTCATGGCGGAGCGAGACGGCATCGCGCTTCTGGCCGATGGCGCGCTCGAGCCCGGAGAGCGCGTGGTGCTCGACGAGATCGCGCCGGCCGTCGAGGGCATGGCGCTCGATGTGGAGACCGTGCCGGGGCCGGTTGCGACCGCCGGCGGGCCGCTCCGCCTCAGCCGCGCCGCGCCATGATCCGCTACTTCGCGGAGCATCCGACGGCGGCAAACCTTCTCATGGTCGCTTTCCTCGCGGTCGGGGCCATGCTCGCACCCACACTGAAGCGCGCGACCTTCCCGCGTATCCAGGCCGACACCGTGCAGGTCACGGTGCTCTATCCCGGTGCGGCGCCCGAGACCGTGGAGGACGCGATCTGCCGGCGCATCGAGGATGCGGTCGACGCGGTCGACGGCGTGGAGGAGATCACCTGCGAGAGCACTGAGGGCCGTGCGGTCGCCACGGTCGAGATGCGCGAGGGCGGCGATCTCGACCGCTTCTTCGGCGAGATCCGTACCGAGATCGACGCCATCGACGACTTTCCCGACCGTGCCGAGGAGCCGGTGCTGGAACAGCTTGGCCGGACCGACGCGGTCGGATCGGTCGCCGTCACCGGGCCTGCGGACTGGCCCGCGCTGCACAGCTATGCGCGCGACGTGAAGGAGCGCATGGACGCTTTCGGCGGCATCCCGCGCACCGAGCTTACGGGCTTTCCGGACCGCCAGCTCAGGATCGAGCTTCGCGAGAGCTTCCTTCGCGCCTACGATCTCAGCCTTGCCGACATCGCCCGCACGCTCGAGCGGCAGAACACCGACTTGCCCGCGGGCGAGATAGAGGCGGCAGACCGCGAGATCCTGATCCGCGTCGACGACGAGCGGCGCTCGACCGAGGCGCTGACCGGCCTCGTGATCGTCTCCGACCGGCAGGGCGGCGCGCTCCGCCTCGGCGACATCGCGACGATTACGGATCGCTTCGAGACCGACGGTGCGCGCAGCACCTTCGACGGCCGGCCCGCCGCCTTCATCGACGTCACCAAGACCCCGGCCGAGGACCTGCTGCGCGTCACCGAGCGGGTGGAGGCGTTCATCGACGCGGAGGAGGCGGCGGCGCCCGACGGCGTGGGCCTCACGCTCGTCAACGAGCTCGCGCCGCTGGTGCGCGACCGGCTGTCGCTCCTTGTCGTGAACGGCGTGCAGGGGCTGCTGCTGGTCTGCTTCACCATGTGGCTCTTCTTCGGCACCCGCTTCGCCTTCTGGATCGTGATGGGCTTGCCCGTGGCGTTCCTGGGCGGTCTCGCGGCGATGGCGCTCATGGGTCTCACGCTCAACATGCTGACGATGGTGGGTCTCCTGATGGTCGTCGGCCTGCTGATGGACGACGCCATCGTCATTTCCGAGAACATCGCGGCCCGCCGCGAGGCGGGGCGGTCTGGGATGGAGGCAGCGGCGGAGGGGGCGCTGGAGGTGTTGCCCGGCATCGCCTCGTCCTTTCTCACCACGCTCTGCATCTTCGGCGCGCTCGGCTTTCTCGAGGGCGATCTCGGTCAGACCCTGCGGGTTGTGCCGATCGTGATGATCACCGTGCTGGCGATCTCGCTCGTGGAGGCGTTCCTGATCCTGCCGAGCCATCTCGGCCATGCGCTGCATGGTGCGCGTGCCGAGCGGGGGCGCGTTCAGCGCGCGGCGAACGGGGCGGTGCGCTGGCTCGGGGAACGGGGCGCGGTGCCGCTCGCCGCGCTCTCCGTGCGGTTCCGCTATCTCACCGCGGGGCTGAGCATCGCCGCGCTGGTGCTCGCGGCCACCGCGCTCGCGGCCGGCGTACTCAAGTTCACGCCCTTCCCGGATCTCGACGGCGACCGGCTGGAGGCGCGCATCCTCCTGCCCCAGGGCGTGCCGCTCGAAGCGACGGAGGCGGTCGTCGACCGGGTGACCGCGGCCATGGACGCGATCGAGGCCGAATACGGGCCTGAGCAGCCGGGCGGCCGTCTCGTCGAGAACGTGACGGTCACTTACGGCCAGAACGCGGACGCCTATGAGCAGGGCGACCATGTGGCGACCGTCAGCGTCGACCTCCTCACCTCCGAGGAACGCAGCATCGCCAACGATCCGCTCTTTGCCGAATGGCGCGCCCGGGTCGGAAGCCCGCCGGGCGTCACGGCCCTCACCTTCACCGAGCCGAATTTCGGCCCCGCCGGCAGACCCTTCGACCTCCGCCTCAAGGGCAGTGATCTCGACGCGCTGAAGGCCGCGAGCGCGGAGCTGAGGGGCTGGCTCGGCAGCTACGAAGGCGTCGTCAGCCTCATGGACGATCTGCGCCCCGGCAAGCCCGAGATCGCCGTCAGCATCGCTCCACAGGGACAGCTCCTCGGCTTCACGAGCGGAGAAATCGCCGATCAGGTCCGGGCGGCCTTCTTCGGCACGACCATCGACGACATACAGGTCGGCCCGATCTCCTACGAGATCGATCTGCGCATGGCGGCGGCAGATCGCGACCGCCTCACCGCGCTTCGGGATTTCATGGTCCGTGCCCCCGACGGCACCATGGTGCCGCTGCCTTCCGTGGCAACGCTCGAGGAGACGCGCGGCTGGGCGCGCATCAACCGTATCGACGGCGCTCGGGCCGTGAGCGTGCAGGGCGATGTCGATCCGCGCGTGGCCAACGCGGCGGAGATCCTGGCCGACACGCGCGCCCGCTTCCTGCCAGGCTTTCTCGAACGCCATCCGGGCGTGCGCTTCGAGGTCGCGGGGCAGGATGCGGAAACGGCCGAGACGCGGACCTCGATGCTCATGGGTTTCGGTCTGGGGCTCGTCGGCGTCTTCCTCGTCCTCAGCTTCCAGTTCCGCAGCTTCGTGGAGCCGGTGGTGGTGATGGTCCTGATCCCGTTCGCGCTGATCGGTGCGGTCGTCGGCCATCTCGGACTGGGGATCGATTTCACGATGCCTTCGATGCTGGGCTTTGCGGCGCTCGCCGGCGTGGTGGTCAACGACTCGATTCTTCTCGTCCACCGCATCAAGACGCACCACCGTCCGGGCGCGCATATCGCCGAGGCGGTGGCGCCGGCGGTGGCCGCGCGGTTCCGAGCGATCCTGCTCACCTCGCTCACCACCGCCGCGGGGCTCCTGCCGCTGCTCTCGGAGACGAGCCTGCAGGCACAGATCCTGATCCCGCTGGTGGCGAGCCTTGCCTTCGGCCTGATGGCGGCGACGGCGATGGTGATCTTCGTGGTGCCCGCGTTCTACACGATCCTCGACGATTTCGGCCTGACGACCCTGGCGGCGGAGCGCCGCGAGGCCCGACGCGCCGGAGGGCAAGCAGCGGCGCGGGCTTCCTGAGGCGCGTCCTAGTCGCCCGCCGGGGGGCCGGGGCGTGCCCTGAGGCCGTCGAGCACGAGGGCGATATGGGCCCTGCGGAACTCCTCGAGATCGACCGGCTCGACCTGCGCGAAGACGAGCTGCCAGACCGTCGCCATGATGCCCGGCCCCGCAATCACCATCGGCAGGTCCGCCACCGCCGTCCGCGAGAACTCGCCCCGCTCGATGCCGCGCTCCACGATGCGCTGCATGAAGCCGCGCGCCTTGCTCACCACCTCGCGGTGATAGAAGGCGACGAGGTTCGGAAAGCGCTCCCCCTCACCGATGACGATGCGCAGAAGCGTGCGGGCCCTGGGATCAGACATCCGCTGATACATGCCGCTCAGCAACAGCTCGACCAGCTTGTCGGATGGCCCGTCATAGGCCTCAAGCATCGCTCCGATCTCGTTGACGGTGCTGCCGAGCTGGGCCTTGAGCGCCGCTTCGAAGAGCGCTTCCTTGCTGTCGAAATAGAGATAGAGCGTCCCCTTCGCGACGCCGGCGCGGGCCGCCACCTCGTCGAGGCGGGTGCCGTTGAAGCCCTTCTCGGTAAAGACCTCGAAACCTGCCTCGATGATCTCGCCCGGCCGCGCCTCTTTGCGCCGCCGCCGGACCTTGCGCTCAGCCATCCGATTCCCAGCCGTCCCGCGGTGTCATACTCGAGAGGTCGGACATCCCGCGCCCCGCCGCAAGGGCGCGTGCGCCCCTAGAGCGGGTCGAGGAAGGAGCGGCCGCCATCGTGGTGGAAGAAGGGGGCCGGGCGGGCGGCCGCGGCCTCGCCCAGCGCCAGCCGCGCCTCGAGCTCGCCCAGCACGACCTCGGTGATGAAGGGCAGGTCGAGCGCCCGCGCCTCGGCGATGGTGATCCAGCTCAGATGCGCGAGCTCCTCATCCGCGCCGCTGAAATCGTCCGGATCGCAGGCGAGCGCGCCCGCATCGAGCGTCAGGAACCGCGCATCGAAGCGGCGCGTGCGCCCCGGCGGCGTGATCGCGCGGAAGATGAACCCAAGACCTGCAAAGCTCGGCCGCCCGTGGCGCGCGGCAAAGCGGTGCCAGGGCTCGGGCAGGGCCTGCGCGCCAGGGTCAGCCTTCGTGGCAGCCTCTGCGTGGACGAGCCCCGTCTCCTCCCAGAGCTCCCGGACCGCGGTAAGCGCCAAGGCCGCGCCGAGGCTGGTGTCGCCCACGCCCCCTATCCCCGCGCCGAGTCGGTCGGCAAGCGGAGCAGGCGGGGGGAAGGCCGCGGCGGCTGTTTCGTCGGCGGCATCCAGGGCACCGCCCGGGAAGACGAATTTCGAGGGCATGAAGGCCGCGCCCTTGCCGCGTTGGCCCATCAGGACTCGCGGCTCCGCCGTGTCGCGGCGGATCAGGATAACGGTCGCTGCGTGGCGCGGCGCCCGCTCCGCACCCTCCCGGCTCTCGCTCGTCTCAGTCGCGGCCATCCGGCGGCTCCCGGCTCCGGCACGCCACCCCGGCGCCACCCTCGGCTCGCAGAGCTAGCGCGCTGCGGGGGGCTGCGTAAAGCGGGGGCTCAGTCCGCCGCTCCGCCGAAGCCGTGCATCCGCCACGCCCACTGCATGCCGACGACGGCCCCCTTCATCCGCGGCAGGAGCCAGAGCGAGCTCAGCAGCACAAAGGGCCCGAAGATCAGCGCATGAACCCATAGCGCGGGCGCGAAAGCGTTCTCGACGGCCAGAAGCGCCACCGCCAGCACATGGCCGACAACGATCATCGTAAGCCAGGCCGGCAGATCGTCCGCCCGGTGGTGATGCAGCGCCTCGCGGCAATTGGTGCAGCTTTCGCTCACGGTCAGGAAGCTCGAAAAGAGCGTGCGCTCTCCGCAATTCGGGCAGCCGCCGCGCCAGCCCCGCTTGAGCGCCGGCCCAAGCGGGCGCTCCTCCT
>JBCCDG010000138.1:0-11553 GCA_039030915.1 Pseudomonadota bacterium | reverse complement strand
GCTGGCTCGATGCGGGATGGGAGTTACAGCCCACTGCACCGGTACCGGTCACAGTCGACTGACGGGTCAGGTCAGCACCGTTCCTGCCGAAACGGGAAACCCGCGCAGCCCATCCAGGGCAGCGCCGCCGACATCATCCGCCGCGCCATGATCCGCCTGCCGAAACACATGGCCAGCACCGGCCGCGTCAACAAAATGCTCCTCCAGGTCCACGACGAACTCCTATTCGAGGTGGAGGAGGATTGCGCGGAGACGTTCGCGAAAGGCGTACAAGAGATGATGCAGGCAGCTGATCATCCAGCCCGCGATCTTGCCGTGCCTCTAGTGGTCGAAAGCGGATTTGGATCGAGCTGGGCAAACGCGCACTAATTCAATAGATCAAGGAAAGAATTTTCTATTATGCAGGAAAATCCAGAGATTTTTGACTACGCAATACAATTAGTTAGCCTCTTTGTAGGCATTGTACTTTGTTATCTGACCTATGTTCTAGCACAGGAAACGAAACTCCTCAGGAAAATTTCTAGCAGCCCTCTCATTACCGTCACCCTCGAGCAAAACGAGTGGCTATTCAGTCATTTTGATATGGTTGTAGAGAACTCCGGAAATGCGGCTGCATTTGATATCTCAATCAAATTAAGCTTTGAAGGCAGCGTAGAAAACTGTGATTCACTTCCAGAAGCGATAATCAAAGGCGCAAGCGTAATGAGGCCAGGGCAGATTTTACGCTCTCACATAGGAGATTTTGAAGAAATACGTAGTACAAAGTTTATCTTTGACGTCGAATGGCATCTAGATGCAAAAAAGGATAAACGAGAGACTGCTCGATATATTGCTGATTTAGCCGACTTTGCCGGAATGCGTCGTCTTGGCGACGCTGAGCCCTTAGTAGTGATTGCCAAGCAGCTTGAGAATATCAGAACGGATTGGCAGTACGTAGCATCAGGAAGCCGAAAAATTAAGACAGAAACGTTCAGCGGCAGGGATAGAAAAAAAGAACGGGTCGCATTAGAAGCCCAACGAGAAAAGAAAATCGCTTCGCGAAAGCAGAGCTGAAAAGATCTATATCGAAGCCTATTACTTGATCCTGGGGTGGAATGTTACCCAATCATCTGGGCCACCGGCGATGGGGTAAAACCCCACTTTACCACCTACCTCGAAGCTCTGAGAGTTCGATCTCTGTCAGGACGGGATGACCCCCTGTTGATTATGTAGAGGGCGTGGTCGATGCGGGTGATGAGGCCCTGTCGCATGAGCTGGCGGCAGATGTTGGGGGCGGCGCGGTCCGGCAGGTCGAAGCCCATCGTCGTCAGGTGACTGTGGAGCTCGACGGTGCGGGAGGCGCTGCGGCCCTCGAGCGCCAGAAAGCGGTGGACGGCGACTGCTCAGCCTAGCCACCGCTCCGCAGTTCCAAGAGCTCCGCCTCCGCGAGGGCCGGGTGGCTGCGGTTGATGGCGTAGAGGGCGTGGTCGATGCGGGTGATGATGCCTTGCCGGATCAGGCGGCGGCAGGTGTTGGCGGCGGCGTGCCTGGGCAGGTCGAAGCCCAGCATCGTGAGGTGGATGGTCAGCTCCTCGGTGCGGAAGGCCGCGCGCCCCTCCAGGGCCAGAAAGCGATGCACGGCGATCATGCGCGGGCTGCCGCTGCGGCGGAACGGGCGGATCACCGGCTCCCGCGCGCCGCCGCCCGCGCGGCGGGCATAGCCTGCGGCGGGGCTGTCGAGCGCGGCCGCCGCCTCGATCCGGTCCTCCCACAGGGTGCGCTCGGACCCGCGCGGCAGGACACAGACCAGCCGGTTGGCGGCGGCCAGCACCGTGGCATGCTGGTGCCGCGCGGCCTCGACCGCCAGGCCGGCCCTGTCCCGCCGCCGGCTGGCGGCCTCGAGCTCGCCGATCAGCGCCTCGAGCGCCGTGCCCAGCATGCCCGCCTCGTGCGCCGGCGCGGCCGCCGCCGGCCTGTCGCGTTCACCCTCTGCCCCCGAAACGGTCATCTCGCCCTCCCGCACCCGTTAACTCTCGCTGCCGGTGGTCCCTTGCGGGGGGCCACCATGGCCATGCGGGGCCATTTTCCGGGGCTTCGGGGGGCGTTGCGCGGTGGCGGGACTGTGCGTGCGGGGCCGCCCGGGCCTCAGCGCCCCTGCCCCTCGGCGTCGAACAGGGCACGGGCCTCGCGCGCGATCATCGCCTCCTCCTCGGCGGGCACGATATAGGCGGCGACGGCCGAGCCGCGGGCGTGGAGGCGGGGGGCGCCGGCGGCGTTGGCGGTGGCATCGGGCGCAAGGCCCGCCCAGCCGAGCCCCTCCATGATGGCAGCGCGCACATGGGCCGCATTCTCCCCGATCCCGCCGGTGAAGGCGACGGCGTCGAGCCCGCCCATCGCCGCGATCATCGAGCCTGCGTGGCGCACGGCCCAGTAGCAGAAGTGCTTGATGGCAAACGCGGATTCCTCGGTCCCGGCTTCCTCGAGCACGCGCATGTCGCCGCTGAGGCCGGAGAGGCCGAGGAGCCCGGCTTCGTTGTTGAGCATGTGCCCGGCGCGCTCGATGCCGTAGGCCTCCGCGAGGCGCAGGACGGCGTTGCCGTCGATCCCGCCCGCGCGCGTGCCCATGGTCAGCCCCTCGAGCGGGGAGTAGCCCATGGTGGTGGCGACGGAGCGGCCCTCGAGGATCGCGCAGAGGCTGGCGCCGTTGCCGAGATGGCAGGCGAGGAGCCGGCGCGGCAGCGGCCCGCCCGCGATGCCGGGCAACAGGCGCACGAGGCTCGCATAGGAGATGCCGTGAAAGCCGTAGCGCCGGATCCCCAGCGCCTCCGCCTCCACCGGCAGCGCATAGCGCCCCGCAACCTCCGGACAGGTCGCATGAAAGGCGGTGTCGAAGGAGACGAACTGCGGAAGTCCAGGCGCCACAAGGGCTAACGCGTTTATGGCGGCGAGGTTGTGCGGGTTGTGGAGGGGGGCGAGCGGCACGCAGCGCTCGATCTCGGCGAGGAGCTTGGGCGTCGCCCGCGCCGGCGCGGTCAGCGTGGCCCCGCCATGGACCACGCGGTGCGCCGCCGCCGCCAGCGCCTCGATCGCGATACCCTTGCCCGCCAGCGCCTCGAGGAGCGCGGCCATCGCGGCAGCGTGGTCGGGCAGCGGGAGCGCCCTCTCGGTCTTGCCGAGCGCGAGCGTTGCGTCCGAAAGGCCGATGGCGCTCGCCGCGCCGGAGAGCCGCTTGTCGCCTTCCGGGGAGAAGAGCGCGACCTTGATGGAGGAGGACCCTGAATTGACGACGAGAATGTCGCTCATCGCGGGGTCCTCCTGGCGCTATGCCCTCAGGCGCGGGCGGGCTGGGGGCGCATGTCCGCCGCGCTGATGCCCGCGACCTCGACCGGCTTTTTCATCGCGTCGCGACGGAAGGGCTCGCCCAGCTCCTGGTTGAGAACGACCTCGATGAGCGTCGTCACGCCGTCCTCCATCTGCGCGCGCACGGCCTCGCGCAACGCCTCGGTCGTCGCCTCCATTGTGGTGGTCTGCACGCCCTTCAGCCCGCAAGCCTCTGCCACGCGGGCATATTCGACGCCCAGGTTGAGCTCGGTGCCGACGAAATTGTCCTCGAACCAGAGGGTCGAGTTCCGCTTCTCCGCGCCCCACTGATAGTTGCGGAAGACGACCATGGTTATGGCCGGCCACTCGCCGCGGCCGCAGGCGGTCAACTCGTTCATCGCGATGCCGAAGGCACCGTCGCCCGCAAAGCCCACGCAGTGCACGTCCGGGCAGCCGATCTTGGCGCCGAGGATCGAGGGCAGGCCGTAGCCGCAGGGGCCGAAGAGGCCGGGGGCGAGGTATTTCCGGCCCTTCGGGAAGGTCGGGTAGGCGTTGCCGATGGCGCAGTTGTTGCCGATATCGGTCGAAATGATCGCGTCCTCCGGCAGCGCCGCCATGATCGCGCGCCATGCCATGCGGGGGCTCATGCGCTCGGGATGCTCGTTGCGCGCCCGCTCGTTCCAGTTGGTGCCCGCATCGTCGTCCTCGTGATCCATGGAGGTGAGCTCCTGCGCCCAGCGGGACTTGGCCTGCGCCACCATCGCCTCACGCTCGGCGCGCCCTTCGTCGCCCGCGCTGTCGGAGAGACGGTCGAGGATCTGCTCCGCCACCATGCGCGCGTCGCCCTGGATGCCGACGCTCACGCGCTTGGTGAGGCCGATGCGGTCGGCATTGATGTCGACCTGGATGATCTTGGCGTCCTTCGGCCAGTACTCGGTCTGATAGGCGGGGAGGGAGGAGAAGGGGTTGAGCCGGGTGCCGAGGGCCAGCACCACATCCGCCTTCGAGATCATCTCCATCGCCGCCTTGGAGCCGTTGTAGCCGAGCGGGCCGCAGGAGAGCGGATGTCCGCCGGGGAAGGCGTCGTTATGCTGGTAGTTGCAGCATACGGGTGCGGAGAGACGCTCGGCCAGGGCGGCAGAGGCGGGAATGCCGCCCGACAGAACCACGCCTGCGCCGTTGAGGATGACCGGGTGCTTTGCCTCGGACAGCAGCTTCGCGGCCTCGTCGATGGCGCGCTCGGAACCGCGGGGGTGCTCGATGTCGACGATCTGGGGCAGCTCGATGTCGATCACCTGGGTCCACATATCGCGGGGCACGTTGATCTGCGCCGGTGCTGAGCCGCGGATCGACTTGGTGATGACGCGGTTCAGCACCTCGGCGATGCGGGTGGGATCGCGCACCTCCTCCTGATAGCACACGCAATCGGCAAACATGCTCATCTGCGGCACTTCCTGAAAGCCGCCCTGCCCGATGGTCTTGTTCGCGGCCTGAGGCGTCACGAGGAGGAGCGGCGTATGGTTCCAGTAGGCGGTGATGATGGGAGTGACCATGTTCGTGATGCCCGGGCCGTTCTGCGCGATCGCCATGGCCATCTTCCCGCTGGCGCGGCCGTAGCCGTCGGCCGACATGCCGGCATTGCACTCATGCGCGCAGTCCCAGAACTTGATGCCGGCCTTGGGAAAGAGGTCCGAGATCGGCATCATTGCCGAGCCGATGATGCCGAAGGCGTGTTCGATGCCGTGCATCTGGAGGACTTTGACGAAGGCCTCTTCGGTGGTCATCTTCATGGCGTCATCCTTCCCTGTCCCTCGGTGGCGGCGCGTCGACGCCAGCATCCCGGTGCCACTTCCAGCCCGCCGCATCGCGGCTGTCGCCGCGACGGCCATCTCGCGCCGGGTCGCTGACGGATGCGGGCTAGCGTTGCGTCGCCGGTACCGCCGGTCCCAAGATCAGTCAACGCCGCGGTAATTCTGGACCTACAGAAGCCCGCCTCATGGACCTAAGGCAAGGGGACAGATGCGCGCCGCTGCCCTTGCATGCGCGGGCCGGGGGCGGCTTGATCGACGCCCGGGCCGTGGAGGGGAGAGAAACGGATGACCATCGCCGAAATTTGCAGGCTCGCCCCGGTCGTGCCCGTCCTCATCGTGGAGGAGGTGGCCCATGCCGGTCCGCTCGCAAGGGCGCTGGTCGCGGGGGGGCTGAGGGCGCTCGAGATCACGATGCGCACGCCCGCCGCGCTCGACGCCATGCGCGCGATGGCCGACGCGGCCCCTGAGGCTGTGGTGGGCGCCGGCACGCTGCGCTCTGCAGCCGATGTGAAGGCGGCGGTGGCGGCGGGCGCGCGCTTCGGCGTCTCGCCCGGGTTCTCACCCGCCGTGATGGACGCGGCGGAGACGGCTGGCCTGCCGATGCTGCCGGGTGTCGCCACGCCGTCCGAAGCGATGGCGGGGGCGGAGCGCGGCCTCGACCATCTGAAATTTTTTCCCGCGGAGGCGAATGGCGGCGTGCCCGTGCTCAAGGCCTGGGCGAGCCCGCTGGCAGGCCTGTCCTTCTGTCCGACGGGCGGGATCGGGCTCGGCAATGCGCGGGACTATCTCGCGCTCGGCAACGTCGTCTGCGTCGGCGGCTCGTGGGTCGCGCCCAAGACACTCATCGACGCCGGGGACTGGGACGGCATCGCCCGGCTTGCCGCGGAGGCAGCGGCGCTCTAGCTCCGCCCCATGGGTGCCGATGGCGACATGCACGGCGGGGCGGATCCGGCGGAGGCTGCGGCCGGCGAAGCGCCCGTGGCCGTAATCGATATCGGTTCGAACTCCGTGCGCCTTGTCGTCTACGATGCGCTCAGCCGCGCCCCCTTCCCGCGTTTCAACGAAAAGTCCCTCTGCAAGCTTGGCGCCGGGCGCGGCGATGACGGGAGCCTGAACAAGGAGGCCATCTCCCATGCGCTCCGCAGCGTCGAGCGCTTCCACGCCATTTCCGAGGCAATGGGAGCGGGGCGCATCGACGTGCTGGCGACCGAGGCGGTGCGCGGCGCGCCCAACGGCGACCTGCTGGTTGGCGGCATCGAGGAGCGGACAGGGCTGCGCACCAAGCTGCTCGCGGGAGAGGAGGAGGCGCGGCTCGCCGCCCTCGGCGTGGTTTCCGGCTTCTACCGCCCTTGCGGGCTTGTGGGCGATATCGGCGGCGGCAGCCTCGAGATCGCGGAAGCGTTGCCGGACCGCGTGGGCGACCGCTTCGTCAGCCTGCCCCTCGGCGCCCTGCCGGTGACGGCGATGATGGCGGACGGGCGCGGGGCCACGAAAAAGCGCATCGACGTGATGCTGGAGGGCGCGCTGCCCCCGCTGCTGACCGATCCGGTCTTCTATCTCGTCGGCGGCGGCTGGCGGGCGCTGGCGCGGGTGGAGCTTGCGCGCCGCCGCTCCCTCTGCCGTGTCGCCCATGGCTTCGAGATGACGCTCAAGGAGGCGCGGGCGCTGGCCAAGGAGGTGGCGGGCTCGGATCCGGATGCAGTCGCCGACCTGCCGGACGTCCCGTCGCGCCGCATCGAGACGCTGCCCGCCTCCGCCCTTGTGCTCGACCGTGTGCTGAAGGCGATGAAACCCGAGCGCGTGGTCTTCTCGGCGCTCGGCCTGCGCGAAGGCTGGCTCTACAGCCTCTTGCCGCCCGAGGAGCGCGAGCGCGATCCGTTGATCGAGGGCGCCCGCGTCTTCGGCGAACGCCGCGCCCGCGTGCCCGCCTTCGCCGAAGCGCTGGTGCGCTGGACGGACGGGCTCTTCCCTGCCGAGACGGCGGAGGACAAGCGGCTGAGGCTCGCGGCCTGCGCGCTGTCGGACATGGCCTGGCGCGACCATGCGAACAACCGGGCAGGCGTGGCCTTCTCCCGCGTGCTCGAGCTGCCTTTTGTCGGCGTCTCCCATACCGAGCGCGTGTTTCTGGCGGCCGCGCTCATGGCGCGCCATGGCGGCCGTCCCGCGGATCGGGAGGCGAAGGAGATCGCGGCTCTCCTGCCAGAAGCGGTGGCGCGGCGCGCGCAGATCCTAGGCCGCGCGCTCCAGCTCGGCTACCGCTTCTCCGGCAGCGTGCCGGCGATCCTCGACCGCGCGCGCCTGGAGATCGAGGCGGATGCGGTCGTGGTGCGGGTGACCGGCGCCGACACGGTGCCGGACGGGGACGCGGTGCAGGCCCGGCTCGGCGCGCTGGCCAAGGCCGTCGGGGTCTCGGATACACGCCTCGTCTTCGACTGATCCTTCGGCAGACGGATCCGATGCGCGGCGGCGCCTGGGGTGGAGAATGCGCGCGCCCGCCGCATCTGCTCCGCCAAGCGATCCCCCGGCCCGCCATCCGAGGCAGGCGCCAGAGCATCAGAGGGAGAGGACCATGACCGTCAATATCGTCCACACCACGCCCATCGACGGCCAGAAGCCCGGCACCTCGGGCCTCCGCGCCAAAACCCGCACCTTCATGGCACCCGGCTTTCTCGAGAATTTCGTGCAGTCGATCTTCGATGCGATTGGGCCCGTCGCAGGCAAGACGATGGTGCTTGGCGGAGACGGGCGCTTCTTCAACAAGCGCGCGATCCAGACGATCATGAAGATGGCGGCGGCCAACGAGCTCGAGCGGATCGTCGTCGGCCGGGACGGGCTCCTCTCGACGCCCGCCGCCTCGGCCGTGATCCGGCATCTCGGGACCGATGGCGGCCTCATCCTGTCCGCCAGCCACAACCCGGGCGGCGAGGACGGAGACTTCGGCCTCAAGTACAACATTCCCGCGGGCGGCCCGGCGCCGGAGGGCGTCACCAGCGCGATCCACCAGCGGACGACCGAGATCGTGGAGTACCGCATCCTGGAGGCGGCGGACGTGGATCTCTCGACGCTCGGCGAGGTGCAGCTCGGCGAGATGACGGTCGAGGTGATAGACCCCGTGGCGATCTATGCCGAGCTCATGGAGAGCCTCTTCGACTTCGAGGCGATCCGGGCGCTCTTCGCGGGCGGCTTCCGGATGCGCTTCGACGCGATGCACGCGGTGACGGGGCCCTATGCACGGACGATCCTCGAAGGCACGCTCGGCGCGCCCGAGGGGACGGTGATCAACGCAGTGCCGCTCCCCGATTTCGGCGGCGGGCATCCTGACCCGAACCCGGTCTACGCCAAGGCGCTGATGGACGAGCTGATGGGATCCGACGCGCCCGATTTCGGCGCTGCCTCCGACGGGGACGGCGATCGCAACATGATCCTGGGCCGCGGCATCTACGTCACCCCGTCCGACAGCCTCGCCGTGCTCGCCGCCAACATCCACCGCGCTCCCGGCTACACGGACGGCATCAAGGGCATCGCCCGCTCGATGCCCACCTCCCGCGCGGCGGACCGGGTGGCGGAACGGCTGGGCGTCGAGGCCTTCGCGACGCCCACGGGTTGGAAATTCTTCGGCAACCTCCTCGACGCGGGCCGCGCCACGATCTGCGGGGAGGAGAGCGCTGGCACGGGCTCCGACCATGTGCGCGAGAAGGACGGGCTCTGGGCCGTGCTCCTCTGGCTCAACATCCTCGCCGACCGGGGCCAGTCGGTTGCGGATATCCTGCAGGAGCATTGGGCCGAACACGGGCGGGACTACTACTCGCGCCATGACTACGAAGGCGTGGACAAGGCGGCGGCAGAGGGCCTGATGGACGCCCTACGCGCCGCGTTGCCCGACCTGCCGGGGCGCGAGGTCGAGGGGCTGACGGTAAGCGAGGCGGAGGACTTCGCGTACACGGACCCCGTGGACGGATCGACCGCGACGAAGCAGGGCGTCTGCATCGTCTTCGGCGACGCTGCGCGCGCCGTCTTCCGCCTCTCGGGCACCGGTACCGTCGGCGCCACGCTTCGCGTCTATCTGGAGCGCTACGAGCCCGATCAGGGGCGACAGGACGAGGATCCCCAGGTCGCCCTCGCGCCCGTCATCCGCGCAGCCGAGGCGCTGGCCGGCATCGAGAACCGGCTCGGGCGTACGGAGCCCGACGTCATGACCTGAGCGGAGATCCGGCCTTCCCTTGACGGCGCCGCCCTTTCGGCCCTTGTGAAAGTCGCGTCGACAAGAATGACCGCCCTGGCCGACGCGGCCCCGGTAACCACGCTCGACTGGCGCTGCCGGCGCAGCTGGAAGCGAGCCTAGATCGATACCGGCTGGTGCCTCCTGGATACTCGATCGGCGATTTCGTTACGATCCTCTTCTTCCAGCTGACGGGCATTCCCTGGCCGGTCATCGGGATCATGGCGCTGGCCATCGTGAACGGTATCCTGACGTCCGTAGCGCTCGAGACCTTCATCCTCTCGCGCCAGATGGCGCTGCGCGACGCCTTCCACGTGGCGACGAAGATGTCCCTCATCTCGATGGTGTCGATGCAAGCGGCAATGACCCTCGTCGACTACCTGCTGACCGGCGGCGCGAAGCTCACCTTGTGGCTTGTGCCGATCATGCTGCTCGCCGCCTTCGTCACCCCCCCTGCCCTGCGGCGACTGGCGCGCGAAGGCCCTCGGCAAAGCCTGCCATGGAACGCTGAGCACGGCGCCCGCGCCCACCCACGTCAGCATACGTGGCGAAGTGTGAACATAAGCGGAACATCCGGGAAGCCTCTAGTGGTCCTGTAACCCCGTCCAATCCAAACGGTCCGCGATCGTCTCGGCCGGCCTGAACCCCGCCATCCGGTGCGGCGGCCGTAAGCACTAGGTATTCAATATCGGCAGGTGGCGGATTGAATCGATATCGACCCATCCCGGCTCTGCGGTCCGGGTCTTGGAGATGAGATCATAGGGCGTGCAACCGTTGAGCGGCTGGAGGCGCCGAGCGACCTCGTATGCAGTGACAACATCTCCGAGATCTCGGAGAAGCCGATCGTGGCCATGATAGCAATCGCGTTTGACAATCGTCTCCGCGAGCCTGCGGTTCCTCCGTCCCACCTTAGCGTTATCCGGCATGGCCGGGTCGGCGTGCGGGAACCCTGCCGGTCTCTTGAGATCGCCGCCTGGGTAAGAGCATCCGGGTTCTGGATCGGCGGGACCACGTGAGTGCGAGCGGACCGGGCCACGAACCTCGGCCGCGAGCCCGAGCCGTTACTTGGTCGCCCCTGCGGCTTTCCCGCCGCCACCGGGCTCGAGGGGAAGCGGCCGCTGCAAGCGCAGGTCTGTCGGTGCCGCGTGCCCGCCCACGATTGCGATGGCAATGGAGGGAGACATGCAGATCAGCGGCATCGACATACACCGGGCGTTCGCGGAAGCGGTCATGCTCGATGAAGGAGCATTCGGTTGCCTCGGCCGTATCGGCGTGGCCCGCAACGATCTCGAGGCCGTCGCGGCGACGCTCGATCCGACGGACCAAGTGATCGTCGAGGGGCCGGCAATGCCATGGCGGTGCTCGGGATCCTGCGCCCTCACATGGGGCGGGTCGTCGTGACAAGCCCTTTTCCAGCGCACCTGATCGCGCATGCCAAGACCTAGGCGGGCGAGATTATGCATCTCGACATGGGCAAGCAGGGCCATTTCCGCCGGATCGCTCATCACGCCACCGGCGGCCGGCGAGAGCAGGACAACCCGCGCGGCAGCGGCAGGGTTCACGTCCGTCTCGGGATCGATCGTTCCACGAGGCTCGCTTGCGTCGAGGGGCTGCCAGACGAGCGGCGCGGCTCCCAGTGCGACCGCAGCGCGGGGTTAGGGGATGCAGCATCCTTCCCCGATCAGATCACGACTGACACAGGCTCATGCCATCGCTCCAGGCTCTGCGCCGAAGCGCCCCGTTGGCACGGCATCAGGCCTATCCGCACCCGGCCTCACGCGCCAAGGACCAATCGAACGGCAGAACGCTCGGTCCAGGCTCTCCTGCCCGCATGGGCCACCGCCATGCCGTATCGGCCATCGGACAGCGGGCCCCTCGAGACGGCCTGACCTGTACGATCGAGACCGGACACAGGCAGCCCCGCGACACAGACACCCTTCATAGTACCGAATAACCGGGCGAGCACCCACGGCCGGCGCTGACCGCGCGCACGATTGCCTGCCCGCGAACGACCAACGAACCGGGTCGCTTACAACGGAACGGAGCCGCGTGTCGCCCTTCGGTAGCGTCCAGGATCTTTCGCACATTGCTTATGCGACAGTGGCTCCGGTTTCGGCCTTTGCGGCCGTGAGTGGGTCCATGTTGATGTAGCGGCGCATCGACCATTGCGTGCCGGCACTATGCCGGAGCCTGGCTGCAGCGAGATCGAGGCAGGATTGGCCG